>NZ_JASCAQ010000057.1:0-72960 GCF_029967685.1 Erwinia sp. V90_4 | reverse complement strand
GAAAGGACTTCGGCTGCGCAGCAGACGAGCTCACGCAGCAGGCGTGCTACCGTTCAGTCCGGCCCGCCATCTGTCCACGCCTGATACACCGCTGTTTCGTCAGGGCGTGAGCCCCCGCGTTATTGATGATCCGGTCTGGCTCAGACTGGTCTGGGCGAGTCTGAACCTGCGTCAGGAAGATTTGCTGAGCGAAATTCATTATCCCCTGTCTATGCTTCAGGCTATGGCGGTTATCTGGACGCATGCCGGGCTGCGACAGAACGAGCTGTTGCGCCTGACAATGAACTGCGTTACCCCACAGGTGGATGACATTCTGCAGGAAAACAGCAGCCCTGTCCCGGCCGGTACTCTGTGCTATCTCAGCGTACCAGCCGGCAAAACGTCTAAAGCTTTTGTTAAGCCAGTCTCGTCTGTTGTGAAAAAATATGTCGATATCTGGCTCAGTGAGCGTCCTCAGGAGCAGGCAGCATTTACGGATGAACGCACCGGTGAAAAAGTTCGTTATCTGTTTCAGAACCGGGGTAAACCGGTGGGAAGAAACATAATAAATCTCACTGTCATTCCGCTTCTCTGCGCCAGAGCGGGTATGTCTGTGGAAGATTCACGCGGTCCCATTACCAGCCACCGCGGCCGTGCTTCTGCCGTTACAGCACTGGCCAGTGTTGCCGGGGGGATGTCTTTACATGAGCTGATGCAGTGGTCCGGCCATTCATCCCCACAGTCAACCCTGCATTATATTCGTATACGTCCGACTCAGCTGGCCGCTTCGTTCGTCAAAGCCGACAGGGTCTCTCATATGATAAGCGTGCTGATTGACCACGATCCGGAAGCCGCCAGTCTGACCGGACCCGCGACGTACTATGATCTGGGTGACTCATACTGCACGAACCCTTTCTGGAGCAGCTGTCAGCACCGGATGGCCTGCATCGGCTGCGATTTTAACCTGCTTAAAGACAGCGCGCGCGGGCTGATAATGGAGAGTAAAGCATCCATCCGGCGTTACCTCGAAGAGGTTCCGCTCACTCCCGATGAGAGATCCATACTGGAGCAGGATGCTGAAAAGGTTGAGCGGGTTCTTACAAGACTGGATCCACAATCCTGACGGATCAGATGCTTACAATGTCCGGCCTGAGGGTGTCAGCGCAGAGTCAGTACAGACGACCGAACGTCGTATCTGATATAAATCTGATTATAGCGGGCGTGATGCCGTAACTGATGGAGCCGCAGATGAGAAAACAGAAGCGATGTATGGGGTATGTGGCTGTTGTGGTCGATGACTACGATCGTGCAATTGAGTATTACACCGATAAGCTGGGCTTTACCCTGATTGAGGACACGCCGCAGCCGGGTAAGCGCTGGGTCGTGGTGACGCCGGACCCTGACAGCGACTGTGCTATTCTTCTTGCCCGCGCGTCGAACGATCGGCAGGAAGGCTTTATCGGCAATCAGTGCGGCGGACGGGTTTTTCTGTTCCTGCAGACCGACAACTTCTGGCGCGACTACAATGCTATGAAGGCAAAAGGCGTCCACTTCTGTCAGGAGCCGCGGGAGGAAGAATACGGAATGGTTGTCGTGTTTGAGGACATCTATGGCAATCGCTGGGACCTTTACCAGAACAGACAGACCTGAAACTCTGTCACGACAGTGCCCCGGATTTACGAGAAGCATTACAGGCGTAAACCCTGTCGGGTCAGGCCCGCAGAGAGCGCTTCTGAACAATATACTGAACTGTCTGACCTCAGTGCAGCGGTCGCTGCACTGAGGTCTCGCCTGGAT
The DNA here is from genome assembly GCF_029967685.1 of Erwinia sp. V90_4. Classification (NCBI taxonomy): domain Bacteria; kingdom Pseudomonadati; phylum Pseudomonadota; class Gammaproteobacteria; order Enterobacterales; family Erwiniaceae; genus Erwinia; species Erwinia sp. V90_4. Next base: position 71,184 of record NZ_JASCAQ010000057.1, on the reverse strand, counting down.
TAAAGGCCGTACGGTCCGGGTTAACCACACAGCGTCATGATATAAAATCCGGCCGCCGTCATGGCCAGCGAACCCAGCACGTGTATCAGCACCGAGGCGGCTGCCCAGGCATAGCTGCCTGACTGCAGCAGGGCAAAAACCTCAGCTGAAAATGTGGAGAAGGTCGTCATTCCTCCACACAGCCCGGTGGTAATGAGCAGCCGCCAGGCCGGATCGAGGCCGGGATGGCGCAGAAAATACGCCAGGGCCGCCCCGATGATAAATCCACCCAGCAGGTTGACCAGCAGCGTCCCCGGCGGCAGGTCCGGAAAAAGCGCATTCAGGCGCGCGCCCAGCTGCCAGCGGATAACACACCCTAAAGCACCGCCGGTGATGACGGCAAAAAGCTGATTCATGTTCACTCCTTTTTTTTAATATTCAGAACATCACGGGACACGACCTGGGCGGCCGCATCCATCTGATATACGACCGGCACGCCGGTCGGGATGTGCAGCTGTGCCACGCTGTCGTAAGGCATGCCGTCCAGGAAGGCGGTCAGGGCGCGCAGCGTGTTGCCGTGCGCCACAACCAGAACGGAACTTCCGCAGCGTAACTGCGGTACCACAGCATGCTGCCAGTACGGCATGACGCGGCGCAGCGTCATTTCCAGGCTTTCCGTTGCAGGCAGGTCGGCCAGCGCAACGCGGCGGTAGCGCAGATCCCGACGCAGCTGCGCCGGAGCCTCCGCGTCCGCGGGCGGAATGCCGCTGAAGCTTTTGCGCCAGAGCCGGACAGTCTCTTCCCCCATTATCCGGGCAGCGTCGTCCTTGTTCAGCCCCTGCAGCGCCCCGTAGTGGCGCTCATTCAGTCGCCAGCTCTTTTCCACGGGCGTCCAGCTGCGGTCAAGACGGTCCAGCACCCGCCAGACCGTGTGAACGCAGCGTGTCATCACCGAGGTGAAGACACGGTCGGGCATCAGGCCCGCTGCCCGCAACGCGTCACCGGCCCGGTCGGCCTCCTGCAGCCCCCTGACCGTCAGCGGCACGTCTGTCCATCCGGTAAAACGGTTTTCCCGGTTCCACTGGCTTTCGCCGTGACGCAAAAGGATCAGCGTTGCAGAGGCCACAGGCATTCCTTCTGTGCCGGACGGGGACCGTCCGGCGGATGTGCTACGTGCGGCGCACAAACGCATGAAGCCCCGCGTAGTGCGCATCGTCACCCAGCGCCTGCTCAATGCGCATCAGCTGGTTGTACTTTTCCACGCGTTCGCCGCGGCACGGCGCGCCGGTTTTCAGGTGTCCCGCGCGCAGGGCCACCGTCAGGTCGGCAAGGAACGTGTCCGTGGTTTCCCCGCTGCGGTGGGACATGAACGCGCCCCAGCCGTGCCGCTGGCAGAGCGCCACGGCGTCCAGCGTTTCGCTGAGCGAGCCTATCTGATTGAGTTTAATCAGTGCGGCGCTGGCGAGGTTTTCGTCAATGCCGCGCTGGATATACTTCACGTTGGTGACAAACAGGTCGTCACCAACCAGTTCGGCCCTGCCCGCAAGCTGCCGGTGCAAATGCTTCCAGCCCGCCCAGTCGTCCTCGGCCAGGCCGTCTTCCAGCAGGATGACGGGAAACTGGTCCATCAGCTCGCCGTAGTATGCCGTCATTTCCGCCGCGCTCAGCGCGCTGCCCTCGGTGCGCAGATGATATTTGCCGTCTGCGAAAAACTCACTTGAGGCAGGGTCCATGCAGATGCTGATGTCTTCTCCGGGCCGGTATCCGGCTTTCTCAATGGCCTGTACGATAAACGCCAGCGGGTCGCGGTTTGACGACACGGCGGGCGCAAAACCGCCTTCGTCGCCCACTGCCGCCGACAGGTTGTTGTCCAGCAGGATCTGGCGCAGCGCCTGGTAGACCTCGCTGCCCTGACGTACGGCCTCGCGCAGCGTGGGTGCGCCGTGCGGGGCTATCATGAACTCCTGAAAGTCCGCGCCCTGACCGCGGGCGTGCACGCCGCCGTTGATAATGTTCATGCACGGCACGGGCAGCAGGTTCGCCTGCAGGCCACCCAGGTAGCGCCACAGCGGCTCGTGGGAGGCCTGTGCCGCCAGCCGGGCCACCGCCAGCGACACGCCCAGAATGGCATTGGCACCCAGGCGACTCTTGTTCTCCGTGCCGTCCAGCGCCAGCATGATGTTGTCCAGCTGACGCTGTTCGCGCACGTCGCTGCCGCGCACGGCCTGGCAGATTTCCGTATTAACCGCCCTGACGGCATCCAGCACGCCTTTACCGCCAAAACGGTGTGCGTCACCGTCGCGGCGCTCTGCGGCCTCGCGCGAGCCGGTACTGGCCCCGGAAGGCACCGAGGCGCGCGCCATCATCCCGTCCGTAGTCCGGGCTTCAACTTCAACGGTGGGGTTGCCGCGCGAGTCAAGAATTTCACGGGCGGTTACGTTATCCAGTGTAAAGCGCATGGTGTTTCTCCCGGTTCAGTCAGTCAGGTGAGTGATAAGCACATCCACCGTAAGGTGGTTGATGTAGTCCGCCGAGCGGGAGGTGAGCATTCCCATAAAGCGGTTTCGGTGCCCGGCAAGCACGAGGTCCACGCCCAGCTCCGCGATGCACTTCTCCACGTCCTCAACGCGGCGCATGGTCACCAGCTCCCGCGTGTCTACCGTCTCAGGCACGGAGGCCGCCAGCTCACTCATAAACGCTTTGCCTTTCAGCACCTCCTCCGACACGACGTCGTCCATCAGGCTGTCAGACACGTAGTTCATCTCCCGGTAGTCGTCGCTGATGTGCGCCAGGGTGATTTTCATGCCGAGCGGCTGCGCCAGCGCGACCGCCCGTTTCAGCAGAAGAGTGCCGTCGTTTTTATCGTTCACAAGTATCAGTGCGTGGGTGTAGCAGGTCATAATGAACCTCCGTTCTGGTTAAGGCGGGACTCAAGCCACGGCAGAAGCTGCTTTTTGCGGCTGAGCATGCCCGGTACGGAGCAGGAGGCGACGTTAACGCTCTCCCGCCCGGCGAAGTAAAGCGTTGAGAACCCGGTACGAATGTCGGTCAGCATCAGCACCGCCAGGCCAGCTCCCGACTGGTCTGCCAGATACGCCAGTGCTGCGAGCAGGTCGTTCATCACGGGGGCAACCTGTGACGGTGAGCTGACCTCAATCTGGGCTATGCGCACGTCGGTGCCGGCAATGACGAAGGCCTTGAGGTCCCTGTCCAGCAGCTGCTGTGCGCTGAGGCCGCTGACGTCTGTTTTTGCGGTGAGGAGGTCACGGGCGAAGGCTCTGCGGTTTACGCCAGACAGTGCGCCCAGTTCGGTCGCCGAACGGATATCGTCTTCGGTGGTGGTCGGCGAGCGAAGATTCACGGTATCACTCAGGAGTGCGCCCAGCAGAAGCACGGCGAGCGTCGGGGGCAGCATGCGGCGCGCTTCTGCGTCCATCAGCAGCCAGAGCAGCGTGGCGCTGCTGCCAACCGGGCGAATATGTACCTCCGGCGGCAGTTGCGTTATCAGCCCGCCCAGCCGGTGGTGGTCAGTGATGCCCACGACGTTGCTCCGGAGCAGGTCGTCAGGCCCCTGTGCCGGTTCGGTGAAATCGACCAGCCAGACCCGTTCATCCTTTAGCGGAAAAGCGAGCAGCGGCGGCAGCGTGAGGCCGGCGGCGTCAAAGATAAAGCGGGTTTCCCGGTTAGCCTCGCCGAGACGCCATGCGCGGGCATCCATTCCGCGCCCGGTCAGCCAGTGTGCGGTGACGACGGTCGTGCAGATGGCGTCGCTGTCAGGATTAATGTGGCCAAAAACGTGTATCACAGGTCTCTCCCCATAGAGGGAAGTACGCAGGCCGGGAGGAAAGTAAGGACGGCCTGACGCACCTCCTGAAAATCAAGAGTCACATCAGGCGTCATCAGCTCCTGAACGGAGCGGTTGGGAAGGGTGGAACGCCATCACCCTGTACTGTGAGTATAGAGCCGGTTGCAAAACCTGTCAGTATTATTCCGGCGGCGCTCTCAGCCCGCCAGCGCAGTGCGTGCCTCGCGGAGCACCTGGCGGATGTTTTCCGGCACTGCCGGGCTTGTGCAAAGCGACAGCGGGCTGGGGTGAGGCATAGTCAGCACCGTGACGCCGGGGCGAAGGCAGCTGACCGTCCCGCGGGCCTGCGCCGCTACGGCACCGGCCAGCACCACCACGCGCAGCGCGGGCAGATACGCCAGCACGCCCTCAAGCCAGGCGCAGCCGCTGCGGATGTCCGCCGCTGAGGGCCGTTTCTGCGGCCCGTCACTGACCCAGGGCACCGTATTCCACAGCACGCTGTCCCGGCGCGCAATACCGGCCTCCGCCAGAAACCGCCCCAGATTCTGCTGGGCCGGCCCCGGGTTATCTCGCGAAACGAACCGGGGTGACGGGCTGCTGCGCGCCGGCGACTGCAGCAGGACAAGCAGTCCGGCCCCGGTCCCGCCGTCGGCCGGATCAAACCACGGCAGTTCCACGCCGGCCTGACGCTGCCCGCTGACCCAGCGATTCAGCGCGGCTACGTGCGGCGCGGTAATCGCCGCGAGGCGCTCCTCGCGCAGAAAGGGGTCCAGCAGCGACGTGCAGGTTTCACTCACGACTTCCGGTCCAGGCCTGCCAGGCAGGGGGAAACAAAGAGTTTCCCGCTCCATGCCCCGCGCACCGTCTTCACAGCGACAAGCAGCCACATGGCGGCCAGCATGACGACAAGAAGCGCGCCGAAGCCTTTAAAGAACGCCAGGTCAACGAGGGTGGACAGCTTCAGCGTGGCGACGGTGTACACGCCCAGCGGGAAGGTAAAGCCCCACCATCCCAGGTTGAACGGAATGCCTTCACGAAAGTATCGCACGGTTATCAGCGTGGCCAGCAGCATCCACCACAGGCCGCAGCCCCAGAAGAGAATGCCGGCAACGAACCCCACGCCCTGCGCGATGTGAGCGATTTCCGGCATGCCCGCCGCGGCAAACACCCCGGGCGCATCGCCGCCGATGACCAGCATACCGAGCGAACCGGTGCCAATCGGCCCCAGGGCCAGCCAGCTTGAGGCTGCCATGCTTTCGTGCGGCAGCTTGTGCAGGGCCATACGCAGCAGCAGGATGGCAAGGATGCTCAGCGCCACCGGTACGGAGTAAGCCCACAGCACGTAGCTGGTAATAATGATGCCGAGCTGCGCGTGGGTGTCGGCAATGTGCGGCGCCAGCAGGCCGCCGCTGACCGCTGCGACCTCGGCAGCCACAACCGGCAGTAACCAGACGGCCGTCATCTGGTCAATGCTGTGCTGCTGCCGGGTAAACATCATGTAAGGAATACACACGCCGCACAGCAGCGACATCGCCACGTCCAGCCACCACAGGGCGTGCGCCACCGGAATGACGTCTGCGCCCCACCGGGGAAGACCGAACGCCAGCAGGCCGTTGATGATGGTCGCCATGCCCATCGGGATGGTGCCGAAGAACATGGACACGGTTGAATGGCCGAAGATGCGCTTTGCCTCACCGAAGTACATGACCCAGCGGGCCAGATACATCACGGCAAAAACGCTGAACAGCAGGATGTTAAACATCCACAGCCCTTCCGCGACGAGGCGCAATCCCGGAACCGGCCAGGGGAACTGCGCCAGAGACAGCGACAGGATACCGGTTCCCATGGTGGCGGCGAACCAGTTTGGCGTGAACTGACGTATGGCCTCTTTCGGGCTGCTCAGCGCGCTCAGCGGGCGTGCTCCGTTATGCAGGGTAAATATTTTATCGTTCATGCCGGGATCTCCTGTGTAAACAGAAACAGTATAGGCATGCAGACGTAAATCTTTAAAACAGGTTATTCAGCTAAAATAAATCTGTAAAAGTGGTTTATCCTCCCTCACCCTGCGAAAGACTGTTACTGCACCGGAGTGAGGGAGGGACTGAATCAGGCCTTCGGCGGGCTTTTAATCGTGGCCGTGACGCGGTTCTGTTTCAGGTCAACCACCGAAATACTGAGGTCTTTATTCAGCACCCACGCGCGGGCACTGTCTTTACTGAAAACGATGGCCTGACGGGGCGCATCCAGTCCGGTAACAGTGGCGACCACCTTACCGGCGGCGGTATCAATAACGGAGAGGCTGTTGTCACCCAGGTTGCCGCTGTAAACATAGCGGTTATCCGGTGTCAGGGCGGCACCGTAAGGGTCCTGCCCCACGGGAATGGTTGCCGTAATGGCGCGCTTCTGCGTGTCAACCACTGCGATGGTGTTGCTCCCGCTGTTAGCCGCGTAAAGCGTGCGGCCGTCGGCGCTGACAGAAATGGCGCGCAGCTTGCTGAAGCCGGTTATCTCGCCGCGAATCTCACCCGTTACGGCGTCAACGAGGGTGATTTTATCGCCCTTAAAGTTGGTGACGTAGACGGTTTTGCCGTCCGGGCTGATTTTGATGCCCTGACGGGGCTGAGCAAAACCCGTCACAACCGAAACGGGCCGGTTGTGGGTCAGGTCATACACCGAGAGTGTGCTGGCGGCTTCGTTATTCACATACAGACGCTGACCGTCACGGCTGATGGCTGTACCGAATGCCCCGGCCCCCAGCGGCAGCGTGGTCTCCACGTCAAGCGTCCCGGTGCTGATTTTTCTGACCACGCCGAGGCTGCTGTCTGAAAGATATACAGCCTTCCCGTCGGGGGAGAAAAGCGCATTGCGGGGCGTGACGTATCCCTTCAGCACCTTTCTGACTTTGCCGTTAACCAGGTCGTAAACCACCACGTCAGGGCGCTCACTGTAGGAGGCCACCGCCGTTTTTTCATCGGGACTGACAGCAAGAGAATTGTTGTGGATATCGCCGTCAAACGTCCAGCGCGCCTCTGCGGCACCGGCGAGGGTGCTGATGAGAAGAAGCGCCACCGCGGTCAGTCCCGGGATCCTGTATTTTTTTATCATCATTTTTCCTGCATAAGGGGTGGTAAGGGATAAGACTCATTGCCCGCTTAAGGGCTTCAGAAGAAGCGTGGCAGATAACCCCCTCTCAGGGAAATCGATTTTCCGGCTATGTCTTACCAGTTCACTTCTTTATGCTCTGAGCGGAGGTAAACTGCAGCAATTTAAGGCTGAATAAGTGGGGCTCTGGATTTCAGTCCATGAGGAATAGTTGCTCATTTTTTTTGTTTAAATTGCATTCCACATAAACGGCGATATGAGCAATCGTATGATGTCGATTCTTGGGGATATGGCACCTGGTCAGGAAATTTATTCGATCGACGAAAGCTTTTTGGACTGCACCGGTATTGCCAGTTACATGCCTTTAGAGGAATTTGGTCTTCAAATGCGTAGCCGTGTTAAGAAAGAAACCGGATTAGTAATTGGCGTTGGTTTTGGGCCTACAAAAACTTTGGCTAAGCTGGCTAATCATGCGGCTAAGAAATGGAGTAAAACTAATGGTGTGGTAGATCTCTCATGCCCGGAACGTCAGCGCAAACTGATGGCGATAGTTGACATAGATGAAGTCTGGGGTGTCGGAGGGCGTATCAGAAAACGGCTGGAGGCCATGGGCATTAACAAGGTGCTGGATCTGGCTAATTGCAACACCACTATGATAAGAAAAAATTTCAACGTCGTTCTTGAGCGTACAGTTCGAGAATTGAATGGAGAGTCCTGTATAGCTCTTGAAGAGGCTCCCCCACCGAAACAACAGATCGTATGCTCCAGGTCATTTGGACAGCGCATAACTGGGCTGGAGGACATGCAGCATGCGGTTGTAACGTATGCCACCCGAGCTGCAGAAAAAATTCGAGAGCAGGGTTCAAAATGTAGGCACGTCAGTGTTTTTATAGCCACTGGCCGCTATGGCGATGAACCTCAGTATGCTAATACTTCATCCTTAACCTGTGAATATCCAACCAGTGATACGCGTGACATCGTGGGTTTTGCTATCAGGGGCTTAGATAGCATATGGCGTGATGGTTATCGATATGCCAAAGCAGGCATCATGTTAGGTGATTTTTACCAATCCGGAATCGCACAGCTTGATATGTTTAGTGAAAACCAGCCTAAAGCCAATGCGGATGCCTTGATGGCAGCTCTGGACACAATCAATAAATCCGGGCTTGGGAAGGTTTGGTTTGCTGGGCAAGGAGTTGATAACCCATGGCAGATGAAAAGAGAAATGCTATCGCCTAGATATACAACAAGCCTGAAGGAATTTCCCATCGCTAAATAATACACTTGGCTATATAAAGATGGAGCTGATCAAATTTATGTTAGTTACATCATTCTAATAAAGTACTTAATGCCTAGGAGCTTTAACTTCAAGATTTGTATCGTATTTTATTCTATAGTGTATATACATATGCATATACATAAATCTACAGTTAAGTATACCCATTTGTATATACAAAAAAGAGCTCGATGAGATTGCCCGTACTTTAGTTAACGTCAGGAAGCTAAATTGATCAGGTGTGATGTATATGCATTTGCATATGCATAAATCTGTATTTATGTATACCCATTTGTATATACATAAGAGGGCTCGATGAGATTGCCTGTACTTTTGCTAACATCAGGAAGCTAAATTGATGAGGCGCAATGTATATTCATTTGTATATACATTGAGCCACTAAAATTAAGTGTTTTCAACAAGTAACTGAGCAAGCTTTTCAATGAACTTATCGTCTTCAAGATAACAAGCTGCCCTGAGAACTCGCGAACGAGTAATGTTTTTTTGAGGCAATTTATCCTGAACTTTTTCAACCAGCATCGACAGAGCGTCATCATCAAGGCCAGTCAGCCGAAGATTCATTTGTTTGCCAGTAGTAATATTTCTTCGCTCAGTTACACGCGTGACACCCTTAGCTATACGATCACTTCTTGCCACTTTCAGCCTCCTCAATCTGCTGCAGAAGCTCTTGTGTTAGCGCTTTATAATCACGGTAAGGACGTTCGTTTTTAGCAAACATCATCACTGGCCGATGAACTTCGGTAGCCTGCTTAAAAAGTTCACTCTGACGTATTTCAGTTTTTGCTACTCTGTAACCAGCATCACTGATGTAACCATCAATAGCTTTTTTCATTTTTGAGTGGGATTCGTTAACTTTTGTCTTTACAAGTGTATATACAAAATCTTCGTTACGTCTTACTTCTCGTACCACCTGGAATAGATCATCTATACCTTTCACAGCCCTGCGATCCATGTCTACAGGCACGACAATTTTATCGGTTATAAGAAGAGCATTCTCAATACTTAGGTCGATAGCTGGTCGAAGATCGATAAGTATAAAATCGTATGTTGTTTTTAGTCTGCTTAGTCCTTCGTCCAGAATATTTAAACGGTGACGAAAGCGTTCGGCACTACGTGCCTCAACAGCAAGGGTAATGTCGGCAGGTATGACATCTAGGTTTTGGATAACGGTTTCACCATCAAGAGCGGTATAGACCAGCTTGTTTGTATCAAACTTGGGGTCTTCAAAGAGATCGGTTATTGTAAAATCCTCATCACCCCGGCCAACGTCATCACTAAGGTTACCCTGATGATCCAAGTCAACTAGCAGAGTCTTATAACCTGCAGCAGCCAGTGCGCAACCCACAGCAATGCAGCTCGTTGTCTTAGCAACGCCACCTTTACTGTTAGCAAAAGAGATTATGTAAGGCTTTTTCATTTGGAGTTCCATGTATATACAAAGGTATATGCATGGTACAGGTTAAGAGCTTGATGTCAATGTATATACATAAGCATATACAAAAAGACGAGTTTATATCTAAATTTTCTTGTTAAAAGACTTAATAAATCAATGATTTGTATGTTTATAATAAAGGTTAGTTGATAACGTTGGTGATTACTTTTTTTACCGCTACTTGTGACGAATTGCCACAGACCCAGGCTTATTTGTGCGTGTGATGCTGGCGACCCTGCTCTTGAACTGCTGATATCAAATTTCCTGTCCGACAATGTTCTGAGGAAGCTGGCAAAGAGCTAGAGTATGCCTCATCAGTCTTCCTATAAGTCATAAGTTTTACGCTGCTACATGAGGAGTGTGCTATTTACAATCAATAATGGATAATGATATTTATGACAAAAAAATTTCAGGAACTACCCCCAAATCTGTCGTCTCAGAGTAAGTACGTCGCTCAGGCAGCCGACAGGTTTTTTTCACGCCATTCTATTGCTAAGAGGGGATGACAAGCATGGATCAAGAAAGTCTGAAGAAGCTTATTAAGGAGCATCACTCTAAACATAATAAGCATTTAACTCCTGAGTTAGATATGACGTCATTAGTGTTAAAGGCTCATCTTTTCCTAGAGGATATGCTATATGAAATTATATTGCTTCAATGTAAAACTCCTAATTCTTTAAATGGAATTCAATTTTCCTTTAACCATAAGTTGAAATTAGCGGAAGCGCTTTACGGAGCTCATTTTTATAATTTTGACGCTTCATTGCCGGTTTGGCCTGTCCTTGAAGCGCTCAATAAACTCAGAAATGAGTTGGCTCACAGGATAGACAGTCCAAAGCTTGAAGATAAGATCGTTAACTTCCTAAGAGCATCAGAAGAAAACTTAGAAATAGAAAAAACCTCACGCCCATTAGATGAAATATTATGTGATCCTAATGCTTTAACGGGAAGAATGCGCAATGTATTATTGTACTTGCTTGGATGTCTTGGGTTCATGCATGGTTTAATATACTTAAATCAGCCCGAAAAGTTTTTAGCGTCTTTGTTTGCAGAAATTAATCTTACAACTAGTGCAAAGCGCATCATCGTCCCTGATGAGTTTGAGTGCTAGATATAGCGCCGGACGCGCGGGTTAACATCAATGAGAGGTTACTGTTCTACTCCCGCAAAGTCCGGCCATTCGGTAAAACTCCGGCTGCGGCGGGTTTCCCCGAATCAGAATTTACGGGAGCAGATTTTTTTCCTCGCATTATCAGCCTCATTCTCTGGCCCCGAAACAGCATCTGCTTATACTGTTCGCTCCCTAACCCTTAGGTTGCAGGTATCTGACGTGCTTAGTTTAATATTTTCTGAGATACCGACAGAGGGATTGGAATTAACCATAATTTGCGGCATCGACCAAACGGGGTAAAAACGATGTCTAAAAAAAAGAATGATCCGGCCGCACTGGCAACCATCATGTTGCAAAAGAAACTGAGTGAGTGGAGAGACGGGGCAGAGCCAGTCTGGCCCAGCACCTGGCCGATATTTGAACGCCTTATTGCTCGCCAACTTGAACTGACTCCGGTCTGGCAGGAGCTTTGGGCTAAGGATGTAAACGGTATCCCGCTGTGGAACCTTACTGAGCAGTGTATTTTCGCCTCAATGAGCGGTGAAAAAGGCGAGCATAGCCAGTTACGGACCGATTATCGCGAGCTGCAGGCGCTCAATACAGATATTGCCGCCGTGTATAACAAGCTTGCGCGGCTTGTTGAACGCCGGGATGAATTACTTAACCGCAGCGGGCACCTTCATGTTGAGCATACGTTCAGGCTGACGGACATGATCGATGCTGCCGGGAGCGAGAATCACCTCTACCTTTCTTATATCTGCCCGGAGCTGCGGAAACTTGACCGGTACGATCTGAAATACTGGCCTGATGTGCCAGCATTGCTGCGTGCGGCGGGCGAGGAAAGGCCAGAGGTCACGTTTCACGATGATGCCAGCAGAGCCATCGCGCTCGCTAAGCCCAGCCTACGCACGGACTTTCTACGGGACCTGTTTGATCGCATTCATGCTCTGAAGAGCATCAGCATATACGGCTTGCGGCGTGACTTTAGGCTGTCCGATGAATCGCTGGCCATTCTGTGCAACGTGCTTTGCGATTTGCAGGAAAAATCAGAGATTAACGGACCTTATATAAAACAGGCAAGGCAGCGCCTGCGCAAGCAGGGTTACGCCGCGGCTTGGTAATCCGCTGGAGTTGAGCGCCCGGGCATTAATGATAAATGTAAATAAACCGCCTTCAGGCGGTTTATTTATACTATTTTAGAGCTGTTAAGTTAGTTCCACAGTGGATCTTTTTCCCATCCTTGTGGGAAACCAGTCTCTGACATATAGAGCCTGGCTGCATGGTTGCCTGCGAACAACTGAATTAAATCGGATTTGAGATTAATGCCAGTTATGCCAAGTGTTTTTATCATTCTCTGCATAACACATATTGTCAGATAGGGGCGCTTTTGGTGTGTTTCAGGAACGCTAAGCTCACCGGCAATCTGACTAGGGGTAGCTAGTTTAGCGTTCCAGAGACGACTATGATGAGCACATCGGTTTCTGACGTCGCGCAGACGCCGCACCCAGTTTGTGAGCGCTTTAAAATCATTTGCTCCAAACTCCTTAGCCAGATTATCAAGGAGAGTATTATCTGGAGCTGCTAGATTTCGAAAATACCCGTGATCAATTGCATCGAATATTCTAAATAAGCAGCCGATAGTGATTAACTCACTTGCCACCCAAAACGGGGGGAGGTCAGTAAACTGTGGATGAACATCATTATGATATTTACTGCGATAATTTCTCGCATAAAGCTCGTCTTCTCGGCTAAAATCTCTTTGTATCCCTCTACGTGTGTCATCAATATAATCAGAGCTCTTTTTGGTAAAGAAATACGTATCATTTAAATACCAAAATGGGTTGTTTGTATAGCCAGATAACGCGTGATCAAGCCTGCTCCTGAGTTTAACTTCCAGTCTGGCGATAACTCCAAACAATAGCGCACGGAGCTTTTCGTCAAACCTATAAAGTTCAACCCCGTATTCAAAATACTCATGTCGTCTGTAATGTTTGCCGCTTGGGCTGGCAGGATCTAAAAGGGGGTGGAGATAAATTTTAAAATGGTAATAGCTTATCTGGCTTAGGGTGTTTACCGCTTCAGCTTCGTCTAAGAACTCAAGCTGTTTACTCTTAAGATCATTAACTAGATCAGCAGGGGTACGATAGGGTTTGCTGTAAAGGATTGTCGGCATAGCGGCATCATCCCTGAATAGGCAAAAAAAAGGCCCACTAACTTCCCCGAGGGGATGTTGCAGGCGTCATTGACATTAATACTACTCTATTTGACGAAGTCGTCAACCGTTTCTTGAGCCAAATTTGCTAAGCGTGCGCAGTTATACCACCCCTTTTATGTATGACACTTGAGTATACTCTAATGTCATAGTCTGAAAGCTATAATCAGAACGTGCTGAAATCATCCCGCAAGGAAATATTAGACAGCTTATATTTTCACTCTTCCTTCAGGCTGCCTTAACATGCTGTCCCAAACCGACCGGTTTCGTACATGGTGTACAGCACCTGTCCGAAAGTTAGTGTTTTTTATTTCGTACATGCTTTATAATAAGTACACCTTTTTCGTACATAAAATAACGCTATGTCACGAGTTTTTGCCTACTGCAGGGTATCGACCCTCGAACAGAACACTGAAAACCAGCGTCGTGAGATTGAAGCGGCCGGGTTTACTATCAGACCTCAGCGACTGATTGAAGAGTACATAAGTGGTTCAGTCGCAGCTGCCGAGCGCCCTGGGTTTATGCGTCTGCTTGATCGGATGGAAAACGGTGACGTTTTAATCGTAACGAAGCTGGATCGCCTTGGGCGAAATGCTATGGATATAAGAAAAACCGTTGAATTGCTTTCTGCGTCAGAAATACGGGTTCACTGTCTGGCGCTGGGCGGGGTAGACCTCACCAGTCCCGCCGGAAAGATGACCATGCAGGTAATCTCTGCGGTTGCTGAATTTGAGCGGGATCTGCTGCTTGAGCGTACGCATGCTGGTATCGCGCGTGCTAAGGCATCCGGAAAACGTTTCGGTCGCCCGCCTGCTCTGGATGACGAGCAAAAGAAAACGGTATTCCTGCGCCTAAGGGAAGGGGGAAGTATTAGCGCGATCGCCCGCGAATTCGACACTACACGGCAGACCATTCTCAGAGTAAAGGCGGCAATGGAAGACGCTGATGCTCGTTCGTGAGCTACCCTTCCAGTGCATGTCCGCTTTGTGCCAGGAGCGGACGTTGTTAACATTACTGTGCATTCAGTATCTCGGTGTAGGCCAAATTCGTCATTCGTCATGTAATATCCGTGGGTCTAAACATATTTCTTTTATCGAATGTGTTCCTGTTCTATCCTAATCCTTATACCCTTTGCACTATCCTGGATCTGCAATCAACATGTTATCTCTGACACCACTACAACTGTTCAAAAACCTTTCAGATGAAACGCGCCTGACGGTGGTGCTACTGCTGAAGGAAAAGGGTGAGCTCTGCGTGTGTGAACTATCAGTGGCATTAAAACTTCCACAACCCAAAATTTCCCGTCACCTTGCAATGTTGCGTTCCAGTGGATTACTCAGCGATCGTCGCGACGGTAAGTGGATCCACTATCGCCTGTCGCCACACATGCCAGCTTGGGCGGCTTCTGTCATTGAACAAGCCTGGCTGAGTCAGCGTGACGAAATTCGTGACTTGGCGGATAATGCGCTGCTTGACCATGCGACCACTAACGGCAGAGCTGTCTGCCTTTAAAAAAATTTATTTTAACATATCTGTTTATTCATATGTGTATCCCCATTTAATCATTAAACACGGAGGCAGCATGCTGCTGGCAGGCGCAATCTTTATTCTCACCCTGATCTTCGTTATCTGGCAACCCCGCGGGCTCAGTATTGGATGGAGTGCGGTGGCCGGGGCCGCACTGGCGCTGATTACGGGCGTGGTACATATCGGTGATATTCCCGTGGTCTGGCAGATCGTCTGGAACGCCACGGCCACGTTCATTGCGGTGATCATCATCAGCCTGCTACTGGATGAGTCAGGATTTTTTGAGTGGGCAGCGCTGCACGTAGCACGCTGGGGTGGCGGCAGCGGAAAGCTGCTTTTCACGTATATCGTGCTGCTGGGCGCAGCAGTAGCAGCGCTGTTTGCAAATGATGGTGCGGCGCTGATACTGACGCCGATCGTGATTGCCATGCTGCTGGCGCTCGGGTTCAGCCGTAGTGCGACGCTGGCGTTCGTCATGGCTGCGGGTTTTATCGCGGATACGTCGAGCCTGCCACTTATCGTGTCCAACCTGGTCAATATCGTTTCGGCGGACTTTTTCCATCTGGGATTCAGTGATTACGCGTCGGTTATGGTGCCGGTCAACATTGCTTCGGTGCTGGCGACACTCGTTATGCTGCACCTGTTTTTCCGAAAGGAAATCCCGGCAAAGTATGACGAGGCGAAGCTCAAAGCGCCACGTGAGGCCATTCGTGATATCAGCACGTTTCGCACCGGATGGGTGGTGCTCCTTTTGCTATTGGCTGGCTTCTTTGCGCTGGAACCGCTCGGCGTTCCAGTCAGCCTGGTTGCGGCTGTCGGCGCACTGATCCTCTGGCTGGTCGCGCGGCGCGGCCACGTGATTGATACCCGCAAGGTGCTGCGCAATGCGCCCTGGCAGATAGTGGTGTTTTCACTGGGCATGTACCTGGTGGTCTATGGATTACGTAATGCAGGTCTGACGGAGTATCTGACCACGCTGCTCAACGATTTCTCCGATTCGGGTGTCTGGGGGGCGGCGATGGGAACCGGGTATCTCACCGCCCTCTTCTCATCCGTCATGAACAACATGCCCACGGTGCTGATAGGCGCGCTTTCCATTGATGCCAGTTCGGCACAGGGTATCGTGCGTGAGGCCATGATTTACGCCAACATTATCGGCTGCGATCTTGGGCCCAAAATCACGCCAATTGGCAGCCTGGCAACACTCCTGTGGCTGCACGTGCTGTCACAGAAAAACATCCGCATCAGCTGGGGTTACTACTTCCGGGTCGGCATCGTTATGACGCTGCCGGTGCTGACCGTTACGCTTGCCGCGCTCGCGCTGCGTCTGTCGATCTGACGATAATCCGGGGCGGCGCATGCGGCCCCCTTACACGAGGTTTTACCATGTCTGACATCACCATTTATCACAATCCCGCCTGCGGCACTTCGCGTAATACGCTGGCGCTGATCCGCAACAGCGGCGCAGAACCCAACGTAATCCATTACCTTGAAACCCCGCCGACGCGTGAAACGCTTGAAGCGCTGATTGAAGCGATGGGTACCGGCGTACGGGCGCTGCTGCGTAAAAATAGTGACCCGTATGAACAACTGGGCCTCGCCAGCGACAGCTTCTCAGATGAAGAGCTGCTGGACGCCATGCTGGCTCACCCGATCCTGATTAATCGCCCGATAGTGGTAACGCCGCTTGGAACAAAGCTTTGCCGCCCTTCAGAAGTCGTGCTGTACATTCTGCCTGATCCGCAGAAAGGTCCGTTTACTAAAGAAGATGGCGAAGTGGTGATTGGTGCGGACGGTAAACGCGTCAGCCAGTAATTAGAAAGGATGAAAAGAAAAACCGGCGAAACGCCGGTTTTATCAGATGCTGCGCTGGTTAACCCTGGCTGAGAGCTGCTCCGCGCTCTCCTTTCTCTCGCTGTAGCGATCGGTAAGATAGTCGCTGCGCCCACGCGTCAACACGGTGAACTTCATCAGTTCTTCCATCACGTCCACGATACGCTCGTAATAGGCCGACGGCTTCATCCGGCCCGCTTCATCGAATTCTGTCCAGGCTTTTGCCACGGAAGACTGATTAGGGATGGTAATCATGCGCATCCAGCGTCCCAGAATGCGCATCTGGTTGACCGCGTTAAAAGACTGAGAGCCGCCGCTGACCTGCATCACCGCCAGCGTTTTCCCCTGCGACGGGCGCACCGCGCCTGTTGACAGCGGTATCCAGTCAATCTGCGCTTTCATCACGCCGGTCATCGCGCCGTGACGCTCTGGTGAACACCACACCATGCCTTCTGACCACAGCACCAGCTCGCGTAGCTCGGCAACCTTAGGATGCGTTTCGGGGGCATCATCGGGAAGTGGTAAGCCGGATGGATTAAAAATCCTGACTTCAGCGCCCATCGCCGTCAGCAGTCGAGCCGCTTCTTCAGTGGCGAACCGACTAAACGAGCGTTCACGTACAGAACCGTACAGCATCAGTATACGCGGCGCATGAGTGGGCTCTGTTGCCAGCAGCTTTTCGGTCGTCACCGGTGCATCAAACAGGTCAGCATCGATATTGGGTAGCGTCATATCCGTCAGGTTCATTCTGTTTTCTCAGTTAACTGTGTTGGCAGGTTGAAGCCACATCCACCTTCTCCGCTACAGCACTCTTCGACGAGAAAGGCCAGCAGTTGCTCAAGCCGCTCATACTGTGGGAGACAAAAAAGTGTTCGCCCCTGTCGATCTTGCCGGATAAGCCCGACAGACATCAGCGCGGAAAGATGATGGCTCAGCGTGGATGCAGGAATATCCAGCAGCTTCTGTAAATCGCCGACCGGCAGCCCGCCGTGTCCGGCTTTAACCAGCGCTTTATAGACGGCCAATCGCGTGGGATGGCCGAGTTCTTTTAATGCGCTGGCTGCGGTATTCATGTCCATGATGCCTCCTTAAATCTATATTTCCAGAATAATGGAAATATAATTCAAGTCAACGAGTGTGATTGTGTTGTCATGTCCTCAATAAGGAAAATGTCCGCTGTTCGCTCTTAGCGGACATTGGCCTGTGCGTCATTCCGCTTTGTGCCAAAAGCGGACGTTGCTTGCATCATGGAATGTTAGTTTACCGGGAGCAGGTCAGCGCCTCTATGCAGCTAACCCCGCATCTAATGATTTTCTGCATATCGCCATTTTCAAATTTGAAGTCTGATTTATGAAACTGCGTAGTAAGAGATTTGACTGAATGGCCGGATGGCGCGAGTGCAGAACAGCGCCCCAGGGGGAAGGTGTAACGCGCCGTCCGGCACGAGAGGAATTATGAAGGCCATCTGCAATAGAAACAACTTTAAAGAGGAACGCGTTGCAGGTTGCATAACGGATGTTATGAGCGTAGCTCATATGGGCAATTGGGGGGTAATGCCAAATATTTCAACAGGCGTTTAATTAGTCCACCGGGCCTTTAAGTGCAAAAGTATAACTTTATCATGGTTTTAAATGAGATAAGCCATCCCTGAAGATGGCATTATCAAATGCAAATACAGACGCAGTTTTGTAAAAATGTTGCCGCATTAAATGGCACACAACCAAAGTATTTGAACCAATTATACAGCGTTTGTGCGGAATACGCTGACAGCATCCCTCAGGCTTGCGGCCCGGCTTGCAAGTTCATCAGCAGATGATGCAGACTCTTCAACCAGTACGGCATTCTGCTGCGTAACCTGATCCATCTGTGTCACCGCAATATTTATCTGAGATATGCCCGCACTTTGTTCTTCAGAAGAAGATGAAATCTCTCTGACTAATTGAGATGTTTGCTCAATAGCTTCCACGCTTTGCTTAACTTTTTCACCGGCATCCCGGGCCATCGAAATTCCCTGTTCGGCATGCTCAACTGACTGCTCAATCAGTCCTTTAATCTCCTTCGCCGCTCCAGCCGATCGCTGTGCCAGTGCTCTGACTTCAGATGCAACAACAGCAAAGCCCTTGCCGTGCTCACCTGCCCGGGCAGCTTCAACGGCTGCGTTTAAAGCAAGAATATTCGTCTGAAACGCTATCCCGTCAATAACGGAGATGATCTCTTTAATCTGCCCCGCACTGTTGCTTATCTTTTCCATTGAATTCAGCACTGACTCCATCGCCTCACCGCCTCTTAAGGCCGCACTGGTAGCGGAATTGGCCATTTCAGCAGCATGACGGGTGTTATCCGCATTATTGCCGATGATTGACGATAACTGCTCCATACTGGCCGCGGTTTCAGCCAGAGAGGCTGCCTGCTCTTCCGTTCGTGCCGACAGATCACCATTTCCGCGAGCAATTTCTTCAGATGACGTAGCAATAGTGACAGCGTTGCTTTTGATGTTTTCAACCGTAAGTGTAAGTCGCTGACTCATTTGCAGTAATGCCTTGAGCAGTCCGGCAGTTTCATTACGTCCTTTCACCGTAAATGTTGACGTAAGGTCACCACCTGCGACTTCAAGCGCAAGCTTTGAGGCTGCACTGATAGGCTTGGTAACGGAGCGAATGATAATCAGAGCGAAAATTACTGCTAACAAAACGATAAAAACAAGAACGGTCAGTAGAGCATATTGTGCATACCGGTGTTCCTTAATCTGCCCATTCAGCATTTCATTCAGTTCATTACCTCCGGCAATGGCGTAGTCGCTGAATTTGTTAATAGCGTGCGTAAAGAGCGCTGCATAGTCCTTCGGGTTCTGATTCGTCATGCTCCGGTTAATGAAAATCGCTTCAGCGGTTTTGAGAGCACTTTTTGCCTCCTCAACGGCTGCATCTGCATTTGCGCTAAATTTTTGCTTAAGTGTGTTATCAGATAAAAATAGTTTTTCAGAATCCTGAGCAAATAAATTCAGGTTATACGAACCATTACTGATTAAGGACTCCATACGGACAGAGTCTGCTTCACTTATGCTTTCATTTCGGGCAAGAAGGGAAGTGCCGAATGCACGTATTTTCCCAAGGCTTTCGGTCAATTCAGGCAATGATGAAAAATTACTCGTAATTAAACGGTACGTGTTGATATCTGAATCGAGAGAAAGGCCGTAAAAATCCAGCACATCACGGTTCGCGTTCAAAAGGTTGCGGATGAGGAGGGCATGCGCATCAAGACTGGCTGTCAGAGTCAGTTGTGAAGAATCGATTCTCTGCTGTAACTGGCTCCACTGTGTGCGCACATCATTGATTTTGCTGATTATGGCAGCGCTGCCTTCTGTCTTGGCCATATCTTTGGTAATAACATCAGTGATGTTTTCAATTTCATCTCTGACCTGAACGCGGGACGGTGTTGCGGGATTTTTGGTTGCAATGGCAAGGGCGGTTTCTGCACGATGGCGCTGTAGCAAATTGAGTAGGGCTAAAATCCTATTTTCTACGGGTACACCTGTTACCTCCCTTTGCTTGTCCTGAATGTATTTATTACCTTCGGAAACAAAAAGCATGGTAGGAACTGAGAACAGGACAAGGGAAAACAGGCCCAGAATGGCAAATTTAGCGGTAAGACTTATATTGTTAAGAATCTTATTCATTTATAATTCCTAGTGAATTAATTCGTTATAGTGACAATTACAAAAGATACATTTGCAAAGCACCTTAACCTTTTTATCGGTTATTCCTTCATTAACTTTATACCGCATTGTTGATTTACTGCTTTACGGAATAAACTTTAAGTAACGTTAAACAAAGCACTTAAGCTAAATAATCATTTTTTCTCGGGATGAAGTTCTGTTCGCAGCGGCATTAGCCATTGCTTGATTTTCATCTGAGAATTTTTACTGAGATTTGAATGAGTCGGCTGAACTAAATGCGGTTCGCGCACATGTATTATTAATATGTCGCCGAAGGACGTTGTCTCGGGGGTGTAAGGTGAAGCAAAACTATCTGACCTGGCAGGCGCTTTGATCGCTGCGAGTGACCTGCTCCCCGTTGCTTCACTCATAACGCTGTTAGCAATGTCCGCTTCTCGCTCATAGCGGACTTTAGCCAGCTGCAGGAGTTGACCTTGCCTTGCACCATCAGAATCTGGCGAGCCGTAGGAGTCCAGAAGGATACTTTTCTTTTTTCTGATTACAGTCGGTTTCAGCTGCAGGCAGAGCATCTACAAAAGCCTTCCTAGCAGCTTCTGTCTGACTGTGGAAAAATGACGAGTTGAATTTCAGGACAACAGAGGGATATGTATGTCGGCTTTTCATAACTGGCTACTTGAGATCGCAGGCGGGAATTACTTCGTTTACATTAAACGCCTTTCCGCCAATGACACTGGCGCAACAGGCGGTCATCAGGTCGGGCTTTATATCCCTTCTGGTATCGTTGAGAAGCTATTTCCGTCTATCAACCATACCCGTGAGCTCAACCCTTCAGTCTTTATCACAGCACATGTGTCATCACATGACTGCCCGGACAGCGAAGCCCGGGCAATTTATTACAACAGCCGTCATTTTGGTAAAACCCGAAACGAGAAGAGGATTACACGCTGGGGAAGAGGCAGCCCGCTTCAGGATCCTGAAAATACCGGAGCCCTGACTCTTCTGGCTTTCAGGCTTAATGAGCACGGCGGGGACAGTACGGCTGTGGACATCTGGGTCTGCGTCAGCCCTGATGAAGAGGACATCATTGAGACGGCTATTGGTGAAGTGATCCCCGGAACGCTTATATCCGGGCCTGCCGGGCGAATCCTAGGCGGCCTGTCTCTGCAGCAAATGCCCGTTAATCATAAATACACTATCCCGGAGGACTGGCAGCAGCGCTTTCCGTCCGGAAATGAAATTATTGAGTATGCCGCCGGCCATTATGTGAAAAATTCCCTTAATCCGGATGAGCAGCTTATTGACCGTCGGCGCGTCGAGTACGACATTTTTCTGTTGGTTGAGGAACTCCATGTTCTGGACATAATCCGGAAAGGATTTGGCTCCGTGGATGAATTCATTGCGCTGGCCAACTCTGTCAGTAATCGTCGTAAATCCCGGGCCGGAAAGTCACTGGAGCTGCACCTGGAGCATCTCTTCATTGAGCACGGGCTACGGCACTTTGCCACGCAGGCAGTTACGGAGGGCAATAAAAAACCTGACTTCCTTTTCCCTTCCGCAGAGGCTTACCACGACGCCGAATTTCCCGCAGAAAATCTGCGTATGCTGGCAGTTAAGACCACCTGTAAAGATCGCTGGCGCCAGATACTGAATGAAGCCAACAGAATTTCTCCGGTTCATCTGTTTACGCTGCAGGAGGGCGTATCACAGGCACAGTACAGAGAAATGCAGGCGGAAGGGGTCAGGCTGGTCGTGCCGTCGTCAATACATAAAAAATACCCGGAAGCGGTAAGGGCAGAATTAATGACGCTGGGCGCCTTTATTGCCGAGCTCACAGGGCTTTACGCCGATCTTCCTTAAATAATCTCCCGGCATACCCTGCCGGGAGGTGCACTCAGATGTTATCCGCCTTCCCAGCATCGGCAGAAACGGCTTTCAGAATGTAAGGCTCCAGCAGTCTCGCAACCGCTTCAAACACAGGAACCACTACGGAGTTACCGAACTGACGGTAAGACTGCGTGTCCGACACCGGAATACGGAAAGGCCTGCCGTCGGGCTTCTCGAAGCCCATGAGGCGCGCGCACTCACGCGGCGTCAGCCTGCGTGGCCGATGCGCCTGATTTTCTTCGTTCGCGAAATCTGTTTCACCCGTAGCCATATCCCAGCCACGATCAATCAGAATTTCAGATCCGTCTTTGTGATAGCGGGCAGAAAGCGTACGGGCAACGCTTTCCCTGTTTTCAGGGTTTACTAGGCCAAAACCGAAGCCGTTCCCCTTAGCCGCGTGCTTTTTGGCGTAGTTGTAAAGGTACTCCCAGAGCTTTGGCGTCAGGATATATTTGCTGTCCACCACAGGCTCCAGTAGTTCGCCAAATGACGGCCGCTGTTCCGGATAAAAACGACTGACGTCCCGCAGGGTAAAACCCTGGTGAATATTCAGATCGCGGCGGAAACCAACCAGCACGATACGTTCACGGTGCTGAGGCAGGAAATGCTTTCCGTCGATGACTTTAGGATCGCTTTTGCCCATGTCAGCCGCATCCGCCACTTCATAACCCAGCTCGTCCAGGGTCTCCATAATGACTTTAAAGGTTTTACCCTTGTCATGGCTCTTCAGGTTTTTAACGTTTTCCAGCACAAAGACAGCCGGCTTTTTGGCGCGGATAATGCGCGCGACATCAAAGAAAAGGGTTCCCTGCGCTTCACATTCGAAACCGTGCGCCCGGCCGAGTGAGTTTTTCTTACTCACGCCAGCAAGGCTGAACGGCTGACAAGGGAAACCAGCCAGAAGTACATCATGATCCGGCACATGCTCGTCAATGTAGGCATAGGCATCAGTTTCTGGTACTTCAGGTTTGTCACTGAGCGTAACTTCCCGGATATCGAGATTAAACGTGTGTGCCTGCTCATCGTTAAACCAGTTGGCTTTATACGTGCGCACAGCCTCTTTATTCCATTCACTGGTAAAAACGCACTGGCCACCGATGGCTTCAAAGCCTTTTCGTATACCGCCAATGCCGGCAAACAGGTCAATAAACCGGAAAGCATAGTCCGGGTGATGCGCTGGCGCTTCCGGCAGCATTTTTCGCAGAAGTGCCTCTTCGGCTGACGTCAGCGACTTAGGTGAACACTTACCATTAATCCAGCGATTAAGAGTTTCGCGAGTCCAGTCGTTTTTGCCGACTTTCCTGAGTAACTCGGCCACGTACTTCTGATCATAGATTTCCAGCACCTGCTCAATTAGCTTTTTATCATTTTCCTGCCGGAGCTTTTCGTCTATCTCTGCTTTCTCAAGCAGATCCTGCGCCAGTAATTCAAATTCAGACATAATGCCTCCAATGGGTCTTATAGGTGAAACTTTATCACTCATCTGACCCAGAGGGAAAGGTTTAATCTGGATATTTAAACAGTACCAGCCATCGATAGCTGCTGTTTCTAAAAAGCACCTTAAATGAGGCTTGGTACGGGAAATGGCTCCTTTACATAGTGATATGAGATTTATTAAGAGGGTAGTTAAGGCTCTTTACAATCGATCACGCTACGTGAATTCTGCTTAAAATTCGGCAGGTATGGCATAAAGCGGAGAAAATCGGCCCAGTATACCCAAAAGTCACCCCCTCAAATGCACCCATTTTATCATTAAGTCATTACCTAAAAGTCATGCTATGATAAGTCATCACCTATAAGTCATGGTAGCCTGAAAAATGTACATTTTTGCGTACCTCCGCGCATCTACCCGGCAACAAGATGCCGAGCGTGCTAAAAACAGCCTGCAGCAATTTGTAGCTGAGCGCGGCCATCGTGTAGCAAGCTGGTATGTTGAGAATGTTTCTGGTGCTTCACTTCAGCGGCCCGAACTTATGCGGCTACTTGAGAATGCCTCGCCAGGGGATGCCTTACTGATTGAGCAGGTAGATCGGCTTTCTCGTCTTGATGATGCTGGATGGGTAAAACTCAAGGAATTGATTAACAGTAAAAGTTTATCGATAGTAAGTTTGGATCTACCAACCAGTTACGTCGCGCTGGAGAACCATAGAAGTGACGACTTTACTGCTGCAATGCTCAGAGCAATAAATGCAATGATGTTAGATATGCTTGCAGCTATAGCCCATAAGGACTATCAGGATCGCAGACGCTGGCAGCAAGAAGGTATCAAAAAAGCTGTTGAGCAAGGAAAATTCAAAGGAAAGCAGGCTAACCATCAAATGCATAAAAACGTTATAAAACTGCGGCTACATAACGGGATGAGCATTAGTGAAACAGCCAATATTTGTGGGGTTTCTGAACGGCAGGTAATCAGGATTACTAAACGTTATCTTGCTGAGCATGATGAAAGTTTGCTTAATGAGTAGAGGTGATAAATGTTACAACCAAAGTTCTACAGACATTCTATGTGACTATTAAGCTCAAAGATTATTCTAAGGAGAGGCTATGGATAACTCAGCTTTCAACAGAGGAAGGCGTGCCGCCGGATTTTGGCTCAGGCTCTCTAAAAGCGCGAGAGCTGCTAACAATATTTGTATCGCATGGGCTGTCAGGCGTGAACTTCCTGCTTTTTTAGGGCGCATACCGGTTCCATTGGCGTGCTTTGTAGCGCTGTGTACTGCGGTCGCATGTGGAGTGATCTTCGGAACCATTATGATCATTGGCGGGATATTTGTTTATATGCTGTGCAACATAGCTATCAGCGGTGAAGATGGCTGCAGCGATGATCATGCCCCTTCTTATGGGACTGAGTGGCGTGATGGTTATGAGGGAACGGGGATTTATACAGGCTCATCAATGCCAGGAGCAACATCATCCAGGGTAGATAATTACGACGACGAGGAAGATTAGAGGGCATCCATGCCCACTAACAAAATCATAGCTTAGCGGCACTTTTAGCTGTATTTACAGCTGAGCCTCCCGCCTTTTGCACATCGTTTGTACCACTTTTGAACGCAGCATCCAGTGTGCCGCCAATACGTACGCCAGCCCATGAAAGTGCCCCCATCCATACTGCAGGCAGTACCAGAAACATCGTGGCCATAACAAAGTTCATGATCAGGTCATCCGAACTGTTCTGAAATCCGGCCATGTTAAAGCTACTGTGCGTGTCAGAGCTGTACAGCGCTGTCAGCAGCCAGCTGTCGAGCCACCGCGCCAGCTCCCACCAGAACGTCAGGAAGTTCAGCGCAAAAAGCACAAACGTAAGCGTAATAACGGTCTTAATTTCATAAGCAGAGAACGCCAGGATAAGCGGCAGAATCACCACTACGGCCATGAGCAACACGGCCTGGACCATTGGCAACGCCTGGCGCATGGCATCAAATGCTGGGAACGCTGCCAGACTGCCTAACGCGGTGCCGCCGATTGCAGCTACGCGGGCTACGGAGTTATCGAGCGTGAAATCGGCGTTGCCTCCGTAGCCGGCATAGACGTGTCCGCCCTGTGATACGGTCAGACTCTCAGGACTGACCAGGCGGCGGATAATAGCCTCTTTATAGTCCGCTGAGTTGCCCCCGATCATTTTCATGGCAGCTGTCAAACGGGTCCATAATCCCGGGTCAGCCTGATCGACGACGCGAGCCTCCAGCCCGGTATCAGCGCTATTCCACCACTCGCGGCATGTCGGATAGCCGCCCCGGCCTGTATCCGGCCTTCCGCTGTCGCGGCTTTCATTCCAGGCAAATTCAGCCCTGGGCGTTTTCGATTGCAGGCTGCCGTAATAATTACTGAGGAAAGTTTTGCTGCCTATCCACTCAATATCACGCAGCGTGGCTTTGTCTTTCGTCTGCCCCTGATCCTGACGTTTCCACATATACAGCGCGAGCGAATAGCAGTCGTTGGTAAAGTCCTGCAGCTCCTCCGCGAGAGATTTGTTGTTAATACGCGTGTGCTGCACCTCGAAGCGGAGCTGACGCATGTCCGGACGGCAGGGGATAGTGGCAACAGACGCCTGGGTAATGCCCTTTGCCAGCTTGTGAATCAGATACCACCAGACCGGCGCGGCAGCCGTCTGATCATTAATGCTCGATATGACCGGTGAATATCCCGTGTCATCGGGCGCTTTTGGCGTCCACGTCCCGCAGCTCTGCGCACGCGACGTGTCATATTTTATCGTGCTCATATCGACGTTCATCAGCGGCATACAGCAGGCAATCATCACCAGAAAAGACGTGTAAACCGCGTGCTCCATGCGGGGTATGGACAGGGCACCTTTATTCCCCTCATCTTCACCTTCTTCACGCACTTTCAGCCAGATGCCGATAAGCCGGAAAGCGACAGGCGCGGCAAACAGGCCGGTCGTGATGAGAATATTCCAGAGTCCGTTGTTAACCACCCAGCCGAGCAGGGTAAGGAAATATTCCAAGTAGCTGTTAGTCAGCATCAGGACGCTCCCGTGCCGCCGAGCAGCACTAGTTCACAGACAACGGCAAAAATAAGGCTGACAGCCGCAATGCGGATCAGCGGCTGCCGGTGTTGCGGGCCGAAGCCCGGTGCACGGAAAACTTTCACAAAACCCCACGCAAGCACACCATAAATCGCCAGGCGCCATATCAGCCAGCCATAGCGGGCATGCTCCATCCAGTCGCGAAATGTAGCGGCCTGTGCAGGATTTTTTATTGCCCGATCCGCGACGATGAGCCCGCCCAGCAGAAATGCCAGTAGAGCGCCGGCAGTACACAGCACGCGAAACAGCGCGGGGTGCCGACGGAAAAATGAGGCGCGTGTCGCCCCGTTATCGGTTTTCATAGGCTGCGCTCTCATCAGTTGTTTTCCGTCTCAGGAACGGCTAGATGGTTCATACGGTTGTCGGTGCTGTCATCGCTCTGCGTCTGAGGATTACTGTTAACGCGCCCGTTTTCCCGATCGATAATGGTGAGCACTGAATTACGAGACAGCTCGCGCTTAAGCTCCATTTCATTTCGTAAAGCGGTGATCTCACGATCGATGGCCGCAACGCGACGATCGCCTTCCTCAATGGCCGCATTCTGCGCGGCTGCGTTAGGCTCAGACATGCCGGTAACAATCATGCGGCGCATAATCAGCGCGGTTTCAACCGTATCCGCCATCGCCAGCTCGCCGGCGAGGCGGGCGGTCAGGGCTGCGTTATCAGGATCCCGCTGAAGTGCTCTGATAACGCCTGCAGTGATGGGCAAACTGCCTGTTTTGAGCTTTGCCAGGTTAGTCGCGTTGGGCTGTTCGGTGCCGTTAACGAGTTTTACCAGCTGTTCAGTATTCTCTTTGGTGGTCTCTTCCAGAATCGGAGCAAAGCCAGTGCCGGCCTGAGTAGCCCCCGGCTGCTGTTCGTCATCGCCGCTTGTACACTGAGATGCATCGCTGCAGGTGCGCAGGGAGCTGTCTCCCACAACCTGAACCACGGCTTTAGCGGCTTCTTCAGCACTCGCATATTTTCCGCAGGCTCCCCCGTTACAGCTGTTGCTGCTGATCGTGTCAGAGCTCAATACCGGCAGGCTGTTCATCATATTGAACCCTGCGGCCGTTAAGTCATGCGTTGGCCGGATGGCCTTCTGCCCCTGACCGCCCCGTTTTTGTCCGCCGATCCAGTTCTGGCCTGAGTTGCCCTGCAGCTTGTCCGCTGAGTTATTCACGCGGACAGCATCAGCGTCTCCACTGTTAACAAGCGATCGGTACTCATCCATTACCGCGCCCTGCGTCCATTTGTTGTTGCCGGCAAAATCCATCATGCGCTTCGACATGTTCTGGCAGTTGAGCTGGGCTTTATCAAAAGAGACGTTTGCCTGCAGCACGCCGTTTGTGAGCATGTCGTACAGGCCGGGATTGGCACGCTGGATAATCATTGCCGGCAAGCTGGCGACGGCACCGGTGGCGTTCTGAACCACGTCGCCCATGAGATTTTTGAAGCCATTTGTTACCCCGTTGAGCTGATTACCGACCGTCGTTTTCAGGTCGAAGTTGCCGCACATCAGGTCGCTGCTCCAGCCTGCGCTCATACCGATTTTACGCATGTTGCTGCGCGTTGCCGGCTGTGAAATCACTGAGCCGCCGCCGAGCGTATAGTAGAGCTTGTCAGAAACCGCGCCGCTGACGTCCTTGCCGTAGCCTATGGCGCTGTTATTTACGGAGGGCAGTGAAATACCGAATGTGCCGGACTGGTTATCATCAGCTGCCTGCGCGGATGCCGCTGCGGACGCAATACACAGGGCAAGTGCGGCCGATTTAAATTGAACTGGTGACATTGTGCCTCTCAGAAGTCAGTTGAATAGAGGAAGGTCTGGCCGCGTCGCTTGCAGCAGCTGTAGGGCTGCCATAGCGCATAGGCTTCGTTGCCGTCCTGAGCAATGGGATACGCGCCGTCAGGGAAGACGGCGCAGGAAGTAGAAAGCGTGGGTGAAAGGCGCTGCCATTTATGATTCGCCGTGCCCGTGTTTTCTTTCACCTCTCCTGGCGGCCAGTAGCCGGCTTTGTGCGTGCCCTTGAGTACCTGATAAACGTGAGGCTGCCCGGACCGGGTGATAATGTCGGCGACCCGCTGCGCGACCACGGCAGAGGCTTTGTCATCGTCCGTCTGGCTGACGAAGCCCGAGCGGGGATAAATATTGCCCCACATGTTGGCGTTGACCTGGCTGCCCAGTTCATGCTGGCCGGGAACCAGCGCCTCGGGATACAGCGATTCAGGTAATCCCGATCGCCAAACAAGTGAATCCAGCGTGCTCAGAAAGTAGGGATTAAATGGCGTGGCGGCGGTATTGCATGAATAACCGGGAATGCTGCCACCAATGACGGAGGTGGCTGGGTGGCCTATCGCATCGGCGTACTTGAATTTGATGTTCGACTTACGCTGCCCGGGAGTCTTAATATCGGCGGCATTACCACCGCCGGCTGGCGCCCCGCTGGTCAGCGCGTTATCGATCGTACCGGATGCGCCGCTCATAAACGCCATTTCTGTCCAGGGATTACCACCCGGGCCGGTGTAGGTGGACACTACGACTTCAGGAATGAAGTGCGTCACTTTAACGGAGGTTTTCACCGAACAGCCAAAGGGCGTACACATCAGCCAGTAACAGATGCCGCTGACGCGCCAGCTTATACAGTCCTGAGTGATGGCGCTGGCA
Organism: Erwinia sp. V90_4; assembly: GCF_029967685.1. Classification (NCBI taxonomy): domain Bacteria; kingdom Pseudomonadati; phylum Pseudomonadota; class Gammaproteobacteria; order Enterobacterales; family Erwiniaceae; genus Erwinia; species Erwinia sp. V90_4. The sequence continues at coordinate 42,133 of NZ_JASCAQ010000057.1, read as the reverse complement.
ATGATGCCGGCAGTATTAATGGCAGAAACCGTGGCCGGCGTCGCGGCTGCTACCAGCACGGTGGCAACGCCGGCGGCACGGAAGTGTGTTTCTGGGGAGAAGCGCATCATTTACCCCCCTGACTGCGAAGCATGGTAGCCCGCGCAACGTCGGACGTGCCATAAACCACATCCCGGTCATCGAAAACGACGGCAGGGAACTTATGTAGCCCGATCTCCCAGGCATGCACAACCTGCCGGTATGCCTGAGCAATCTGCTCCTGCTGTCCGGGCCACTGCGGCGACTGAATGATTTCGCGGGCCTGCTGAGCGGCCAGCTGCGGATCTGCAGCCAGCTGGCCGAAAATGGAGTTCTGCAGGCGGTCGGGGCCATCAAGCCAGACAACAGAGCTTTCTTCAGACAGATTCTGAGGCGGATGTCCGGCATCGGTATAGACAACGGTGCCGGCCATCAGCTGAAACGGTATAAACAGGAAAAATGAGTTTAATAGCCTGAGTCGCATAGCGGATCTCCTTCACGGTAACATGCCGTCAGAGTGGCAGCGCCGAGTCAGGCTTTCAGTAGTAAACTCTTTTTCAGAAAATGAAAATTTAGTTATTTCAAGAAAAAACTATTAGTAGAAATATAAACAGAGTAATTTATACCTCTGAAAATATTATAAAATGTTACTAGGTTAAGGTGGTTTTTATGAAGCTAGATTTTTTCAAGCCAATAGTAGACACTAAGGATTACCATCCTAACTTTGAAAGGCTTCTGCCCGACAAATATAACAGCGCAAAAAGGCTATTTAATGATTGGGCGTCTGGTTTTGATGATAGAGACGGTAAGTTGGTTAAAGAGTTTCAGACGACTTTTAACTCAACTTTTTGGGAGGTCTACCTACACGCCACTTTTAGAAGCTTAGGGTTTGAAATTGATTTTTCCTATGCATCACCTGATTTTAATTTAAATAAAAACGGGTCGGAAGTTATTGTTGAGGCCACAATTTGCAATTCTGCAAATGGAAAAACCCCAGAATGGGATCGGGCTGAGGAATATAAAAGTTCGATTCCAAAGAGGTTTTGGGATTTAAATAAAGAGGCAATGATAAGGATTAATAACTCAATTGTATCAAAGGTAAATAAGTACGAAAAAAGTTATAGTAAATTACCACACGTTAAAGGAAAGCCATTTGTGATTGCTTTGGCTCCTTTTGAACAGAGGTTTTTCAATCTTCAGAATGACCGCCCTATAAGAGCTGTTCTGTATGATGAATACATCAACGAAGACATATACTTAGACAACCCTGAGCGTTATCCTGATGGCCCTCCAGTGCAAAACTTAGGATTTGTAGAAAAAGATAATGGTGCAGAGATACCCCTCGGTATTTTTAACGATAATCAATATGAATGCGTGAGTGCTATAATTTTTAACAATGCGGCTACTTTCAGCAAGCTCCAAGCTTTAGCAAACAAAAATGGTGAAAAGGTAATGATCAGTTCAACATGGTCAACCCCTCCAACTGGTAAGCCAGAACACATCGAAGGTTGGTCATCAGACTATAAAGAAAACATAACTGATGGCCTTATGATATTCCATAATCCATTTGCAAGAATCAAGGTTGACCCAAAATTATTCCGAGCTGAACGTATTTTCCAAGTTTACGCAAGTGATGAAGAATGGACCTTAATATTTGAGAATTATGAAGACAGATTATTAACAAGGTCAGCCTATTCATTTTAATTTAAAACTTAATTATAAGTCAGTGGGTTATAGTTGGTTTTTTAAAACCGGCCTTGCGGCCGGTGATAATTTGAGGTTTGAATTAATCTGAGAAAATGGAGTTAATCCACAGTGTTAGGTAAACCATATCCGCAGCGTCAGGTACGTTTACATGCCAGCGTGGCGAATCGAATTCGTGATCCAGCGGGAGACCGGCACGGCCTTCCTGCGTCAGCAGAATGTCCGCACGCTTGCCTCTGCTGTCCTCAATATGAACCGACACGCAGCTACTCTTACCAATACGATGTGGATTACAGGTGATCGTTACCGGCGATTGCAGCCTTGACCTCAACGCGTTCTCCATTGCTTTAAGGCGCTCTGCCGTCGTTGCCGTCATCGCGGGCTCACCCTGCGGATGCAGCCTGAACATAGCAGGGGTTGGCGTATCGTCCGGCGCAGGGCGCTGGATCAGAGGTTGCGCATACTTGAGCTTAATCATGCGGTCAGCATCTCTCTCTTATCATTGTGTTCGGGCATCCCGTCCGCATCTTCCTTCATCAATCCACGCAGACGATCCAGTTTTTTCGCTACGAGAATAGCAGCATCCAGCTCAGAACAGTTATGTTTACGCATCAGCGCTTTACGTTCGGCTTTCTCTTCTTTTTCCGTCATCCCGAGCGCGAGGTAAAGGCTGGGCGGAACAGCGCGGAACAGCGCTTCAATTTTCTTCGAGAGCACCACACCTTCGGTATAGCACCTTGAGAGTTTACTGGCGGAAAGCAGCACGGCTTTTTGTTCTTCTGAAAGCGTTCGGAAGCGGGCAATATCCTCCACCTCTTTTTTCGGCATCGTCAGACAGATCCACCACTCCGCCATATTCAGCATCTTGCCGGCAGCGTTCGGGTAATCCTCAAGGTTCTGAGTGGCAAGCCACAGCCATGCGCCAAGCTTACGCCACATTTTGACTACTTTGGTCATGTAGGGGGCGAGAAGTGGGTTAACTGTCACAACGTGCGCCTCATCCACGGTGAAAACAATGTCACGTTCAAGGTACTGGTCACGTTCGGCAATGTTGTTGATGGTGTTCGTCAGCGACACCATCGTGAGCGCCATCTGCGCCTCGTACCCTTCACGGGCAAGGTGCGCTAGGTCGATCAGCGTAACGTCCGCCTCCGGCCACAGAGAGCCCTCCTGGTTAAAGAGCTCTGCCTCAAAGCTTCCGTGCTGCGTAAACATGCCCAGGGATTCGGCCATTTCAGCCGCTTTCGCCCGGCGGGTTTCATTACGTACCTGCCCGTTGCCGCTTTCAGTCTCCAGTGAAATGGCGTTAAGCGCATTCTGCAGGTCGCCTGGCAGCATCTGGCGGCCTTCCTCTAGGGTTTTACGCGCGGCCATAATCAGCGCCTCGCGGATCATGGCGCGGTCAGCACGTTTCAGCGCGGCGTCTTCTTTCGGGTCGCCGCCGGTAATCATCATTCGGGCAGAAATCTCCATTTCGCCCAGAATGTCGCGCTTACCGTTCTCTTCATCATCATCTGGATCGTCTTCAATATCCGGCAGGTCACTCTCATCAATTGCCGGGGCGGGCGCGTCGCCGTCAAACAGCTTATGCGCATCAGCAAAGGGGGGCAGCGATACGCCGCTGCCGGGTTTGACGCTGACTTTGTTAACCGTAAGGCCCAGACTTTCAAAGTAGTCAGCGGTCAGCCCGAAACTGTTACCGGCTTCCGCGATGAACAGACGCGGGCGGTGCACGGCCATCAGCTGACAGAGCATCGAGCAGAGCGTGGCCGATTTACCTGCGCCGGTCGGTCCGAACAGCAGCATGTGCGCGTTCTGAGAGCGGTCATCCTTGTTCAGAGGATCAAAATCAAGCACGTCGCCGCCACGGTTAAAAAAGCTGAATCCGGCGTTGCCGGTCCCGGTTTCGCGGCCGGTGACGGGCAGCAGCCCGGCAAGATGCTGAACCCACGTCAGGCGGGTATACCAGTTTTTTTTGTCGTGCTGCGGGTTAAAGCACATAGGCAGCGCTCGCAGCCAGGTGTTAAGCGGGCCGGTTTCATGTTCAGCGCGCACCGGCTGCAGCCCTTCGTTCAGGAGTACGGTGCTGAGCTCGATGCGCTTACGGTTCATTTCAGGCATGTCTTTTGCCCGGAGCACAAAGGTGATGGCGGCGCGATAAAGTTTGTGGCGGTTTCCCAGCAGCTCCTTGACCGCCGCAACGTCCTGACGGACGCGCCCCGACTCGGTATTCTCGCCGATGGCGTTTTTCGCCAAGCGGTTAAACTTCTCTTCCAGCGTGTCCTGCGGCTCAGCGACAACTGTCATGCACAGCATGGTGCCTTCGGGGAACGTGTCCATCAGCGCGTTAATTTTCTTTTCACCACGGCTCTTTTCTCCGGTGAGCGTGCCGGGCTCGGGGGGTTTACGCAGGCGCTCCACGGAAATGGCTGAATGGGCAATGTTATCCAGCCACCACACGCCGTTCTCAACGTCAGAACGTGGCGGTGTGAACAGCAGGGTTTCGGTGAAATCATTCTCTACGGGGATCATGCCAGCAGGCGTGTCGCGACTGTCTTCATAGGCAGCTGCGCGGTAAAACGCTTCTTTATTCATGCCCTCGGGCGCAGGATTGAACATCCGCAGCAGCCAGGCGTGAACCTGCAGACCGTTCTGACGCTTGCAGTGGATGTTCACGCTGGAAAAGGCGCTGCAGAGGCGCTCACACGCCTGATTCAGCATGCCAATGGGTGACATTAAATCAGCGCTGTTTTTTGTCGCCCAGCGGTAGATAACCATGCGCGTGCGCCGCTGCTGCCCGCGCCACGGCTGGCCGGTGATCAGCTTGTCTTCAAAGAGACCTTCAGGACGCGCAATCCCGCGCATATGCTGCTCAGTCTCCTTAAGCCACGCCTCGGTAAACTCGCTGCCCTGCGCGTGCGGCCTGACGTAGCCGCGCAGCCGGTTAAGGTAGGCATCAACGTTATTCTCATCCTGACAGTAGAACTGCACGATCCAGGGATTGCTCGCCAGATCGTCAAAGCTGTCCTGCAGCGCATCTTCCACCACGTCGCGGATCTGCTCCAGGCGCTCGTCAGGACGGCCTTCGGTTGCCGCCGGCGTCACTTCATATACGGCTCCCACGGAGAAACCATCATCAAGCAGCAGGCACTGCTCCGCGTCCAGAAACTCTGCCCACGGCAGATAATCAACGATAGACGGATTGTGTGAATAAACGCGCTTTTCATCGGCCTGAGACATTTTACCGGGACGGGCAACGGGCTCCGGACCGGCTTGCTCAGAAACGTCAGTTAAGTGACGGTTTTTTTCAGGGGATTTCCCTTTAAAGAGTCCAAACATTACAGCGCCTCCGTACGTTCGCCAGGCATGGCGTACTGCGTCTGGTCATAGAAGGGGAAAACTGTGCTGTAACCTGGCACGGGGGTGTTTCCGTGTGCGAGATGAGGGAACACGTACATCACCATGTCAGGATTAGGCAGCCGCGGGAACTGCTGGCTGATTTCGGACTCCTGCGTGCGGCTATAGCTTCGATCGTCGCGAAGTGCGGCCTGTTGCTCACTGTCAGAAAGGCCTCGGCGCAGCGTGCTGCGGGCTTCACTGCCTCGCGAGACGCCTGATTCACCGTCGGTGCCTTTCCACAGCTCCAGCATGTTGCTGTTGCCCGGCGGCAGCATTTCATCTTTGTTTGTGGAGCAGCCGGCAAGCGTGCTGGCTGCAATAATCATGAAAACCCCGAATTTTGCAGTAATACCCATGGTTATTCTCCTCAGTCCAGTCCGCCGGTGCTGCCGTCTTCGCCAGGCAGGGTAAAGTCGTAACGCACCCGGCGGCCCTTGTCTTCATAGTCGATCGCCAGCTCGCGGGTAATGTGTACGGCAAGTTTTGCCCCCGGCTGTACGTAGATAGCGTCAAAAGTCTGCCCGTAACGCTGTTTGACCCACTCGGTGATTTCGTCAGAACTGCCTGAAATCGCCTTGCCCAGAACGGCCTGTCCGGCGTCGCCGGTAAGGGTGGAGGTCACGCCGCCGTAGGCGTTGGTCTGGCTTGTCGTCTGGTTCTGGCCGATGGCATCTCCCGCCGCGCCGGCTGCGCCCAGCAGTCCGATCGTTGGTAGATAGCTTGAGGCATTCGACTTGCGCGTGCCGGAGATGCAGGGGATCCCGTTTTCATCAGAAATCCAGCCGATACCGCCACTGGTGCCGGTCTCTTTACCGCCGCTCTGGTTGCTGTTATTGCCGCCCTTGCCGCTGCGGTCCGGCTTCGGCAGAGTACGCACGGTGCCGTCGGTAAACACAAAGGTGACGCTGTTGACCTGACCACGCACGCAGGACAGGGTCCAGTCGCCGGAGGCGGTGCCGGAGACGATCGCACCCTCAACGTCCGGCAGCTCAATGCCGTTAGCCGTCAGGTTGTCTTTTCCGATAAGTACCTTAAAGGGATAAGGGTCGGTTACGGTGCCGTTGATCGGCACGCGACCGAGCAGTGCCGTCATGGCGCGGCTGCCAATCAGCGTGGAGTTCTCCGGAAGCGTATACACCGGTTCGGCCTCTTCTTCCGCGCCTTTTTCAGCGGTTGACCCCTTTACCTGCTGTTCATAGCTGCCTTTTTGCTTCGTCAGCGCGTTTTCACTGAGAAACGACGTCGGGAACTGTGAACCGCCGGTGCTGCTGCCCGACGCGCCATTTTTCTGCGCCGATGACGTGGAGGGGCTGTCCTGGGGCGTGACCCACATTAAGCCATCGCTGCCGGAGGCCGGGGCATTGCCACCGCCGGCACCCATACCGTCGAGACCCAGACCCAGCGGGATATCGCTGTCAGACCCTTTTGCCTTGTCTGTAATATCCTTACCAGCACTCTGCAGTTTATTCGTCAGCTCGTTGATTTTTTGCGTCAGGACGTTCTGCTGCTGGCGCATCTGATTTTCGCGCTCGTGATAGCTTTTCTCCACGCCCTGAACGGCCTGATTGACCTGTCCGGAAACGTTGGTATTGCGCTCGCGCAACTTTTCATTTTCATCCAGCAGCTTGGCATTCTGCCGGTTGAGAGAATCCTGCTGCTGACGAACGGCATTAAGCGAGCCCACGATCGTTTTCAGCGTGTCCTGAGGCGTATCGCCCTCGATGCCGAGCGCCTTGAGTTCCTGCGGAGACAGGTTTTTTAGCGCGTCATTTGTCTGTGCATGTGCAGTCTGCGTGGCGGGCTCCTGCGGCTTGCTGTTATGGCTTTTCACTGCAATAAATCCGCCACCAACCAGGATGGCCGGAACCAGCACTTTAACCAGTCCGTTTGACTTAATTTTCATAGCGGATCACCTTCTGGGCTGGGCGAGTAGCAGCCTTATGTGCGACGGAGGGCTCACGTACAAAAGCGTCATCAGGGCGACCGGCGGTAACTAGGTACAGTGTGGTTGTGTCTTCCGGCGTGCCGGCGGCACCCAGCCAGCGGTGCTGAAAGGTGGCCGTGACAAACTGGCCCTGCAGCTCTCGCGGATCGAGCACAACCTTCTGCGACGAGCTGTTACGGATCCTCAGCGCGATGACGGTACGACCGGCCACGCCCCAGCCGGCTACCGGTGACACAGTCACGGGGGCCGAGGGGTATAATGTCGTAATGCGTGATGGCAGGTGCGGGTTAACGGGATGAATGCCCGGCACGGCTTCAACGGTGCGCACCGGTGCATACAGGTTCTGGGCTGCGTAACGCGTCAGCAGTACCGGAACAGGAGCCTTATAGCTGACTTTTTTACGCTTCGCCTGCGTGCTGTTGCCGTCGCTGGCGGCTTTCTGTGCGGTGCCGGCGGCAGCACTGCTGACCGTAGTGACGTCACCGCTGTAAACGATTTTAACCGGCTCGGCTGAAGCGGTGGCCGTTGTACGGACGTCCAGAAGAATAACCTCCCCGCTTTCCATGTCCTGCAGCTGCAGGCGCGACTGAGGGAAATCACTGTCGGCTTTGAGATAGACCGCGCCGCCGAGGCTCTGCACGCGCAGCTTGCCGTTCAGTGCCGGCGGAAAACCCACGCGCACGTTTTTATCAACGAAAATTACGCGTTCCTGACCAGTTTTGAGGGGGATCTGCAGCGGTACGCGTTCCCATTTCATCAGCTCGTCCGCTTGCGCCGGCGCGGAAAGCATCGCTGTGGCCGGCAGTAGTGATAATGACAGCGCCACAAGGCATGCACGAGATCCTGAGGTAAAAGATGGATTCAACATCAGAACATCCCCTTTCTTTCTGGTTTCGGCTGTTCAGGTGCGGCGGCTAGACGCTGCGGGATGCCTTCATAGCAGTCCAGCGCCATACCAAATGGATTAGATTCAGAGTCGCCGTCCCAGCGCACGACTTTTAGCGGATAGCGCACCATCGCGCGTTTAACCGGCTCGGTGAGGTAGTATTCGTCGGCAACAAGGTCGAGTTTCACCACCCAGTTATCACGATCGATGACTTTCACGCTGTCACCTGAATAACCGCGCCCTGGAATTTCATAAACGACGCGCACGCGGTCGGTCAGTTCGTTTTTTTCACCGCGAACTCTTGCATCCTCAGTAAGAAATGCCTTGCACTGTGGCGTCAGATAAGCTGAAAGCGACTGAATGCGGGCGGGATAGTCCACTTTGCCGTTTTTAGGCCAAGCGTTCAGCTGCTGGAAAATGTAATACGTAAAGCCGTAAACGGTCGGAGGCGGGATTTCCCACCACGGGCGTGTGCTGCCTTTACGCAAATCAGGCGGGTTGTGGATGGTCAACTTTTCAGGTGCCCGCATCCAGCCCGCCATTGCGGTAACCAGCAACAGCAGCAACACTACACAGGCCGCCCGCAGGGTAAAAATATGCTGATCGCGGCCCTTAACCGCGTGGCGAAAACGACTCATTTGGTACTCCTGAGGTTTTTGCTGCGTCGCAGGGACCAGCCCCGCGAGTCAATAATCAATCTGGGATCGCCCAGCCCCATACGGCGCTTTTTTAAAGCAAACCGCTGCCAGAGAAAATTCTCGGGTTTGCCACGTTTTTTACTGCTGAGCCACCGGCCACCAAAAGCGATTAGGACGAGAGGAAAAAGCAGCGTTACCGTTGGCACAATCAGCCAGCTGAAGAACGGGAGCAGAAGCAGGGAGAGAATAAAGCCAACCGCTACACCGATTAGCGCCGCAAGCCCTAATTCGGGGGTGGTAAACCCCCGAAAGACCACAGGCTCAGCGTTCAGGCGATCCGGTAAAAATCTTATGGTCGCCATTCTGAAATATCCTTAGGCGATGATTTCGGCAGACTTACCGAGCAGCCAGATGATGGCAACCAGCAGCGCGACACCAACGACCACAATCGAACCAAACTTCACCCAGGTGGCGCGTTCGTTACGCACTTCGTTAAAAGTAACTAGGCAGTTCTGGGCAACCATAAAGAATGCAATTGCGCAAAGCACGAGTCCACCCAAGACCAAGCCATCCTGGATATACCCCGTCAGCTGACCATTCAGACCGGTTCCGGCACCACTTGAAGAAGGAGCTTCAACGGTTGGCAGGTCCGCAAAGGCCGGCTTAACAGAAAGCCAGCCGAACAGGCTCACCGCCAGAGCGCGAACATAAGAAGACTTAGCCTTAGAAACTGAACGGGATACAACAGAAGCAAATTTAGACATGATTTCACCTGCATTAAGGGATTGAGTAAGGGTTAACTGCCAAACATCCAGATACTTACAACTAACAATAAAACTGAGCGGACAACGGCTCTGCCCACCGCGCCTTCCTTCAGGCGCTGATTTGCCCAGCCCGAGTAAACGTCAACAATTGCCCAGGCTGCCCACCAGAACATGAAACCGAACAGAAGCCCGAGGCAGAGAAGGTGCAGACCTGATGGCTCAAGATTTCCGGAACCCGCTTTGAAGGCTGCTTCCTGTGCAGCTGTCATCGCCATCAGGGACGCTCCCGGCGATAATTTCCCGCCACGCTAGACAAATCGCGGGGTTGGGCACGCGTTGGTTCCATATAGCGATCAATACCGGCGCTGATGGTCTTCAAATCGCCATTAGCACGCTGGTAGTCGAAGAAGTAGCGGCCACGCTCCGACGGATCAGCCTGTGCTGCGGCAACCCGCGCCCGTTCCAGCGAAGCCTGAACCTGGACGATCATTCGCTGCGCGGATGCCAGCTCGTCTTTCTCAGATGCAGACGCCGGAGAGGACGCGAGAAAGGTCAGGCCCAGCACACCGCCGCATAACAGAAGTTGTGTCGCCGGACGAAGAGATTTCATATGCACCTCCAGTGGTTGTTGAGTGCGGTAAGCATGCGAAATCTGGCTGCCGGGTTCAGCCGTTAACTCTTTTTGGAAAAATAAAAATTTAGAGTTCAGCGCAAATGCTGATTTATATTGAGAAAAGACACCTAGTTTGTTGTAACTAACTTAAAAGCACTGACGCCCCGCTATGCGGGTTGTCTGCTGACGGCAGGCTTCTGAAAACAAGTTTCAGTAGCCTCCGTCCAGCTCCGAGTTAAGGTCACCGAAATGATTAATTTAGTTCGTGCATGAATAATTAAAGGAAGGGATTTGATCTGGACCGACAGTGGTATATACACGTTGAAAGAAATTTACTGATAGCAAAAAATACAGCCTGCGGCGTACAGGCTGTATGTCATCATGGTTAGAGATATTTTTTGAACGATGCTGTTGTTACCGTAATGGTCAGCCCAAGCATTAACGCTGCAGGCAACAGCAGAAAGTTTGGATAAACCGCTGAAGGCCATGAAAGGTAGGCCATCACCGGCAAATACACAGCCGGTTTAATCAACCTTTTTGCGCGGTGGTACAAAAAAGACGACTCGTAACCGGCACCAAAACGGCGCAGATCACGACGGCCAAGCCCTTCAACCACGGCAACACATATAACCAGTACGAACAGCGGGACAGAAAGAGCAATAATGGTAACGCGGATCAGCGTCACGATAGAAACATATACCGTTGCCAGCATGTACTGCTGCAGATAATTACCCAGCCAGCTGCTGGCACCTTTAAGGTTGCGTGATACCTCATTGCCGCTGTTCATTTCGGCCTGATATGTCTGCTGTATCCAGCCGATGATCCCACTGTCCACAAACGCCCATTGATAGGCATCAGTCACCCAGCGCGTCACTGTTACAGCCGGCTCGGAAAGCAGCAGGCTGCGGGTAAAATCAGAAGACAAATAGCCAAACTCGGTATTCATCACCGCCTGGCTGTGCGCGGCACCCATTTCAGGCCAAAAGAACGCAATCCCGACATATTCAATGACAAGGCTCACTATCAGTGAAGCCAAGATCACGCCAACGAGTTTCCACGGCCAGCCCCAGACCAAGTTGTAAAGCAGGCCGTGCTCACGCGGTTGCGCGGGGTACTGCTGCGGATATTGCTGCGGTGCGGTACGACGTGCCTCAGCCATTGTTATCTCCCTTCACTGGCGTAGCTGCAGAACTGCGGCTGTCCCACCACCCTTCACTGCTGTGATAATTCCGGCGCATCTCTTCTGCAAGCCGCGCGATGTTCTCAGGCATATGCACGTCACCTGCATCGCCTGCCGGCAGCGGCATACGAATTTTCCAGAGCTGGCCACCCTCAAGCAGCGCAAACGCCTGACCTTTAGGCAGTGTGACAATGTCGGCAGGCTCAAGCAGTGGCACCTTAATGGTGCCGACGCGATCCTGAGTGCTGGAGGTAAAATCGTGATTGACAGTGACGTCAGCTGAATCCTGATGACCTGAGACCAGCGTTTTACTGTAGATTTCAACCTGCGGCAGCTGTGATGTCAGCAGCTCTGCCGTCCGGTTTTCTCGCACGCGCAGCATGATCAGGTTATTGAAGTTACCCTGAACCTGAGAGGTTTTGGCCGCGCTCCCGATACGGGCTTCGATATCAGATGAGGTCTGCGTATAGGCCGTCACCTGCATGCCCGCACCGCCACCTTTATTGATGAGCGGGATAAACTCATTGCCCATCAGTTCGTTGAATTCATCACAGTGCAGGTTAATGGGGTCTTTACCCTCTTTTGAACCCGGCAGGCCGCCGTTGATACCGTGCTTGTAGATGTGACCGGCCACGCTCACCAGATCGGCAAACATACTGTTACCTACGGCGCTAGCAACCTCGCTGTCGCTGAGCGCATCAAGCCCCACGTAAACGATGCCTTTTTTACGGATAACCTGCTCCCAATCAAAAATAGGGCGCGGATCTTCCATATTCAGATAATCGGGAGACAACAGCTCCGCCGTTTTACCGGTGGTCAGTTTTTCCAGTAGCGGCAGCAGTGACGCCACAATTTTGTCAAAGTAGGTACGGTCATAACGTACTGCAGAGCGCAGTCCGTCAAGTATCGGGTCATACAGTGCGTTTCCTGCGTCCGAACTCAGCGCCACTTCAACTGCCCAAATCCGGATAGCTTCAGGCTGCCCCTGCATGTTGCGCGGCACGTCGTCCTCACCAAATGCGTTGGCATTGTTCTCGATCTGACTGTTCAGTTCGGGTAGTTTCTCAGTAATGATTTTGTCGGCGTAACGCAGATACAGTTCGGCGATGTTGTTCACATAGCGGGTGATGAGCGTGTAATCCGGGCGTTCCCCAAGAGCAACCAGCGCCCGGGCAACGATATTCACGAACCGCCAGGCAAACTCGCGAAACGCTGCGCTGTTACCTTCACCGCTGAGCTGGCCGGCAACGCGGGTAGCCACCTCTGATACGCGCCCGAAGCGGCCTACGGCGTTATACCGCGCGGAAATATCAGGCCAGCCCAGATGGAAAACGGTCAGCTGATCGCCCCGGCCTGCCCGGTGAGCTTCCGCCCAGACCCTTTTCAGTAAGTCCGCATCGCCTTTTGGATCAAACACGATAGTGACGTCTCCACGACGTATATCCTGAGTGATTAACAGCTCAGCGAGGCGTGTTTTGCCCACGCGGGTTGTACCGTAGACAACCGTGTGACCGACACGCTCACGTAGATCGAGCGTGACGTCGGTTTCATCCGGTTCAATGCCGTGTACGGCTGGATTACCGCCAACCGGGGGAAGCGGGCGAACCGGATTGACTGGCGTATCGGCACTGAGCAGTCTGCCAATCGCCGGCAAACTGTTTTCTGTCGCTTCCTCTAACTGGCGGGCAAGCTGATACAGCTTCGACGGCTTAAGGTAGTGGGCCACTTCCGGGCGCAGCGTATCGCGCAGGCGCTGGGTGTGTTTCTGGGTCCAGCGAAACCCACGGCCCAGAAAAAGCCGGCGTTTACTGACGGGGATCTGTTTTGACGTCATTACGTAGCGCGGTAAACGGCGAAGATTGCGGCGGTAGCGAATAACCTGTATTCCCTGACGCGCGCGCATGGCAGAAAACACGGCGAATCCGCCGGCGGTGACGTAGCTGACGGAGGGGGCCAGGGCTACTGCCCAAGGCGCTGTCACGCAGACGATGGCGGCAGTGCCCGCTGCGACCGCTGTATTCAGCTCCACAGCCGGGCGCAGAAGGGCTTCAATTACGTATTTATCACTCACAAAGAAAACTCCTTAAAGGGTTTACCTGCCAGCAGAGCCAGAAGGCGTTGTCCGCTGATAATCATCAGTTGCTGTGAACCGCTGCTGACAGCCCTGCTTTTCTGGCCCGTCCGGCCGGTATGAATAAACAGGCCACGCTGCCCCATGCGCGTCAGCAGCGCGTCAAAGTCCTGAACGTGCGACGGCGTTATCGCCCGGCTGTAGCGCTTAGCCTGAATCAGCCAGCACTCGCCGTTTATGTGTACCCGTCCGTCCAGGCCGCCGTCGCCGCTGTATGACGCATTGCGCTGTACGGCATAGCCCTGACGCTCAAATGCCAGCAGCAGTAACTCCTCAAAGACGTAGGGATTAATCTTGCGCAGATAGCTCATGCGCTGCCCGTCTCCGCTGAGCTGGCGAAGGCGGGTATAGACGCGCTCTGCCGTTGCGCGATACCGGCGGTGCCGCCGCTCGCTGGCCGACTGCCGGCGAAAGCGCCAGAGCAGAAAAATAATCACGGCCAGCAGGACCGGATTTGCCATCAGCAGTGCCGCGACGTAAGGAGCTGATATCACTGCCCTACCTCCTGAGATAAGCCGCTGTCCGTGATAAGTAAGGGGTAATGGGTCAGCTGCAGGCGGCGGGCAAGTTCAGATCCCGATGAGGGCGCCAGCTGAAGACCGGGCGCGAGACCGCGCAGAGCTTCCAGCGATTCTAGGCTTTCAACGTTCACCACGAGGCCGGCAGCATTTCTGGCCGAAAGCTGCTGTGCGTTCTGCTGCAGCCACTGCCGTGAATAGCTGTCATCACCAATGATAAACAGCGCTCCGATGCCCGGCAGCTGCAGCGACCGGGGAGTCACGTTTCCGGGGGAAAGTTCTGGCGTAATAACGGGCAGCATGGCCGCTTCACCCTGTTCAGGAGCTGCAGCAGGCGCAGGCGGCGTATCCTGGCGGTTTACGGCCTCGAAAATAGCCTGCGTGCTCTGCCCGCCCAGGTCTGCAATGACGTTGAGCTCAGCCAACGCGGCAGGCGAAAAGGCGATAAATGCGGTAACGATGAGGTTTTTCAGATTCATGATCACTGACTCCGTGGATCTATCCAGACGAGGCCGTTATCCGGCACCGATGCGGACGCTGTCTGCTCAACTGCGGTAGCGGCCGGCAGATGCGGCGAGGACTGGAGCATCGCGAGCTTGCTTTTAACGAAGGCGCGATAGCGGGCAGCGGGTGCGCCGCCTGCGGGATGGTGATAACAGCCGGCTGCATCGAGCCAGCTTCCGGGTTTCCGGTCCCAGCACTCGCGCAGGATGGCGGCAGCGGCGTTCAGATTCACGTAAGGATCCAGCGCCTCCCAAGTTGACGTAAAACGCTGGCCGTTCCAGCCGAGATTAACCTGGGCGATACCGACATCGATGCGCTTCAGTGAGTTTGTTTTCATGAACACCTGCAGCGCCTGCCAGGCTTCAAGGCGGGTTTTATAGCGATAGCCCTTACCCGCGACGTTGAGAGTCCACGGCCACGGGCGTTCGCCCTGCGGCAGCCTGCGCGATGATTCCTGCAGGCTGACGGAGTAGAGCGATTCTGGCGGCACGCTGTGCGCCTGCGCCACGCGCACATACCCCTCCGGAACGGTCTGTTTGCCACCGGCGAACGTGGAAAATGAAAGCAGCAGCAGCAGCGCCGCTCCGGTCAGAATGCGGCGAGTTGCCATCCGTCTTCCCCCTGCTGCAGAACCACCGGCATGATGCCGTTACCGAACCGCATCCAGCGACCGCCGTCGTGATTCAGTGTGATCTGACGGCTGCGCACCCTGTCCAGCGGAATGTGATGGTCTTTTGCCCAGCCGCGAAGTTTCCCGTCATCGCCCTGGCTGTCTACAAGGTAGATATCAACCGGCCTGTTATCGGCTAATACCGCTGCCAGCCGGGCGTCACATTGCCCGCAGCCCGCTGACTTAACGAACAGTGCCAGCCGCCCTCCTGTGTCGTGCGCAATGCCGGCTGCGTTGCCCATATTTACCGCAAGCGTTTCCGGATAGAGCCGCTTCCATGCGGCGGTGACTTCGCGCTGGAAATCCAGCTCTTTTTGCGTACGCGCAAACTCTTCCTTAACCCACTTCTCAGCATACTGACGACGCTCAGCCTGGCTCCGCGCCTCAATACCTAGCGTTGACAACGGATCCAGACCCGGTGACTGAATGCCGCGCGGACCGTTCATCAGCGACTGATAGCGCTGATAATCGTCCTGACTCAGCCCCCACTGACCGGCTTGCTGCTTCAGATCCTGCACGCTGCTTTGCTGCACGCTCTGCGCCGGCGCATCCACCGGTTCGCCTCTGGAATTCTGAACCTGAACGCTGGCCTGCGCAGAGCAGCAAAGCATAATCGCTGCAAGACTGGCTATTTTTAGCTTCATATCGCCTCCGTTAGCGAACTTTGATAGTCGTTAAGCGTCCGTTTACGCGAAATTGCGCCTGCCCGTAACCGGCGTGAACAAGTGTCCAGCCATTAACGGTCTGGCCTTCGCCGATCAGGCGGATTTCAGCCAGCGAGCTGAATCCCGACGGCGCGATGGCCGCAAACGACTCCGTGCCCCGCTTTTCAACGCCGGTCAGTACAAATGGCGCTTTGCGGGCCACGGTGTTGACTGCCCGGTGCGGCTTAGCGGGTGCCGGCTTTTTTACAGGCGCTGCCGCTTTGGGTTCAGCTGTGGCCTGCTGCGCTTTCTGGGGCGGGTTCTGCAGTGCGGTGACTGACTGTTCCAGTGCAGCCTGACGGCTCTGCAGTGCAGTCTGCGAATCGTTTAGCTCATCGATCGAATGACGAACCTGACCGACTGCTTCAGATAAGCCTTTGGCAGACCAGGCTTCGACAGATTTACGGACCGCATCGAGCTGAACCTGCTGCTTTTTTATCGCCTCGGCCTGCGTGCTGATATTTGCCTGGAGAGGTTCAAGATCGGTTTTAGCCAGCGCCTGGGTGTAAACCACGTTTTGCTGCTTTTCGACGTAGCTGAGACGGTTTTCCTGCGACACGCCGGCGCGAAGAGATATGAATGCGAGACCAAGCGCGGCAATAGAAAGCGTGGACAGTGCTATAGCCGGCAGCCGGCGTTTTACGGCGCTGAACCTGCCGCCTGATGACGGAACACCGTCATCTGCATTTTCGTGAGGGAAAGACGTTTCTGTGGTCATTTTGTCAGCCACCCTCCGTGAGCAGGCTGGGCCTGAATGGGACGAGGGGCGATCACCTGAGAGGAACTGGCAGAAGATGGAGTGCCTGCAGCCGGTGCGTAGGCGCTGGCAGAACGCGGCGGCAACTGTGTCACGGGCAACTGATAACCGGCACGCAGGCTGTGACAGACCACACGCTGTACGTCATCAACTTCAAGCTCCCATGCCGGGCCCGCCAGTACCTGCAGCGCGGTGCGAAGGCGCATAGGACCGAGCTGGAACTGGACTGCCGGCAGCGGCTGACGGTATAACACGCCGTTAGCCGGACCGGTCTGACAAAGCGAATAGCCGGACTGCTTCAGGGCATAGCGCATGGCGTCAGCCACGGTTGGCTGCACTGAGGAGGGGATGCGGACGTCAATAATCTGGGAAAGGGGGTCGCGTTGCACGGCTTGCGGATCCGTGCTGACCAGCAGGTAGCGATCGTAGCGAACCACTTCCGGCGTCCGCGCATATACATCATCAGCGGATGCCTGGATATTGCGGGATACGCTGACCGGGGCAACCGGTTCAGCAGGTGCCCGCTCCTGCAACTTCTGGGGCTGCTGAACGCACCCTGCCAGCAGCGCAAGCGGTAAAGCGGCAAAGACGGCGTTAAATTTCATCTGAAAAGTTCCTGTACAGTGAGAACAGGCTTCACTGTGCGCAACTCTTCGGCATGCTTCTATCAACAACTCTTTTTGCGATTTCAAAAAAAAACGCCGACCGGAGTCAGCGTTTTTTAATCAGCACCTTCAGGCGACCTGATGAGGCGGGTGCGTTACATCACCGCGCCCCTTTAACAAGCCATCGATTGAAATATCTTCGTCCAGTGCGTCCCAGTGGATACCACGGGGAGACAGTTCGTAATCTTTCAGCTGTTCGGCAGACGCGTTGCGAAGCCGGGGAAACCATGAAAGTGGTACGCCGATTATCCGCTCGTCTGAGAGTTCGACCCACATAGTGTGATGATCGAACCGAACGTTCTTAGCTGAAATAATCATTCCAGGCCTCCAGAAGCATGGGTTGGTGTTGCCTTATCACTGTCATCAACTCTTTTATCGTCCGGGAGTCAAATCCATCGTTGCTTGCCAGTTTTACAACCGGCTCCAGCCAGAATTTTGCTTCTGTACCGGCCTTTATCACATGAATGTGAGCAGGTTCGCGCGGATTGCCTTCGTTGGAGTAGAAAAAGAACCGAAAACCGTTCAGCCGTAGTATGGCAGGCATCGTCAGTAACCTTTAAAGGATTATGGTGAAATTTACTGCAGTAATCAAAAGGCAGTGAGGGGTCGCAAAAAAACAGCGGCATATTGTGTTATGCCGCCCTTCTATTACGGATGCTCTTTCTGAGTCCATAAGTTAGCTTTAAGCGCATTTTCAGCGTCAATTTTCTTACGAAAATATTCGTTAGATTCTCGGGTTGCCGGTGCACCGCTTTCCTGATCTGCTGTACCAATATAATAGCCTCGACCAGATTGCATAACTTCCAGCGGAAGCGCCACGTTGAGATATTTCTGAGCTAAAAAGCCTGTTTGAGTATTCATAGAGTTACCTGTGAAAGATGACTTACTCTGTTTATAGCAAGTCTAAGGTGAGCGGATTTAGAATGAGTTATCAGCGTAAGATTGCTGCTGTGAAACAGTATTCTGTGCCTGATGAGGTTCAGCGCGTTCAGTCTTGAAGACCATGTCCTGGCCTATCTTGATCCAGTCCACTTTGATCAGGCGGGCTTTCAGACTGACGCGGCTTTCACCTGCGTGCTCACCATTTTTCAGCTGAAAAATGTCCGTTGATGGGTTGCTCAGAACAAAGCCAATCAGCACTTTCTTATCCTCATCTACCGCTTTCTGGCAACGGTTAATGAGGCTGCTGGCTTCTTTGCCGGCAACGGTGACGTCGAAACGCACATAAGAAGGGCTGTCGCTCGGACCTGACAGTGCGTTGATCACGCAGCTGATAAAGGTGCCGGACTGAGCATTTACCTGGCGAACGTTGCTGAGATAGCCCAGTCCGTTGATGGTCAGGTTGAAGTAGTCTTTAGATTTACCGGTGTTACTGGCATTAGAGGTGTTGTTTACAGACATGATGTTTTCTCCATGGAGGTCAAATTTAGTTCGACGGAGAAAACTTCTGCCCGGACGGGAGAAGTATTCCCGTCGGGGAGTCAGAATCAGCTAAATTCTGACTGTCTTGATAGTTGAATGTACCTTCATCGTCAGGCAGTAGGAGCCGTGATTGACGATATCTGCTTCCAAAGGCGAGCAGATGTACCACACTGATGTGTTCTCCCTTGCAGGCTACAGGAGTGTTATGTTCAGCCACCCGAAGGCGATTCTCTCAGGCCGATGAATCATTGGTGGTCGTCAGAGACGACAGACAAGCACGTTTATTTTTAAGCCAAATGTCACTACTGTCAACCTTTCTGGCTCTGTAGATTGAGAGTAGCCGGCGCAGAAGCTGGGCTTTTCCGGCCTTTACCAGTGCCCCGGCTTTTCCCCGCAACCTGGCGTCGAGTTTTACGGTTTGTCTCACCAATGATCCCCTTACAGTCCGGGTACTTCACACAGCCCCAGAATTTACCTTCCTTACTCTTACGCTGATGGGTCTGTCCGCCACACAGCGGACAGACAGGGCCGACCGGAACCGTGACCTTAAAGGCAGTGTCCCGCTCTTTTTCGACCAGATGTCGGGTCCACTGGCTTTGCTTTTGCATAAAATCACTGAGCCTGCTTTTTCCCTGGGCAATGTCATCCAGCGCCTGCTCCCACAGGGCCGTCATGCCCGGACTGGTCAGCGTCTCTGGCAAAGCAGAGATCAGCTCCCGCGCCATCTGCGTGGCAATGATGAATTTTCCTTTTTTCTCCAGGAAGCCCCGTTTAAACAGCGTTTCCAGTACGCCGCTGCGCGTTGCTTCCGTACCGAGTCCCGCGTTATCGCGAAGCACCTTCCTGAGCTGGGGATCCGTGACCAGGCTGGCGGCATTTTTCATGGCGGCAATAAGCGTTCCTTCCGTGTGGTGCGGCGGCGCTTTTGTCACATTATCTTTGACGTCTGCACCGGTGACGCTGCAGACATTGCCCTGTTCCAGCACGGGCAGCTGCGCTGCAGACTCTTTATCACCCTCTTCCTCTTCGGCCAGCTCCCCTCTGAACAGGGATTTCCACCCGGCATGAACCATCACGCGACCGCGCGTGCGGAAAAGCTGATTACCGATATTGAAGGTGGCATCCGTCACATCGGATTCCTGCAGCGGCATAAACTGAGCCAGATAGTGCAGGCGGATAAGAGTGTAGACTTTGAGCTCTTTAGCGTTCAGCTTTGCTATATCGAAGGGCTGTCGCGTAGGAATAATGGCGTGGTGCGCGGTAATTTTCTTGTCGTTCCAGACACGCGAGGTAAATGCGGTATCAAGACGGGAAAGTTCGCCGCCGATAGCCGGATCAGAATGCTGTACAGCCTGAAGAACGTCATTGACCTCTTCCCGCATCGATACAGGCAGATAACCGCAGTCAGTTCGCGGATAAGTCGTTGCTTTGTGCGTTTCATACAGTGACTGGGCTATAGACAGCACCTCATTAGCGCCCAAGCCCCATTTCCTGTTGCAGGCTTCCTGAAGATCTCCGAGGGAAAAACAGAGCGGTGCCGGCGTTTTAGCCCGCTTTTTCTCAACGGAAATCACACTGCCGTTCCCGGATTTAAGGCAGAGCTGCTGAACCGCCTGTGCAATTTGCTGATTTACACACCGTTTTTCATCATCACAGTATTGCTCCGCAGCAACCCATTCAGCTTCAAAACGGACACCGTCTTTTTCAAGCTGCGCTCTGACTTTCCACCAGGGCTTTGGTGTAAAGCCGGCAATTTCAAGATCCCGGTTAACCACTATAGCGAGCGTGGGCGTCTGCACCCTGCCCACGGAAAACACTTCCGATAATCCGGCTTCACCGGCCTTAAGGGTATAAAGCCGCGTCAGGTTCATCCCGATAAGCCAGTCCGCCCGCGAGCGGCCAATACCCGCCTGATACAGTTTTTCGGTCTTGTCGCCTGACAGCATTTCACTAAGGGCTTTTTTGATGCTGGCTTCATCCAGCGCGGAAAGCCACAGCCGGCGCACGGCACCGGTGTAATTGCAGTAATCCATCAGCTCACGCGCGATCACCTCACCTTCGCGATCGGCATCGGTTGCGATGACTACCTCACTGGCCTGTTTCAGCAGTTTTTTGATAACGCCAAACTGATCGGCAGTGTCTTTCTTGACGGTCATCTGCCAGCGGTCCGGGATGATCGGCAGAACCTCCGTGCGCCACGGGCGTCCAAACTGCTCGCCATAGGTTTCGGGCGTGGCCGTTTCCAGCAGATGGCCAACTGCCCACGTGACCGTAATGTTACCGCCGGTAATACACCCCTGGCCGCGCTGGCTGACGCCCAGCACGCGGGCAATATCTTTGGCCTGGGAGGGTTTTTCACATAGATAAAGCTGCATGCCGGCCTCCGGTTTTAGCGTGCCTGACCAGAAGCAACCTGGCGGACCTGAGACATAACGTTGTTGAATGTGCTCCCGGTAAGGTGCGATGCGACGGGCGATTTGTATGTCACATATACCCGCGTACCGGAACCGTTCTTTTCAAGCTCGATATCCATATGGTCGTTGTCACCCACATCGCTGCCCATACGATAGGAGCTCCCCGGAACGGCCTCCCACACTGGATGAGCATCCTCAATAGCAGCAGCGCTCCAGCGGCTGTTACGATCTCTGGAACGAATACGTTCAATTTCATCCGCACTCACATAGCCGTAGTGGCGCTTTAGTCGCGCGGCTGCCGTATCAATATCTACCGGCACGCTGAACTGTTTGCTGGCACTCTTCCCGCCAGATCCTGATGCTTTTGTCAGCACCGGCATACCGTTGCCGGAATCCATGGAACTTGAATCACTGCCACGCAGGGTTTTACTGATACTGAAAGCGGTATCGCTGATATTTTTGTTGATGCTGGCAAAGTCAGTGCCGGCACAGCCGCTGAGAAGGGCGCAGATAACGCCCAAAGTAATCATCCGGTTCAAATTAATCGTCCTCTGAGGTAACGGCAGAAAGTGGAGAGAATGAAGAACGTTTTTTGCCTGACATAACGGCAGGATCCGGTTCCCCCAGGCGCTCTATGGCAGCCAGACCCCGCGCCGTTTTATGGCGGATATCCTCGTATGTCACCGGCACGGTCCGGTAGTTCTGAATCAACCCGTAGACTACACGTATCGCTTTACTCCCTTTTTCGAGGAAATCATCGCGCTGTGAACGGGAGATCAGACCGTAATGGAATGCCCGGAAGGCTTTCAGCGCCAGCTGATCGTAATGCACTAACAGCCAGACACAGCGATAACCAAGGGGGGAACGGCTGAATACATCAAGGTTCAGCGGCTCGGAAGATGTAACTTCAGATATGGTGATACCTGCCGGAATGGCGGCTGTAATGGTTTCTATCTTTTTGACTTGCTCTTCCACCTTCTGAGTCGCCAGCTTAATGGCCTCTTCAAGTTTGACCAGCAACTCATCACCATAGGGGTTGCCGGCCGCTGCATCACGCCCGGCGAACCCCGCCCGCGAAATCGCTTCCGGCATCCCCAGAATTTTGGGGCGTTTTTCCGCCTTTGATTTCTCATCTGATCGATTGCGCCCTTCCCAGAGCCTGATTGCATAATGCGAATGCAGCTCGACAGTCAGCGTGGATACTAATCCGCCAGATCGCCGGGACGCTGTTTGAGGGGTTGTCTGTTCGGCCATAGCTGTCTCCTGATTGGCAAAGGCTTTCGTAAGTTAAGTGGCGATCCTCATTCCTGAGAGGACCGTAAACAATTCGAAATCAGATATTCGAAAAGTAAAATTTGTTCGCTGCCTATGACGCTTAATTAATGACCACTGTTGCACCGTGCAACGCTGCTCTTTTTTTAACCACCGTTGCACCGTGCAACACCGCTCACTTTTTAACCTCTACTACACCGTGCAATACTGCTCGCTCTTGTGAGTCCGCTGGCTACCTAATCATTTCTCTGAGATCCAACAGACATTCGAAGACTCTGAACGATTTCTCTTACGCGCTCTTCACTGCACGTCTGCCGGCTATCAGGGCGGGAAGGCTTAAAAGGGCGTAGTTCAGGGCGCGGTGACGAGCTCATGTGATCAGGTACTTTTCGTACGTTTTCTGCAGGATAAAGCTCCCCCTGTCGGGCCTTTTTAAGCACCGTCAGCAACCAGCCAAGCGGGTTTTGCAGGCTGCCTTCACGCTGTGCACGAATAACATTCGACAGCACCGAGGCAGAACGCTCGGGCGACAGCGCCTGCAGCTGGCGATTAACCATGTCGCGGTCTGCTGGTTTCAGCAGTGAGGCGAAGTCATCTGGCAGGCAAACCGAACCGGTTACGTATGTTTTATCTGTATTATTAGTAAAACTACGTACGTAACTGTTCGGATTCCGAACCCGGTTGCCATTCCCGCTACTCTCACTGTGTTCGGAATCCGAACCGGGCTGCAGATCATGCTTTTTTAAGCTGAGTTCGGAATCCGAACCCGGCGAGCGGCCTGTCTGCCCGGGTGCGGCACGGCGGATCGATTCTTCAGGACTTTGGGCTGAGCCCAGACGGGCCTCAATCATCTGGAGATGACTGCGATGATGGAGCATTGTGGGATCAAGCCGGATTTCACTGATGATTATCTTTGCCGTGGCGCTGACGGTCCGGTTACTGCTCAGACAGGCTTCAGCCACCGTTTTAAGCCAGTGTGGGTCGAACATTTCTGCATCAGCAAATGACAATGGCTCATCATGCTGCGCATAAATATTTCCTCTTACCCTTCCCTTTTCATCCCTGACGCGTTTGCAGAGGCTGAGCCAGCCCGTGATGCGTAACATCAGAAGTATCCGGCTGATGGTCTCTTTTGATGCCCTGCCTTTACCCGGCGTTGCCAGCTGCAGCTGCAATTCTTCATAGGAGGGAAAAACGGTACCGTCATTGCTCAAAGCGTGTAAGCGGATAATTATCCAGCCCATTTTATCAAGCGGGGAGAGACGTTGATCGAGAAGCAGCCGGCGCGGCATAGAATCGTGTATGTTACCCGTGAACAACAGACCGCCACGGACATAGCTGTTCTGTTCTTCCGGTAAACGTGCCGTCAGCCGATCAGTTAATTTTGTGACTGCCTGATGGATAAGGCTGTCATCTGGTAATGTCATTCTTCACCTTCTGAATACAAAAAAATGCTGAGCAATGTGCCGCTAAAGGCTCATCGCTCAGCATTCTGACTACGCTTCAGTTGCGCATAGCCGTGTTATAGCGCTCATGGTTCATCATCTCCCAGGTACGCCCTTCATCACGGCTGAGCAGTCGCCAGAACGGGCCGAGATCAATCTTGTAATAGCCCGTGCGGTTTTCATTCAGGCGCTTATAGTTACGCTCTCCGTGCCAGAATCGTTGAACCGCGCTGACCGCTTTTTTAGACAGTGACGCCGGAACAGTCGTCGGGGCTTTCAGGCCCGGTATGATCTCTTTAAATCGCATCCTGCCCCCATCTGATTACAGTGAACGCACTCCGCCGGTTAAAACTCATGCTCTTCTCCGCGTGGCCGCTGTCAGATTTTCACTCTCCCACTTGAGAACAGTGTTCCAGACTGCAGTGAGAGAAATATCCATTTGTTCTGCGGCAAGCAGCATCAAATCCAGCCCCTCATCCGTTTCGCTTCGAAGTGCTTTATTGTCATTTGCCGCCCAGATTTCCCACAGCTCCGTACTTTGTTCATCGCTAAGAACGGTTCCACGACCTGCACGAACTTTTATGCCGGCTATCCTGCGACGCGCCGCAACGTCATTACTCATCAGCCCGAAAAAATGCTCCATGAGCTTGATGGAACCACCCAGAGCAAGTGCGCGATCAATACGTTGCTTACGCGTTTGTTCTTCCCTAGCTTGCGTCATCAGTCGGGCCAGATTGTCCTGGTTTATCTGGAACGAAAGGACAGAAACCTCGCTATTGATGATGTAATGAATATCTTCAATGGTCATATCTTTCAGCGTGGCAATCTCTTCAGACGTTAGTCCCATTTTGTCACAGCGCCGTATAAACCCATTTTTGAGTTCCATGACTAAGTCAAGCAGGAAGCCATTAGCAGCCCGGGAGAGGTTCGTGTTCATCAGTTACCCTTCATTTGCAGGAACAATGGAAGCAGCACTTTTGCGCTGCAGTTCTCGGAGACGACGAAGGATCCTGATTAGCCGAAACACCGTCAGGGTTTGCTCGTCATCAAAAACAGGTTTGGCTGATTCAGATGACCCGATCAGCAATTCAGAAGTGAGGTTCGCAGCATCCTGATAACTCGTATCGTCTGTCAGTGAAGCGAGAAATAAGGCTACAAGAGGAGCATCATTAACAGGCACTGAAAGCCGATAACCAGACTGTGATGCGTTTTCGCTGGCAGGTGTTAACGAATTACCACAGTCATGAGCACTGGCAATATCCCAGCTCAGACGCCAGGCCAAACTTTGCAAATGCTCAATGTCATCCTGAAGGGCACTAACGTGCCAGAGCGAATGGATTTCTGGTTGAGCAACAGCTGGCAAATAATCATCTGGGCCTTGTAAAGCATGCGATTCATCTTCTTTTACTAAAGAAGATGAATCCTTAGGTTGCTCCTTTACGGTAGGTTGCTCTACGCCAGAAGTATCATCCTCAAGCAGGGTTGAATCGCCTGGAGTCAATTCATCAGACAGCTGACTGAGTTCAGCTACATCGTCATTTGCAACCGTTGTGGAATTGGCCGGTAAACCAGAAGAAACAGCAAAAGTAATGTCTTCAGCAGGTTCTGCTTTTACTTTGTCGGCACCACGTAGCTCAAGCAACCAGCCATCATAGTCAAGGTCATCGCAAGGAAACGCATCTGTAAGGTCGCCAATAAGTTCATCAGTGAACATTTCAATTGACCATAGTTCAGGATCATCAAATTTACGGCAGCACTCGCCAAATACATTTGTGAAATCGGCTTCTGTACAAATATTCTTTTCAAACCGGTACTTATCCCAAACTTTTTCAGCTCCATGACGGAGTTTGAGCAATTTTCTAAGCTCACGACCACCAAAGCCGGATGCGAGCAATACAGGCATCCAGGGATAGATATTTGTCACCACATCTTCCATTCGGCTAACACTGGAGAAATGTACGGGCAGGCCGCTGTTAGTTAGTTCAACGGCAAGATTACGCAAAGAAATTTTTTTCCCACGTTCTTCTTCGAGCAATAACCGCGCTTCACTTACAGAGAGAGCTTTATCGATGAAAGTTAACTGTCCATGAGTTTCATTTTCAGCGAGGTGCCCCGCGAGACACTGGAAGCGTCCAGGCCACGGCTTTTCAATGCAGGTCATTTTGAAAAAACGTGGATCTCCAGTCTCATCCCAAAGTTCACGCATGATGGTGTAACGCGTGTTACCGCCATCGCTAAAGGTCCACTTACCATCGGGAAGACGGGGATCGCGCGTCACTAAAGGCACAGAATTAAGACCGCGCGCGCGAATAGATGCTTTGAGATCATCAAACAAAGGATTACGGCTTTTGCGCGGATTATCTGGATTCACACAAAGTTCATCCAGAGTAAAATCCCTGGCCTGATTGCTACTATTAACAAACGAGTTTTCTACCAGTTGAAGTTTACTCATTGACCAGCACTCCTAAAATCGTAACCAAAGTCATACCCGCCTTCAGGATATTCACTGAAGAGAGTAAACCTGCTGTCAAACTGGGTTTTGATGGTGCCGGTAGGGCCTTGACGCTGTTTACCGATGATGATTTCAGCCTGACCGGGATGCGCCGTATCAGCGTGGTAGACTTCATCGCGGTAAATAAATGCAATCAGGTCAGCATCCTGCTCAAGAGCGCCTGAATCACGCAGATCACCATTATTGGGACGTTTGTCCGCACGCTGTTCTACCTGTCGATTGAGCTGCGACAGAGCCAAGATGGGACAGTCAAGCTCTTTGCCAAGCGCCTTAAGCGAACGGGAAATTTCGGCGATTTCCTGCGTGCGGTTTTCCATATCCGGGCATCGCATAAGCTGTAAATAATCGACCATGATTAAGGCAGGCTTGCCGTACTTACGAACATAGCGACGCGCACGGGTACGTAGCGTCGCCGGCGTCTGGAAGCTGTTGTCGTCGATAATAAGTCGGTCGCGCCACGCTGCTATTTCTGTTGCGCCCTGGCTGATGCGGCCCCAATCTTCATCGCTCAGGTTGCCACTACGAAGTTTGGTCAGATCAACACGGCTGCGCATCGATAGCATGCGCATAGTTAGCTGATCAGTTGGCATTTCAATACTAAAAATAAAGACAGCGTCTTGAGGCTTACTTTCTATTGCACCGATGCACCAACTAACAGCCAGAGCGGTTTTACCCATAGAGGGACGTGCTGCGAGGATAATCAGATCACCTGGTTGCAAGCCACATGTCATGAAGTCCAATTCAGCCATGCCTGTTGATGTTCCAGTGATACCGTTTTCAGTTGCAGTAGCTACTTCAAGCTTGCTGAGCACTTGATCAAGGGCAACCATAATTTCTGATTCGCACTCGTTTGCGCTTGTGCCTTGCTCATGAAGCCGGAAGAGCGCATTTTCAGCTTGATCTGCGACCGTTTGCGAACTGAGCCGATTGGTTTGGATATCAGCTACAAGGCTGTTGCCGATAACCAGCAGAGTACGCAAACGGCTCTTTTCAACGATGACATCCGCATAACCAAGAATGTTTGCAGCTGAAGGCGTGTTCTTGCTCAATTCCGCTAAGTAAGCAAAGCCGCCACTTTGCTCAAGCGCACCGTCACGCTCCAACTTCTCGCTAAGGGTTATCAGGTCGATAGGCTGGGATAACAAAGACAAGCTGCTCATCGCCTTAAATATATGACGATGGGCAGCGACAAAGAAATCTTGTGCTGTCAGTAGGATGTTTATTTCATCCCAACGGTCATTATCCAGCATCAACGCACCCAGAACACATTGTTCGGCTTGCGTTGAATGAGGTACAGCTAACTGAGTGCTGGGCTGATTAGGCATGAGTCTATCCCTCCACAGAACATGTGGATTTGCTGAGCTATGGATAATGGATGTGTTACGTAATTGCAGACCTAGCAGTTAGTTCAGTTACGTATTGATCTAAATAAGTGTCGATAAGACCTTGAACGATTTTCGAAGCGCTTATAACTCGACCTGATGAATGAGTAAGCTTTACTGCACACCCTTCCAGATTGTTACGTCTTACTGGACCTATATAAATGATGGGAGCCGGGGCTCGTGATTGATTATGTGAGGGCATATCATCTCCAGGATAAGTTTTACTTAGGACTTTCCTTAACCCAAATGACGGGAAAGGAATATCAAATTGCTAAAACGGAGCGGAACCCTGATTGCTCAAAAACCCTCTCAGATGGCTTCTGGATGGGTTATGCCCTCACTTCTCACTTAAAAAGCGTCAAGAAAAGGTCATTTTATGATAATGTTTAACACTAAATTTGTTAACTGTTTACATATTACCACTACTAATGCCTTTTATGCAATTTTTTCCCATTAATCAGGAATTATTCCCGAAACCTATGCAATTTTTTCCTTTAAAATCATTGCAATAATTTCCGTTAAGGAATGCGAATGTTAGACACGATTGAGAAGAGACTTAAGTGTTGCAGGGCTGCGACGGGTACAACGCCACAGGAAGTTGTGAGCTACATACAGCAAAAAAATATGGACCTGTCCTACACCACTTACACACGCTGGGAATCTGACGGTTCAGTTCCTGCTCGTAGAATGGATGTGATTCATATAATTGCTGAGTTTTTCACCGAGAATGGTCTGCAGGTAAATGGTCAGTGGATCATGACGGGTGAAGGGTTCCCGCCCCAGTTCACAGAATATGCGAAGCTCGACGAAGACACGCTTTTCATCCTTGCAAGCCGCCAACTACCAGATGTTGAACTGGTTCAGATAGGCGGCATGTATGGTGAACCATATGTAAGTTTCGGAGAGTTCTGTATTGTATCTACAGTCACAAATATCGACCCTAATAATAATAAATTGTGTTATGTAAAAAGTGAAAGTGGGTTACATATTGGTGTACTGAAAGTAATGGATGAAAAATCAATCATTCTGGAAGGTAACCAAAGCATAACACTGATGAAAAATGATATTTATGAATGCCGGAGAGTTAAATGGATTCAAAAGAAGTGAAGTTAAAATTTCATCAGTGCAGCAATGAAGTAATAAATTTCCTCGATAAACTTGAGCGTACTACATACATTTCTACATTACTGGTCGTTAATAACAACATTTCAGCCCACCAAAGCAACGGCTACGCTGAATGGGATAACAAATTTTATTACGAAGGTAAGTATAAAGACAGCCTGTTAATAAAGATGGGAATTGAGCTTACAAAAATAAGCAAAGGTGACGTCAGCACTGTCATCTGGGATGACGCCTTACGCAATGAAAAAAATAACTTCATTGATACGCAAAGGAAAGAACATAATATATATCATGGCATTAGCTTCATATATGGTATAGAGAATGATATGAGCATGGCGCTTAATATCTGCACCGGAGCTGATACCTCGCAAAAAGAATTTGAAAATCTGATACTGCCAATGCGCTTTGCACTACTGAACTACTTTAAGGACTTATAATGTTTACCAAAACCTATTCCGTGGATGAAAAGCACGTTGATTTTCAAGGCGTTGTGGATGGACTATATTATCCCTTCTACATGGAGTGGACGCGTCACGCCTTTATGAAAGAGGAACTGGGACTGGATCTGGAACAGGAGTTCGCTGAAGGGCGCCTTCACATGATCCTTGAATACACGCTGCGCTTTAAAAAGAGCCTGCAGAAAGGGGATGAAATGCAGGTAACATGCGCCCTTCAGGCAAACGAGAAGCGCAGCCGTGTCAATTTCGTCCAGCAAATACTGGTTAACGATGTTGTGTATGCAGAAGCGGTATTCACCGCTACGTGTATCGCTAACGGCAGACCTGGTATCCCTGATGTAGTGAAAAATGCTATTCCTGTCTGAGTTTTCTGAGGGAACCCTGCCGGGTTCCCCTGTCAATTTTCAATCAGTATATATCGACTGTCTTTAACCTTATCCTTTCCTGCTTGATAAAATAAAGAGAGCCGAACTAAATATCCACTCCGCTTCTGATATTTACCTTCCAGACCTTCAGACTCATATATTCTCACCCTAAAAAAACGCTTATCGTTACGCATATGCAATACGCCATTCTTTTCAAATGACGCCTGAACAGCCCTACGATCGTTATCAATGCCTGCTGCCTCAATGAATTTAAAAGGTGCTCCCGGCAGGGAAATAAACATAAATCCACTCACTGCATGAAGCAGACTGTCGCTCTCATTCACGCTGAGAGATTTATTATTAACTGACTCTCTGAGCCACAATAAAAACTGCTCACCAAGATTACCTGCATTACTGCTTTCAGGTGCAGCGAGAATAACGGGGTGTTCACACGCCACTTTTTCGTTGTCGGTTTGATCCAGCACTGAATCAATCACAGGCGATATTTCCTGCGGCCTAGCATCGGGAATAAGTTCCGGGCTTTCATCCGGAACTGCAATCATCTGTTCATTCATATCCTGTACAGGCAAACACTCATCTGCTGTAGCCGTAACTGCTCTCTCCGCCTGTTCATCCTCGTTGGTGTCCGCCGGTTCAGCTGCTGCAAACATGCTGAGAAGGACGGTCGTATCATCATCATCCGCTTTTTCAGCCACTGGCTGCTCAGTTACTGCGCCGCAGTTTTCTGAAAGTGCCGAGGGCAAAGATCCGGTTTCATCATCCGCACTTAACGAAGGTTCTGCGTTCACTGGTGCGAGACCGGAGGCCAGATCCTCAGCACTTTCCGACCGGGTATCGGCGAGTGCAGAGGCGGCACTGATGATATCGCCCGGGGATATCGTTACCGGTATCCCCGGATCCGGCACCAGCTCCGCAGCGGCTATTGCAGGTAAGCCCGTCTGCGCATAACCGGCGGGTGAACCGCTCATTCCTCGCGCTTTGTCGAGAATTTCTTTGATGAGCGGCATAGCTGCCGCATCCCCGCCGGCCAGAGAAGCCATCACCCGCATGGCCTGGCGATCGCCACAGAGCCAGGTGACTCCGTCATCAGGCAACAGCCTGGCGGCCATTATTGCCGCCGTACCGGCATCAGCTACATTGCTTATCCGAAATCGATAGGGCGCACCCGGCGATGACAGACCGGGGATCCAGCATTGCCCGTCCAGTAATTCACCTTCAATCCTGCTCAGTTGTGGCAGATGCGCGGTAAGCGCTGACCAGAAAACAATCGCATTCCAGAGCGTGTTTTTAGCGGCCTGTTCCTCGGGTGACGCGCCGGGAGGAAACATATGGCCTTTTGCCAGCCTAACGCTGCAGGCGGTAAATTTCAGGGTGAGATCTATGTATCCGCCCTCTTTACTCCATTCACCTTCCGCGCTGGCCGGCACGTTCTGTACGCTCTCAACGAGTTTTTGAAGCGGTGCTAGGTAAAGCCGGTTATAAATCTCCTCAGGCAAAGACGTGTTATCCCAGATTTGCCTGAGAAGGAGCTTACGATGCGGGGAAGAAAGAAGCTCTACGGCTGAATTTGGCGCGAAATATCCCGGCGGAACCTTACCGCCAGCCTGCGCTGATTTAGCCGCGTTTTGCCCCCCGGATATCATGGTTATGAGCTTACTGAACATTCTGGCTCCCTGATAATTCAGCTTCATTGCTGATATTAAGCGCAGCCTTTGCGCTTTCTGAGTCCTTTCCGTCCGGCGTTTCAGAGTCTCCACTTAGTGCATCGAGGCAGCCGGTCACAATACAGACCAGCTCATTCGGCACCAGAATTTTGCGCGCGCGCGTCACCGATACGTACAGAAGATTCAACTCATCTTCTTTTTCGCGCGGGTTTAAAAGGGGATCGGTAATATCAACAAAATCGTCGTTCATTTTGACCACGTTCCACTCAAGCCCTTTACTGCGGTGCGCCGTGACGACCGTCACATCAGCATCGCTTTCGCGCGTCACCGCCTGCTTTTTTAACACGGCCAGTAGCATTGGCAGCGGAAAGAACATGTCCAGAAGCCGAACTCCCTGCCCCATTTCCGGATCCTTTGTTGCTTTGGCAGTAGACCGGTATGCTTCAAAATCGCTGAAGTCTCGCGTCAGCTGCGGCGACTGGATGCGATCCGGCATATCGACCGAAAGCCAGTACAAATCTTCCAGTTCACCAATGCGATATCCCTCCATGCCGCCCACCCAGTACACCTTTTTACCCGTCAGGCTCTCCATCAGGGCTGAGCCAATCACGCCCGCTACCGTTCGGCTGATAACGCAGCAGTGCGCGGTTCCGGCGGGCAGTTCAGGTACAACCTGGTCCTCACCGCCAAGGCCGCAGATCCGGCGGGTTTCCCCCGCCTCGGCAAGCAGGGTATTCGCAACGTCTGCGACCGCCGGCCCAAACCGGAAGCTGTTCGTCAGCCACAGCCTGTCTGCAGTCTCCAGCTGTAGAGAAACGAGAGCGTTTTCCGCCCCCCTGAAGCGATATATCTGCTGATAACGATCGCCGACAAGGATGATGCGACAGGGCTGGCTAAGAACAAACTGACTGGTCACCGGATTCGCATCCTGCGCCTCATCGAACAGGATTACGTCCCATTGCTTGTTCAGCTCCGGAACGGACAGCTGATAAAGTTTAAGATAGGTGTCATGCGTTACCGGAAAATGTGAGTCCATACGGGTCATTTCGTGCCATATGACCTGTGCAGCACCGAGTATTTTGCACGCGTCCAGTCCGCTCCGTTCGCTCTCATCGGGCAGATGCAGAAATGAGATTTCTTCGTCGGCGCTGTACAGAAAGGTATTGAGCGTGTTCAGCGCAGTCCGAGCCAGCAGCCAGTGACGGGTGTTGAGCAGCCGCGCAATATCCGTTACGCGCAGAGACGTGGTTAGCCGCGCCTGAAAGTGCCGCCCGAACGCCGGCCATGCCAGTTGATGAAACGTTCTGCACTCGACGTTAAAAGGAAAACGACGCTCGGACTCCTCCCTGATCGCGCGATTGTAAGCGAGATAAAGCATCCGCTCCGTGGGGTTTGCCAGCGCGTAGGCTTCAAGCGTGGACGTTTTGCCCGTACCGGCAAACGCCGTAACGACAAGTTTTGTGCCTTTCCAGGCGATGATCTGTGCCTGCTCCTGCGTGGGTTGCATTTATTCAGTACCTCCGTCAGCGTCATGCCATGAACCATGCCCTGCCGGGGAGGCGGTATCCACCGCAAACTCTATACTGACCAGCAAAAAAAAACGCCTCCGGAGAGGCGTTATGGTCAGGCTGCGCGTTGCTCTGCGCGGCCGAGTTTTACTGCCCACCTGGCGGTGTAGTGCAGCGGGGTGTAAAGCGTGCGACGCCGTTCAAGCGTCAGCGCATTTCCGGTCACAACCTCTGCCGCAATGCCGCAGAGCGAGAGCTGTATATAGGACATACTGGCGGCCAGCGGATCAACGTCCGTCACCGACACCCACAGCTGTTCTGAGACCGTGTAACCGCGCTGAGCAAACTCTTCAGCGAAGGCGATGACCATACAACCTGCACCGCTCGCCGGTTCCTGCAGGGTAATGAAGTCTTTTCCCTGCATCAGCGCATCGATGCCGGAAAGCTGCACTGATGCCATCATTCGCGATACGTCCCACGGCGTAAAAAACTGGCCGCGATACTTATCTCCCAGCTCAAGCTCCATAAAAACGCTGCCGAGAAAATCACAACGTTCCTGATCGAGCGCCATCACGACGTGACCCAGTAACTCAGCCATCCGGGTGACGTCTTCCTTCTCGTAGCCGGCAATTATGCTCAGATACTGCTTTTCCAGCTCTGCATCGTGCGCAACACCGTTGTGCAGCGCAATAGCAGCGCAGCTGACGAAGTCCTCAAACACTTTGTGCCGGTGATGATAACGGGCCGTGATGTTGAAAATCTTCAGGAATGCGCTGCGATGGTTGATAAAAGTCATGCGTGTTCTCCATAAAAAAAGGGGAACACGCCCCTGAGGAGGTGTTCCCCTCAGGGTGTGAGGCAAGCCCTACGGCCCGCCTTTTTTGGTTAGCAGCTGTACGTGGTGAATCCTTCCGCCTCCGGAGCCCCTGATTCAAAAATCAGGATTTCCACGGCATCCGAACGCATCAGTGAAGCGATCACGCGGCGGGCTTCTTTCGATAACCCGGCTTCTTTCAGCCGCAGAACCGGCGCGGTACACGCGGTTAACCGCAGAAGATAGCCCCCACCGATATAGTGGACCCACTCACCGTCACCGACTTCACGGGTCGTGATTTCATCCAGCAGCGCATTGTCTTCTGCGCTGAGGTGAGCCGTCGAAATAACGCGGCAGCGAAGGTACTCACTGTTGCCGCTCATACCTGTGCCGCCTGATGAACGGATG
This sequence comes from Erwinia sp. V90_4, assembly GCF_029967685.1. NCBI lineage: Bacteria > Pseudomonadati > Pseudomonadota > Gammaproteobacteria > Enterobacterales > Erwiniaceae > Erwinia > Erwinia sp. V90_4. The sequence goes on along the minus strand of NZ_JASCAQ010000057.1, from coordinate 8,230 downwards.
TTGCACCTTCTGATTCATAAGGTTCAACTACCGGCACCAGATGCAGCCCGGGCCTGCCGTCGTCCAGCTCGTCAATAATCACCTCAGCACTGCAGACGTGCTCGCCCCGATCGTAACAGTCATAACCATCAAGATCGTGAATCGGCTCGCTGTACCAGTGCCGAATTTCACAGTCAAAGGTCGATGACAGTGCCGCGATGACCTCTGCTGCCGGCGGGAACCAGGCGGAATCAAACGCAAGTTTTATGCTGCTGACGCCATCACGTTCCCAGCTGACATTGTGACCTGCCGGCCACTCCATACCGTACTGCCGGCAATAGAGGCTGCAGGACGTAGACGCCCCGGACAGGAGTCCGCCACTTCCGTTCAGTTCGGCAGCCAGCCGGCTCGGGATTATCTGCAGCATATCGCAGGGTTGCGCCCTGTCAGGCAGCTGACTCAGTCGTTCCCAGCACTGGCCCGGATCGATTTCCCGGGAAAGCGTGGCAATACCAAACCAGTCTGCATAGCGTTCCTCAATGAGTCGCGCGATATGTCTGCGTGAAACGTCCGGAATACTGTCCCAGCGGATCGCGTCGATACCCGACTGATGGTAAAGCCGCTCAATTTTGCGCAGATGCTCCCCGTCAAGCGGTACGTCATTGCGCAGTAAACCGAGCCACTGCTCAAACGCCAGGTTGGCTGGCGTGCCCTGTCCCGTTCCGCTCTGCATTAACTCGGGAAACGGCGGAAAAGACTCCGTTTTAACCGGGCGTAGCAGGCCGCCATACCCCGCCAGAAACAGCTTTATGCTGCGCATGACGGCGTGACGGTAAAGCGGTACAGCTTCACCGCTGATCCACTCTTCCATAATGCTGATGAGCGCGGATTTTCCGGTGATTTCTAAACGGTTATGGCACCAGTCTGACATGGTAGATTCCTCTTTTTTCAAAAAAAGAGGGCACTGTCCCGTGAGGAACAATGCCCTCACGGGACGGCAACGTGTTTACTTAACGATGCCGGGTTGGTGTGTTATGCAGCTTCAGCCGCACTTTTATCTAACTGCAGTAAGAATTCTGACGCTTCTCTTGCGTGCCGGCAGGCACGGAAAAGCGCTTTTTTGTCCGACTTCAGTACCTCAAGCCATGAATTTATATAGCTGTCGTGCTGGACATCGCCAAACACACCGAGCTGGGCGCAGAGAAACGCGCTGCCCATCTCCGCTATCAGCTCCTCAAACGCATAAACCGGATCGCCGAACTTTTTCGACGGTTTGGTTATGCCTTCGCGGTTCAGTCGTGACTCATGGCCGGTGGCGTGCACAACTTCATGCAGCAGCGTGCTGAAATAGTCGGCGTGGGTAAAAAATTGTTCAGCCTTCGGCATCAGTATGGAATCAGTGTGTCTGGCGTAACAGGCCCGGTTCTGTAATCTGAACTCAACCTTAACGCCCGCCATATGCACAATCTCACATATCCGTTTTTCCGTCGGCCAGTCGATCGTAGCGGGGTATTCAGCTACGGGAGGCTCATGCGGTACAGCCGCAACACTATCCGGTAAACCGTCACACTGCTCTACGTTAAACAGGAAGTTAGGCTTTATCATGGCCCGCGATTCCATCAGTGGCTTACCGTCGGAATCAAACAACTTGTTTCCGCTGGCGTCCTCAGCCTGCTTTTCAAAAGGTCTGAAGATAATTGCCTCTGATGACGTTTCACCTTTGCGAACCTGACCGCCCAGCTCCTGCGCCTGACGATACGTTACCCAGCGATCGGTGCTGTATCCTTTTTCCTCTGCGGCCAGCCATAACAGCAGCACGTTTACGCCGCTGTAAGGCTTACCGGTTAAGGCATTAACCGGTAACGGACCCGCTGCGGCGTAGCGGCCAGCAGTGCGCCACGGTTTTTTCCATGGCGCCACGCCGTTCTCAAGTGCCTCAACGATACGGTCAGTGACCTTCTGGTACAGATCGACACCCTCAGTTTTCTTCGTGCGACGGGTTTTGGTTGGTTTAGTCATGGGATGCTCCTTAAATGAAAAAAAGGGCGCATCCCTCCCCTGACGGGCGAGAAATACGCCCGTCAGGGAAAGTGGTTAACGCACCGGAGAAATAATCTTTCCGTCGGTGGTTATGCTGTTCAGCCGCAACCGGAGTTGCCACCTTGAATGATAGAAAGCGTGGCGGTCATGCCGCTTACTGTCAGTAAACATTGCTTCTTCAAGCATTAAAGCTGCCGAACCGAACCACCGGGCCCGCTCTTCGTCGCAGCTGCAGTCACAAAAATCCGAAGTCCTCATCCGGTCGATCCGCTCACGGTACAGCGCGAGTTTACGCTGACTGAGCCAGCTGATGGTTTTGCGCTTCAGCTGATAGGGTGAACGGACAGACAGAACAACCACCCTGTCTACCGGCGTTATGGGACTGAAAAAGGCCGGGTCATCGACAGTGAGATCGTATGTCTCTGAGATATGACCAAACTTCAGTTCTACCTGCACGCCCGGGTGGGTACTCCCACCGCTGTATTCAAGCGCATAAATTCGCGCCTTGCGGTAGAAAAGCTGACCGGGCGATCCGTTCCTGAACTCCAGGAACAAACCTTCCTGCGAACTGATAACAAGCCTGACTGACATAGCATGATGGTAAGTTTCATGAAACAGCTGCGCGAGCGCGTCACTGCTGAAAGTAAACATAGGATCACCTGCTGTAATAGCGGGATCTGTCTCCTTCCGGAGAGCAAATCCCGGAAGGATGGGTATACAGGTCAGCTGTTGTGCTGCTGAGCAAGCCAGAACTCAATGCCTGATATGGCTTCCCACTCTTCAGTGGTGACCTGCTTGCCGGGACCGGAGGTTTTTACCAGCAGCAGGTGTTCAATTGCGCCGGGTATAACAAACGATGCCGGTATTTTTTCAGGTGCTTTGGTAAACATATCCATATTCCATGCCAGCCATCGCTGCGCGAAATGCCAGTTTTGCGGACAGGAACTGGTTATGTGATAGCTGTCGGGACATAGGTTATGCAGAAGAACCAGCACGATACGCACGAATAAATCCTGTTTGCATCGCTGGCTCTCCACTTTACGGTATGGCCGAAAATTATCCGAAAGCGTCTGCCTGAGATAGAACGGATTGAGGCAGTAGCCTTCGCCGTCCTTATGGTTGAATGTGACCGAACCATCTTCGTCAAAAAGTTCTGACGCGCGGTTCATGTCAAAACCCAGCTGCTTATAAGGCCGGAGTTGAGCGGGAAGAAGCCAGAAAGCTTCTTTGACTGCGTCGGTAAATCTGAACCACTGTTCATCATTTATGGACGCTCCCTGCTCAAACTGGTAAACGCCCGGAAGGACCAGAGGATCAGTTGGTGTATGTGTCATGATAAATCTCCATTAAAAAGGGGATTTACCGCCCACAGGGAGGTAAATCCCTGTTGGGCTAAGTTAGTCTATCCGGAGAGTTAATCCCGGAAGGATGGTTCATAAAGGTAATGTCAGCGTTTGCCGGTTTTCAGTTCTTCGAGCGTGAACTCAAGTTCTGAAATCAGTCCCCAGTCAGCCGTCGTAAACGGACGATCACCCCCGGAAACGCTTCTGATGAGCAATTCATCAGCTGCGCCGGTAATGAAACCTTCCGTGCTAAAAGGCTGAGGAGCATTACTGTCAGCAATCAGTTGGTGCCGTATTGCCCAGCGAACAGGAAGCGCCCAGCTGACGCCGCCGACTGATGACGTTATCTCAAAGCAGTCTGAGCAATGGTGATACAGCATCAGTAGCGCTATCCGCGTGAAGAAGTCGATGGGCTGACCTTCAGTTTCAATACGCAAATCAGGGCTCATATCCAGAGTAAACATCACGCTTTTGGATATGTGATTTCCTTCGTCTTTTCCACCGAATTCAAAAGCCCCGGGGTGAGTAAACATCATGGATGCGCGTTCCAAACGTGTACCGTTAGTTGGCGAGCACGGACGGAGATGTACCGGTAACAGCCAGAATGCTTCTGTGACTGCCAGGGTGAAACTGTGCCACTGGCTCGGGGATATCGATCCGCTCTGCTTCACGGTGTAGGTAACGTGTTGGGGCGGTACGGAGATTGGTGTCATGATAAATCCTCAAAAAAAGGGGATTTATCCTCCTGATGGGGAATAAATCCCCACAGGGTTAAGTCAGATTAGAAAGATTTTAATCGGCCAATTGCCAGATCTCCCTCCATCACTGATATGCATAACGCAGTGTTGCCATCTGATTCGCCAGCTTCAGTGCAAAACGGCGAGCCTGACGGTAAGAGCGGAATACCTCATCCGGCTTTTTCAGAGAACCAAACCGGTGATTACCGTAAAACGTGCCGGAACGTGTAAGTATGCCGGCCGTCCATTTTCCTGAAGGTAACTGATGAACCTGAACCTTAAAGCTGAGTGAGCCAGTCCGGTTCGTTATCCAGTCTTCTTTTCTTTTACCGGCCGTGACGCGATCTCGCAGGGATGACGCTGCTGCGGAGGCTGCTGAAAAGATGCCTTTTAGGGAAAAGGAGGTTGGTAATAAAAGGGTATACATGGTGTTTCTCCTGTTGAGCGGGAAACACCTGCCCTGTCGGGAAGATGTTTCCCGATGGGCATTCGCATAGCGAATGTATGGTTCAGACGACTGCGCTGTTACTTCTGAGCGGTGAACACTCTGAAGGTCGCAGCATCAGACGCGGCATGCTGAGCGGCTTTCGCTGCAGCTTTATGTGTAAAATGCTCACCGTGCCGGCTAAAAATGAATTCATCACCAGGCTGGCCTTCAATCAACGTTCTAGCCATAACAATGGCGTGATAACGTTGATCGTCAAACCAGACGCGTGAACGGAATTCATAATGACCGGAAGGTGAAGCAAGCCACGATGTTCCCCTGAGTGCAGCCTTAAGGTCAGGACATTCAGATGCAACGCGGGTTGCAACGGAAAGGACTAGATCGAATGGCGTACGCAACTCATTCAGAAACGAGCGGGTTATGGACATAGTTTCTCCAGAAAACAGAGAAACATTTGCCCTGTCGGGAATGTTTCCCCGAAGGACGAAGGCCGGAGCCGGATGGTTGAATGTACCTTCATCGCCAGGCAGTAGGAGCCGTGATTGACGATATCTGCTTCCAAAGGCGAGCAGATGTACCACACTGATGTGTTCTCCCTTTCAGGCTACAGGAGTGTTATTTGCAGCTACCCGAAGGCGGTCATCTCAAGCTACAGACCATTGGTGGTTGTCCGAAGACAACGTAAGAAGCGTTTTAATAATAGCGTCTGCTTAAGGCAAATTACAAGAGCCCTTTATTCATCTGGCTCATCTGTCCGGTTATAAACCCGGGCAACGTAAGCACCACGTCCATCTCCGTGTCCAAGATCCATTGATACAAGCGCCTCAGCTTCTTTACGACTCATGCCATTCTCAAGATGATGGTTTACAGCATCCTGTGAATAAGCGTATCTGAGACTATGCGGCGCATGAATTCCGGTCATTCCACTTTCACGTAATACGTTATGATAACGATCAAGCGCCTGATGAAGCGTTGGCTTATCAATTAACTTACCGTTATTCTTTTCTATGTACTGAATAGCTTCATTTAACAGCTTACCAACCTTGGCTTTCTCAAAAACGGTGGCATCACGTGGACGCCCACCTTTAGAGCCAAACACAACGCGTACATTATCATTTCCGGCTTCAAGACTTTTCCGCCAGGTTTTTAATGACTTTGCAGACTGAACCGTTTCCTCCGCACGTAAACCAATATATCTGGCGAGCTGCACACCTAAGGCAATCCCCTTGTCTTTCTCTGAGACCGTCAAGACAATTTCTTTAAGACGTTCATCAGAAATGGCAACTTTAGTGCCTTCGCGGCTGGCTCCAGAAATATTTAACGCCTGATTACTCAATTTTTCATGCGCTGGGTTAGCCAGAACGTTACGCCCACCTTGAGAAAGGATTGAACGTAATGCGGCCATTTCATTTTGCAGTGTCCGGGACGAAATATTTTCATCCTGACGACTACGAATATAGTTTTCGATATGTTTGGTTTTAATATGGCTTACGTCCCGAATCTGAATATTAAGGGTTGCCAGTCGCTCCGAAAAGCGACTGGCAATCTTTGAACGATCAGAAACCGTTTTAAAACTTCCTCCGCCCTGACGTGCGAGCGTGACGAGCTGCTTACCTAATTTTCCGGACATTGCTTTTCTCCATCAGAACCCACAGCTGTATGACTCTGAATCTGTACATCTCTTCCCCGATGACACGGTTGCTTTTGCGCTTCCTGCGTCTCGACTGGTATCTGTGCATCGGGGCGGCGAAATGTTGAGTTCTTGCGAGGCTCCCCAGGTCTCTGACCTGTTTGCGGCTTGCGCCGTGCTGACGTTAGTCAGTCTGCCTCCGTACACCAGTTTCCTGATGTCGCCATCGATACCGAGTCGATCATTCTCCTTCTAGTAAAACGCCCTTAACGAGTTGTTCGTTAACGTCGCGTCATGGTTGATAAATAGCCAGCTGAGCATCTGAAAACACGTAATACGTGCACGTCAGATTGTACCGGCATGCTGAAAACCGCACTGTACGTGGGTTTGGTCGTTATGCGCTGCGCGCGTCACTTTGTTCTCGTTTCACTCGAACCAAAGTGACGCCGCGCAGCTTCATGCTCCTAATGCGTCTTCCGCAAGCGCCCAAATGTTCCAAATGGGCTTATGCGTCATAGCAAAAGTCGTATGCAGCTCAGGGCGTATCCCTGAAAATTCTCATAACGTAGGTGAATTAAGGCCTCTTTATGGACGCCTTTTAGCTTGCCAGGCGTAGGTGAAAGCCCAGGCTTTGAAGTGACTAATGTACCTTCATCGTCGCGTCGTAGGTGCGCGTTTTCTGACGATATCTGCTTCCAAAGGCGGGCAGATGTACCACACTTTTCGTGTTCTCCCTTTCAGGCTACAGGAGTGTTTTTGCAACTACCCGAAGGCGATCCTCTCAAGCTGCTGGACCATTGGTGGTCGTCAATGACGACTTACTTCACTTATGAGCTTAGCAATTTATTGAGGAACATGTCAAAATGATTTCATAATGATATCTTTAGCCTAACAATATAAATTCATAAAGGTAAAACAATGGGATTTGACCTTGCTCAATTAAACGATATGAAGACATGGCTGGCACCTTTAGTTACTTTAACTATAGGAATAAGTGGATTTATAATAACTACTCGCGCTCGAAAAAAGCGTTTCTCTAACGAGAGAATATCTACCCTCAAGGATATACAATCGCTCCCAGCATCTATTTCTGATGAAAAAAATATAAAGGAAGCTGTAAGCAATGAAATGCGCCTTGCTGTATTACATGATTTAACAGGAATAAAGAAAAAAAAAGAAGCAGAAACTTTCCTTCAGATAGTTTCATCTACAAACCTAGAGACAGAACAACTAACTTTGATCAAGAAGTCTTTATTGGCAATATCATTAGCAAAGGATGAAAAAAAAGAAGTTATTAACGAAAATGAAGATGCCAATCCAACAGATCAGACAGCGGTCAATCATAGAAACACTGACATAATAGTAAATACAGAACTACTGAAATACTCGTCTTACCTTAAATGTACTTTAATCATATCACTGCTTGTAGCAATAGTATTCATGCTCTACACTCTTATAGAAAATCTTAAAGGCATTGACTATTTATCTGCTTTTTTATCTTCAATATTAGGTATTGTGGCAACTATTCTATTGGCTTATATAGATACATGTTGGGTCTGGCCTTGGCAGGTTGATAAAGTTAATGAGCTTGCTAAAATCATAAACGACTCAATATATAATAAAATATCCAAAGAATTAGAAAAAATTGATTCCTATATTACTTAAATTTATATCTTACTTACCTGCAAAGATCACCTTACAAGCCATAATCTGGCATTTAAACATGCCAGCTATATTTAGTAGGCGTGGCAACTTTTAACATGAGAAATAGCCATATTTATCTCATAGGGAAGCAGCGCAGCGCGCATTAATATCCGAATAAAAAAACAACCATACATTTAGGATCGCCGGGCACCGCAGCGGGTTCGCCGGTGCCCCATGTGGGAAACAGCCCTACTTTGCAGGCAGTCGGGCGCTGCAGCGGACGCACCGGCGCCAGGTGTGGGAAACAGCCCTACATTCCGGCCCGCCAGGCATCGCAGCGGGCGTGCTGGCACCCGATGTGGGAAACAGCCCTACATTCCGGCCCGCCAGGCATCGCAGCGGGCGTGCTGGC
>NZ_JASCAQ010000056.1:0-75784 GCF_029967685.1 Erwinia sp. V90_4 | reverse complement strand
GGATTATGGGATTATGGGATTATGGGATTATGGGATTATGGGATTATGGGATTATGGGATTATTTTCTCAGATCCCTGCTACGGTTTCCAACTCATAATTACGGTGTCAAATCAGATCAATTCCTGAACGACGAAGTAAAAGCGCATATCCCCAAAATATCACCACGGTCATCATGCATGAAGCCAGTAGCGCAATCCAAAAAAACCATCGTTGAAACATAAGCGGAAAGCAGAGAAACATCGGGAGGGTAGGGACCACATACCAAAATGTGTACCATGCATGACTGGCAATTTTTTCCTGTGTTTGCCCCTCCAGCTTCATCCATACGAGCACCAGAACGGTCACCAGCGGTAGGGCAGCCAGCAGCGCGCCAAATCGATCGCTTCGCTTTGCCACCTCTGAAACAAGCACAACAACTCCGGCAGTTACCATATACTTCACAATCAACCAGACCATTGGACACCTCTTCTCAAGATGACTCGCATTTAATCGGGTTTCATCAGGCCACAAATCCGTTATAGCCCGCCTATGTTACCGCTAACATAGGCAGTAAATCCCCGCATCTGATACAACTATATAAATTAGCGCTAAGAAACCTGAAGTATAAAGGCTGAGCATGTCGCCTTTGAAATTACAATTACCAATAATTCTGTGATTCTGTGATTCTGTGATTCTGTGATTCTGTGATTCTGTGATTCTGTGATTCTTGCAGGGTATCTTATTGTTCCTGAATAGGGATTACTATATCCTGTAATCATATAATCCCGTGATTTAAAAATCCCAGAATCCTGGGATTACGTAATCCTGTGATTCACCAGAGATAAACTTTAGGGGGCGTCTGATGACAACCAAAATTATCTCCTTCCTGAACGGGAAGGGCGGGGTAGGGAAAACGACGACCTCCATCAATATCGCAACATGCCTGGCTCGCAAGGGCTTCAAGGTTGTGATGGTGGATACGGATCCTCAGGGTAGCATCAGCAATTGGTATGACGAAACCAAGTGCAAATTTGATTTGGCTGAAGCGGCATCGGAAAAAGAAGTTTATACCGTGCGTAAACAGCTAAAGAACTATGACTACGTAGTCATTGATGGCGCTGCGGCCATAACGGCGATATCTTCAGCAGCCGTTATGGTCAGCGATTTGGTGCTTATTCCGGTGACGCCTTCACCTCTCGATTTTGCTGCCTGTGGCGCGATTCTGGCGGTGGTCGAGGCGCGCGAAAACCTGCAGCCGGTGATTGCGCGATTCCTGATTACCAAAAAAGTTGCCTCTACGCGCATGCTTGAGGTCCTTAAAGAGTCAATCGAGGATACCGGTGTTCCGGCGCTTAAAACTGCGACGACTCAGCGACAGGTGTACATACGCACAATGCTGGATGGTGGAACCGTATTTGACACGACAGACGGCAGTGCAAAAGGGGAGATCGATGTGATGACAAACGAAATTCTGGAGCTGCTTGCATGAAAATGAAACTGGGACAACATCGGCAGTTAGCACCGGCGCTGGATGCAGTGAGTAAGCCACCTGCCGGGACTGTAAAAAAATTGCAGACTAATATCGACGAAGATCTGCACCGCAGGTTTAAGACGGCCTGTTTTATGCAGGGTCGTGAGATGAAGGATGTGCTGACAGAACTGATTGAGCACTGGCTTCCAGAGAATGAATCCCGCTAACAAGGATCCTCTTAGACTGGTCTCGCGGCATCTCTTTTTTTGAGGGATGTCCTTGCTTTAAGGATCGGTTTTTAGAGGATCTACTCAAAAAAAAGATCCTATAACGTTTGTTCTTTTCTTTATAGTTTAGATCTTTATAGTTTAAGGGGGTGTTTTTTTGATATAAATCATATGTTTGCAGATGTTTATGTGGATGTTTTTCCTGTCTGAAGTGGAGTGATTTTCTGTTATATGTGGAGTTTTTTCCTGCTATACGTAGAGTTTTTTCCTGTTGATAACTTTCTGATCTGGCGAAATATTTTATGTGGAGTTATTTTCTGTGGATAACTTCTTCTCACCGTTGCCTCCTGATATTCATGCACGTTCCTGCCTTTCCTGATGAAAATCGAAGTTGTCACATCTTAAGAAATAGTCACGTTACATTGTCACATAAGTCAGTCTGAGTTAATCATTATCATAAAATTAAGTCGTTATAACAATAAGTTACTACATTTCTGTATTCCTTATGTGGAGTGATTTCAGGTTGTACCTGTTTGACTAAGACATACGTGGAATATTTTTATGTATGAGTCGCGTAACAGGAAAGGCTAAAGGTGGAAAAATTTTCTGTACTAAATTTTGATTGTGACCATGTCACTTTTCTGTTCCATATGTGGATGGATTTTATGTTTGGCATGCTGCCCAGTTCTCGAGTCGTACTCAAAGGTGGATAAATTTTCTGTTTGCCTGCGCAAAAGCGCCTGGCGGCACCCCTGTTGAATAATTTTTCGCTAAAATGTGGAAAGATTTTCTAAGGAAATTTATTTTATCTTTCTGATAAACAAGGAAATAGTGATGTTAGTGAAATTACTTATAGCCCTCTTCCCATGGACAGAGGGAGCCTCAGAGATAAGCCTGGCCAAAGGTGGAGTAATTTTCTGCAGTGTGTCCGAATGTATGTGGAATGATTTTCTGATGGCCTGTTTCAGGCTGCCGGGCATATGTGGAAGAATTTCCGGTTAAGTTGCGCTGAGTTCTGGTATGGATATGTGGAGTGTTTTCCTGTTGCCATCTCGCACTTTCAAGATCGAACCACGACTAAATTGGATCCTGTGCTGCCTGAATGTGGAGGAATTTTATGCTAACACAAACTGCGATACTTCTTAACTCATTGATTTTAAATAACTAATAATGATGTTATTTTACTTTACCTGAATATTTTTTGTGTGGAATACTCTGCTGAACATTCCACACAGGGATCCTGCTAAATGGAGCTAAACAAACTGACGGTCGTACAAGGTAACGATCTCCTTGAAGGGGCCTACAGTGTCACGCTGGATGAGATGCGGTTGCTGAACCTGGCACTTGCTCAAATCGACAGCAGGAAACCCCAGCCTGACGCGCTGTATCGCTTATTTCCCCATGATTATCAGCGTATTTATGGGTTAAATCCAACCAGTAGCCATCGGCAGCTGCGTGAAGCTGCCGAAAGCTTGATGAAAAAACCCGTTACCATCTATCAGCCCGATCGCAAAACCGGCAAAATGCGTACCGTCCAGCTTTCCTGGTTTTCCCGTCTTGAATACGTCAGCAGTGATGAGCAGAGTGCGGTGGTACTGCGCTTTGGTCAGGATGTTGCCCCCTATCTTTATGAACTAAAAGAGTCGTTTACCAAGCTTAATTTTATCAATATTGCCAAGCTTGATACGGCTTTTTCTGTGCGGCTTTACGGTTGGTTAATCAAAGCCAAAAACCTTTACGGACGTAAGAGCAGTAAGGCGATTGAAGTGACGCTAGCTCTGGACTGGATGCGTGAAAAAGCCGGGCTGCAGGGCAAATATGAAGATTATCGTGACTTCCGCCAGAAACTGCTGGAGCCCACGCTGGCGCGCATTAATGCTAATACGGATATCTCCGTTATTTGGGAACCTATTAAAAAAGGGCGCACCGTAGTGTCGATTAAGTTCTCATACGTGGACGAATCTTCTCATGAAGCCAGTAAGCCGCTGCGCCCTAAATTTCCCCGCAGGCCGCGGGCGACGGTGGGTTCAGACCTGGAAGGAGAGTGGGCACGCCGCTGTATACATATCATGGAGCAGTATCGGGAACGCCTGGCTACTTACGATCGGAACGAGAAAGTCCCGTTGACGGACGTCAGAAAACTGGCAGCCTGGTATAAGACAATCGGTGATAAAAGCAGCCATAAGCGTGTAATGACGGAAGTCAGCGAGCGCGCAAAAAAATAGTTGACTAATCATATTGATAAGCCGCTTATTAACATTTTTTAGTACGGGCTTACCTGAGTTACACACCAGATTATCCCCCGTTTCTGTGGATAAATATGGCAAGCTTGCTACATAGCGATTATCGCAGTCTCAACAGCATCTGAGTCCGTTACGGGATTGCATAAAATTCTTCCACATTAGGTTGCGAGTCGGCTCACAGGTGGAAGAATTTTATGTAAGAATTACCGCCTTACCAGCCCGAATCGATGGTTGCGGTATCCTGCAGAAATCACGGCGATGGTTCTTTATAGAAGTACGTCACCGTTAGCGAAGCGATGACTTTACTGTGGTCATAGTTATTAATGACTTCTGATACCGGCAGGCGCTGTGCTTTATGCCCAAGGCCGTAGGTATCAAAGTTCTTCGCCACCGCGTTAGCATCCAGCGGCGTACCGCCAGAGATCGTCACGCCGGGACAGAGTTTAAAGGTGTATTCGGTGTTATCGGCGTTGCGCGTCCAGCTTTCGGCAATTCATGGCTCCACCCTTAAGGTCGCGGGATTCTGCCACGTTAATGTGTCGGTAATCTGATTGAGGGTGCCGCCGTTGGGATAAGAACCCCCAGCGGGAGGGTAGCGGTTGGTATGCGTCTGCTGTTCCAGATAGATCAGCGTGCCGCTCTGAATCGGCTGTTCCCCGGCAGCGTTAGCCATTCCACCAATTAATGCCATTGCCCCGGCAATCCCCGTCAGGTGCCAAGTTACGTGCAGGATGAATGCCTTTATTGTCAGTTGAGTCGTCGCTGACGATAAATATGAAGCCTGACAAGGGGTAGGGTGAATCAGGAAATTCATCTAGCCATTTTCGTTTATTGCATAACGATTAAGTAATTTTTTTAACGTGCGTTAAGTCAGCCGAAATCTCTTCTCCCTGCTGATTCAGCACGCGCAATGCCGCCAGCGGCAGCCCGGTGGCACTTTCCAGCAGCTGCGAATGGGCTTCACCTGGGGAAAATAACTCACTCTCACCAAATTGACGCAGGGCGACAATGAGCGGAAAAAGCGCATAACCGCGCTCGGTCAGCACATATTCCTGCCAGGCGGAGCCGTCGGAGGCGGGCTGGATCGTTAACAGTCCGCCGTCAACCAGGCGGCGTAAGCGGTCAGACAAAATATTGCGCGCCATACCCAGTCCGCGCTGAAACTCGCTAAAGCGACGGTTGCCGTCAAACGCATCGCGCAGGATCAGCAGCAGCCAGCGATCGCCGATCAGATCGACGCTGCGCGCCACCGGGCACGGGGCCTGGCTTAAAGAGAGACGGTCCGCCATGTTTTCTTCCTTCGCTGAATTTGGTTGCATTTTAAAACCACTTCCGTCAGGCTGCAAATGGTTTTAATTCGAAACCAAATGGAGCGCAGTATGGTCAGTACGCCAGAGAACCCCCCTTTGTTGCCTGAATTGTCGTCGTGGCAACTGGCCCTGTTTGCCTGCAGCAGCGGCTTAAGTGTGGCCAACGTCTACTATGCCCAGCCGCTGCTGGATGCGCTGGCGCTAACGTTCGCTATAACGCCAGCCAGTGCTGGCAGCATGATTTTTGCCACGCAGGTGGGCTGTATCGCCGCGTTGCTGGTGCTGGTTCCTTTAGGCGATGCAGCCGATCGCCGTAACCTGATGCGCTGGCAGCTTTTGGGACTGATCGCGGCACTGTTATTAACGGCTGTCGCCAGTTCACCGCTGATGCTGCTTCTGGCGATGATGCTGACGGGCCTGCTGGGTACCGCAATGACGCAGGGGATGATTGCTTATGCCGCTTCAGCGGCCAGCGAGAGCAACCGTGGGCGGGTCGTCGGGATAGTCTCTGGTGGCGTGGTGGTAGGGTTATTGCTGGCCCGCACGTTTGCCGGGCTGGTCGCCGATGTGAGCAGCTGGCGTGGCGTATACCTCGTTTCGGCGCTGATGATGACGCTGCTGGCGGCGTTCATCTGGCGTAACCTGCCACAATTACCGCGCAGTGATTCAGGCAACGGCTGGCAGATGATGCAATCGCTGTGGCAAACGCTGTTGCGCAACTCCGTACTGCAGCTGCGCGGCATGCTGGCGCTGTTGATGTTCGCCAGCTTCAATATTTTCTGGAATGCACTGGTGCTGATGTTACGCGATCCTCCGTGGCAGCTGAGTCATGGTCAGATAGGAGCGCTGGGACTGGCTGGCGTCATCGGTGTGCTGACTGCCAGCCGCGCCGGACGCTGGGCCGATCGCGGGCTGGCTCAGCGAACCAGCGGTGTTGCCCTGAGCCTGCTGCTGCTCAGCTGGTTGCCGCTGTGGTTAGGTGCGGGTTCTTTATGGTGGTTAATCAGCGGGATTCTCCTGCTTGATGCCGCCGGACAGGCGCTGCACGTCACCAGCCAGCAGCTGATTTTCGCCAGCCAGCCTGATGCCGGTGGGCGCCTGATTGCTGGTTATATGCTGTTTTATTCGGTAGGCAGCGGACTGGGTGCGCTGCTTTCCACTCAGGCCTATGTTCTCGGTGGGTGGTCGGCGGTGTGCCTGTGTGGCGCGGCGGTTAGCCTACTGGCGCTGGTTATCTGGAGCTATTACGTGATGAAAAGGGGCCAGCAATGAATGATCTGGAACTGCTGGCTGCAGCGGATGTGCGCGCCATGAATTATACGGCTTCTCTCCCGACGCGGCGGGTATTCCCCGACAGTGGTGCACTGGCCGGGTTGACGCGTTTTGATGAACCGCTGCCGCCGCAGGGGCTGCCGCCAGAGCAGACGCTGGCGCTGCTGGACGATGTTGGCTCCCCTGCCACGACTGCGTCTAACGGGCCCGATTACTTTGGTTTTGTCATCGGAGCTTCTCTGCCAGTGGCGACGGCAGCTGAGCGCCTGATGATTGCCTGGGATCAGTGTGCATCCAGCTGGGATAATTCGCCGGTGTCGGCCACTCTGGAGCTCCTTGCCGGAAAATGGCTGCTGGAGATACTCGATCTGCCCAGAGAAAGCGCGGTGGGATTCGGTACCAGCGCGACAGCGTGCACGCTCAGCTGCCTGGCGACAGCGCGGCGCGAACTGCTACAGCGTCACGGCTGGGACTTTGATCGGGATGGATTAGCTGGCGCACCAGAAATACGCGTCGTAATCTCTGAACTGACGCATATCACGGTAAAAAAAGCGTTGCGCATACTCGGGTTCGGCCTGCGCCATTTGATCGTCGCGCCGGTGAATGGCCGAGGGCAGATTGACCTATTACACCTGCCGGAGCTGGATGATCGCACCATTATCTGTCTGCAGGCTGGCGAGGTGAATAGTGGGGAATTTGATGACTTCGCTGCGCTGATGCCGCTGGCCAGAGCGGCAGGGGCCTGGGTACATATTGATGGCGCATTTGGTCTCTGGGCGCGCGCGTCAGAATTTAAAGCCTTCACGCAGGGAATTGAACAGGCAGATAGCTGGACCACGGATGGTCATAAGTGGCTCAATACCCCTTATGACTGCGCTATGGCGATATGCCGTCATTCCGCCGCGCTTTCGTGCGCAATGAATGCCGATGCGGTCTATTCTGCCGCCTCCCAGGATGCGCAAAAAAATCTGACGCTGGAGTTTTCCCGCCGTCCACGCGGTATTCCTGTGTGGGCTTCGTTGCGCACATTAGGGCGTGATGGCGTCGCGGCGATGATAGAGCGGCATTGTTTGCTGGCGCAGCAGATAGGCGAGGGGTTAAGTGAGGCCGGGTTTGAAGTCATTAACCGGGTCGTCATCAATCAGGTTCTGTTTCGGGCATCCAGCGAGGCGCTTACGCTGAGAGTACGCGAAGCATTACAGGCGTCGGGTGAGGCGTGGTTTGCCGGGACATTCTGGCAGGGTAAAGCGGCGCTGAGAGTCAGCGTGAGTTCATGGCGCACGGAGGAAATCCATGTACAGAAATTTATCGTACTGATGGCAAGAATTTATCGGGAAATATTAGCAGAAGGGTAATTGCATCCGGCCGCACGGTGAGATGCGGCCGGTCAGCATTTACTTGATCAGGAAATCTTCAAGTTTCTTGCCAGCATCCAGTGCCTGCTTAATAACGGCCGGGGTACGGCCCTGGCCAGTCCATGATTTTGCTTCGCCGTTCTCATCAGTATATTGATACTTAGCAGGACGTGGAGCACGCTTGGCACGTGTTTTGCCAGCGGTATTATCAGCTGCAGTCAGTTCGCTTAAATCGATACCATCTTCCAGCAACATCTGGCGATATTTAGCCAGTTTTTCTTCTTTTTCTTTAATCTCAGAAGCGATGGCCGCATCTGCTTCACGACGTTCGTTCACTACCGCTTCGAGTTTTTCCAGCATCTCTTCCAGTTCAGATAAAGACACTTCACGAGCCTGGGCACGAAGGGTGCGAATGTTATTTAATACTTTCAGCGTTTCGCTCATAACGGAATCCATAACCTGTGAGTTGGTTTAAATTTGTTCACTATTGTAACGGAGACCAGTGTACAGACAATTCGAGGACGAAAAAACATTAAATTAAAAAAATGTTTCTTTAAATGTTACCTGGATACCGTTTCTCTTAAGCGGAAAACAAGGGGGGGCATAGGTATATTTACAACTTATGGGATAAATCTTAACAATCTTTAAGGTTAAAAGAGCCATCTGAAAAGTTCTTAGCATATTAATCACTTCTTTTATGACTATGCCATTTTAAGATTAGCCTCGTGAAATCAGGCATTTTGAAGCTAACTCCTTTAAATCCTTACGCCATGCATTGGAGGGATAAGCGGATCAGGTGACGCTGTCACCTGCATGGATTCAACCCTGCGGATACTGTTCGAACTTTTATTCTCAGACAGGTCGCGTTGATTAGTGAAACTTTAAAGAATGGCAATGAGAAACGTAGCCAGATTGCTGTACAGTCGTTTTTTGAGGTGCAGTGCCGCCCGTTTCACCGGTTATTATCACTGAATGTCGGCCTGAAAAATTGCAGGTGTTGATGCGGTTCACAGGATTCTTAGGGGCTAACCATCCAAAGGGGCAGAGGGATGTTTATCAGCTGAATGTTTTTGACGCGTTACCCCCATTCCTGCAGAAGCACCCTTATATCTTAAGTAGCAACCCGGCGGCGTCCCGCATTTATCCATACAGGGTGAAACCAAGTCTCGTTTTCGGATGCCATCATTCCACCGCCGGTTTTATACTTGCAAGAGGTCTCACCTTAAACATGATACCCGGCGGCGGTTTACTGCTGGTCACGACGGGTGGACGATAAGCCTGTTTATGCTGTTAGTCTCTTCAGTACAGGTGAAAAACGGAGAGGGATTGATACCTCCTGTGATTTCGTCCGTATTAATTATGTCATTGAGATATGGCAGTCAGACTAGACATATTGGTCCGCGATAGCGGGACATAGGTTAAGTCTGGAGTCCTTTCCGCTGTCAGGTTAAGGTATTTGCGGCTTACCCAATTCAGTAACCCGAGTTGCCAGGATTCTATAATCATGTGATTACATAATCCTGAGATTACGAGATTACGAGATTACGAGATTACGAGATGGCAGGATGCTGCCGCTTTTTATGGAACCCCAACATGTCAACGACCAGGCAATACGCCAATGAGAAGTTCAGCCGCTCCCAGTTCACGGGCAGTATCGTTGAGCACTGCCAGTTTATTAACTGCGACTTTTCCTCGACAGACCTGACTGATACCCGCTTTCTCCACTGCCAATTCTACGATCGTGAAAGCGAGATCGGCTGTAACTTCAGCCGGGCAATCCTGAAAGATGCCAGCTTCAAGCTGTGCGACTTAACCATGAATAATTTCGGCTATGCCGAAGCGCTGGGCATTGAGATCGCCGAATGCCGCGTGCAGGGTGCGGATTTCCGTGGCGCCAGCTTTATGAATATGATCACGGCAAAAACCTGGTTTTGCAGCGCCTATATCACCAAAAGCAATCTGAGCTACGCCAACTTTTCTAAGGTGGTGTTGGAAAAGTGCGAACTGTGGGAAAACCGCTGGGTCGGCACTAACGTGCTGGGTGCCTCTTTTAGCGGGTCCGACCTCTCCGGCGGCGAATTCAGCTCGTTTGACTGGCGATCGGCGAATTTCACCCACTGTGATTTAACCCAATCCGTGATTAGCGAGCTGGATATCCGTACAACGGATCTTGAAGGCGTCAAGCTGAACAGCACGCAGCTTGCTATTCTGGCGGAACGCCTGGGAATTATGCTGGTCGACTAAGACTGACGGGTGCGACGCCTTAGCGGGTAGGGCAGCCAGCGGCATTTTTATGATAAATTACGCTACTTTTCGGCATGCAATGAGGCGAGATGAATATTCCGGTAACCCATACCACCCGTGAAATGAAGAAGAATAATATTGCGCTGGTGACCACGACTCTCAAGGCGTTGGGTACTGCGACCAAGGGCGATCTGGCGCTGCAGACCGGCCTGAGCAGTGCTACCTGCGGTGCAATACTTAACGAGCTGAGTCTGACGGGTGAGCTGCTGGCGCTGGAGCTGGAAGCCTCGCGCGGCGGGCGACCTGCTCAGCGTTACGCCTGCAATCCTGAATTTTTCTCGTTGCTCAGCCTGTATGCCGCAGGCAGCGATGAGGATGCGCAGCTGGTCTGGTCCCTCAGCTCTGCCGTAGGCGACACGCTCGCAGGCGGTGAGATGCCGTTTCATCCCCTCACGCCTGAAACCTTCCATCAGCTGATTGATACATTGCTGCGGCGCTGGCCCAACATCGCAGCTATCGGTATCGGTTTGCCGGGCGTGGTTGTCGATGGGGTGGTCACCTCGTGTGATATTTCACTCTTTAGCGGTCTGGCGATAGTGAAAGACGTGGCGATGCGCACGGGCCGCTTTGTCGAAGCGGGCAACGATATCAATTTTACCGTCTGGGGTTTTTATCGCAGCGACTGTGCGGGTGTCAGTGCCCCGGTTGCTTATATCTATAAGCCGGATGTTCCCTGTACCGGCTGTGGAATGGTGATCAACGGGCAGGTGTTGCACGGTGCCAATGATTTCGCCGGGGAAGTGTCCCGACTGCCGTTTCAAACCGATGCCGGGTTACCGCTTATTGATGAGATGGCGAAAATTGTCATTTCGCTGGCCGCGCTGATCAACCCGGTCAAGGTGGCACTCGGCGGTACACGTCTAAAAGCTTCTCATTTGCCTGAAATACGCGAGCGCTGTCTGGCCAATATTCCTGCACAGCACCTGCCAAAATTGGTTTATCGTGAAGAAATTCGCCAGGATTATCTGCAGGGTATCAGTGAATTGACGCTGAAAAACTTCCTGCACTACCGTCTGTTTACCTCGCCCACGACCTGATTATTATCCGGCGAACGTATTGACTTCGTCGACTCTGCCAATATACTGCCTACTTATTAAAGGTCTTTTAATAAGTAACTTTCAATGAGGAGCGCTGCTTTTGTCACTTCAAGATACCGTAACTTTTGACGCCAGTCCGGCCAGGCGCTTTGGCACGCGGGCGATATTTTTTGTCACCGGTATGGCGATGGGATTATGGGCCGCGCTGGTGCCATACGCCCAGCAGCGCACGCACGCGGACCCCGGCGATCTTGGATTGCTTCTGCTGTGCCTTGGGGCCGGGTCGCTTATCGCCATGCTGGGTTCCGGGCGCGTTATTGGTGCGCTGGGTTGCCGTAAGGTGATTAGTGGATCGGTAGTATTGTATTGCCTGATGCTGCCTCTGCTGGCAACGCTCGGCGACATTCGCCTGCTGGCGCTGAGCCTGTTTATCTTTGGCATGGGCATCGGACTGGCTGACGTTGCCGTCAACGTTCAGGGGACGTTGGTGGAACAGGCGGCGGGTAAGCCTTTAATGTCCGGTTTTCACTGTTTATGGAGTGTCGGAGGGATAGCTGGCGCCGGTGGCGGTGCGCTGATGCTCGATGCAGGAATGTCGCCGCTGTTCAGTAGCTGGGGCGCGATAATGCTGATCGCACTGGTCTTCACGATTGCCTTTCGCGGATTGCTGACCTCATCGGGTAATGAACAGCAGCCGCAGGAAGGTGGAGCGGGGCGGCCCAACCTGCGCTTGATGCTAATGGCCGTCATGGCAATGATCTGCTTTATGGCTGAGGGCGCTATTCTCGACTGGGGTGGGATTTTTATTACTCAGGATCGGGGTATGGCACTGCAGCATGCCGGATGGGGATTCGCCGCCTTTGCCATTGCTATGTCCCTGATGCGCATGCTGGGTGACGCCGTGGTGAGCGTGCTGGGGCGCAAGAGAATATTAATTATCGGTGGCGGCCTGGGGATTGCAGGGTATCTAATCGCCGTACTGCTGCCGGGCTGGCCGATGACGCTGTTAGGCTTTGCACTCGTGGGGGTTGGCGCGGCAAACATTGTCCCGGTATTGATAACACTGGCCGGGCAGGAGAAAAGCATGCCGGTCAACCGCTCGGTGGCGATGGTGGCGACACTGGGCTATTTCGGCGTGCTTGGCGGCCCGGCACTGATCGGCTGGATTGCGCATCTTGCCGATCTTTATGTGGCATTTATGGTGGTTGCCGCGGCATTTCTGCTTATCGTATTCGGCGCTTTTCGCCTGAAATATTAGGCGGTGGCAGTGATATGGGGGCACACGCTCCCAACAACTTGGCGGTCCGTTGATTTGCTGAGCGCTTCCCGAAGATCAATCTACTGGCTCAGCATGTCGATTTTTGCCGCGCCAGGCTTAGGCATCGCTGTTTGTGTCATCGCACTGATAGCTGACTGGCTGTTTATGCCATCAGCGAGTTTTCAATAAAGTCGTGTACATACTCTTTGATTTTGGCTTGCTGGTAGCGCTGCTGATCGAGCACGCGCGTCAGATAGACCAGTTCAACGCCCAGTGGATTAATGGCGCGGTGGAAAGGCTGATAGCCACGGCGTAGATAGAGTTGAGTCAGCCACGGGTGCTTAATCGCCGTTGCCAGATAGACGGCGGGCGATTTCAGAGTGTCGCGCAGAAAACTCTCTTCGACATAGCGAATAATCCGGCTGCCGTAACCCTGCCCTTTGTAATCAGGTTCGACGGCGAACCAGTGCAGAAAAGGCCACGGCGCCAGCTGCGTATTATCCTGCGTCCAGGGAAAGCGCACGGTCAGCGTGGCGACTCGCTGGCCATCGTGCTCCAACACAAAGGTTGATTCACTGGCGATCACGGCAGCCACGTCGGCGACCGTGCTGCGGGATACGGTGAAGTTGATCCCCTGCGCAACCAGCGGAGTATAAGCACGCTGTAACAGCCCGTGCAGCCATTCTGCCTCTTCCGGCTTAGCTAAACGAATACGCTCGGTCATGATTGTCCCCCCTGAATACGTTAAGGTGGGACAATTATTAACAGCATGCGCGATCGCTTGGAAAGATGAAGATCTGATAACCATACGCGGTGAGCATATTTATCCCTCGCGCTGCTGCCGATCAGCGGGCGAGCTGCGTGGTGTAATTTGCCGCGACCCATCGGTAACCACTGCCGTCGCTTTTAACATGGCCAAAGCCCGGGAACGCGATATGCGCCGCCGCCACCCAGTAACCCTCCTGTGCCGCCTGTTTTAACACCCGCTCACGGGTTTTTATCGCCTGCTGCTGATCAACGTCGAAGTGGATTGCTACATGTGGGTCCGGCATCTGCACCGCTTTGGCGTGAATGATATCGCCCCATAACACCAGCGTCTGTCCTTCACTCTCCACCCGATACATCACGCTGCCCGGCGTATGGCCAGCCGTTGAGGTGGCCTTAATCCCGGCAAATACCGTTCCCGGTGCGGTAAAGGGCTTCAGTCGTCCTGCCTGGATAACCGGGCGAATGGTCTGCTCAGATTCAGCAAAGGTGTGCTTCTGGCTGGCTTCTACCTTCTCAGCATTCGCCGGGTTGAGCCAGAAATCGACATCTTTCTGCTCGACGAACACCTGAGCGTTTGGGAAGGCGGGTTTGCCCTGCCGGGAGATACCGCCGGAGTGGTCGGCATGAATATGCGTCAACAGCACCGCATCGATGGTTTCCGCCGGATAGCCTGCGGCAGCCAGATTTTCCAGCAGGTGCCCGCCGTTGTGGCCAAACAGATCGCCCGCACCGGCATCAACCAGCACCCGCTGCTGGCCGTTATCAATCACAAAGGCATTGATTGAGGTTTCAGCCTGCAGCGTCATGGCATCGTTCGCCAGCTGTTGGCGCAGCTTATCGGTGGAAATGTGTGTCAGCAGCTTATCCAGCGGGATCGTCACCGTGCCGTCAGAGACGGCAGTGATGCGCAGTTTGCCCAGCATCATGCGGTAATAGCCCGGTGCTTGCGCATCCAGTGGGGTTACCGGTGCAGCAGCTGCCAGCGAGTTTACGGAGATGGCCAGGGTGGTCAGCAGAGTTAGCAAAAGTTTCATTAAATCCTCGATAAGTTCTGTTATTTCAGTAAAGGCAACAGTATCCTGCGGCTTTAAACATCACTCAAATTGATTAAAATAATGAGCACTATCAGGGAAAGTGATTTAAATCGGGTCGACCTGAACCTCTTGACCGTGCTGCTGGTACTGCATCGCGAGGGAAGTGTTTCACGCGCGGCCAGCAAGTTACACCTCGGCCAGCCCGCGGTCAGCGGAGCGTTGGCCAGGTTGCGCGAGATGTTTGACGACCCGCTGTTTGTGCGCACGGCAAGGGGTATGGCGCCGACGCCGCGTGCGCAAGCGCTGGTGACTGCGTTACTGCCGATGATGGAGCAGATGCAGCAGGTGATATTTCAGGTGCCGGGCTTTTCTCCCGCTGAAGATCGGCATACCTTTCGTCTGGGAATGAGTGACTGGGTAGAGCGTTGGTTGATGCCGGGGATGATGGCGGATATCGCCCAAACGGCACCCGGTATCCGCCTGCAGGTCACGGCAACCGATCCGTTCCAGGATGGCGAACAGGTGCAGCAGGATAAGGTCGATGTGGCGATCTCCGTCGCTGAACGGGCCCCCGCTGGCGTGGTACACGAAAGGGTGACGCAGATGGGATTTTGCACGCTGTGGAACCCGCTCCAGTTAGCACTCACTTCACCGATAAGCCTTGATCAATATAGTGCTAATGACCATCTTCTCGTCTCCTATCGTGGCGCCAGCAGTAGCCCGATAGACCAGCTTTTGGCGGACTGCGGGCGCAAAAGAAGAGTGCGCTACGTCACGCCGAACTTCTCGTCTTTACCGCTGTTGCTGAAGCAGATGCCGGCACTGGCTACGGTACCGCAGGGGCTGGCTGCCGGATGGGTAGCGGATTACGGGCTGCTATGTGCTGACGTCCCCCTCAAGGTTCCGGCCTTCACACTCTCTTTGCTGTGGAACAAACGGCGCGACAACGATGAGGCGCTGCGCTGGCTGCTGAAGAAACTGCGCGCTTGCATGCTGGGCTGAGGTTAGCCCCACTGCAGCATGCCCAGTTTGTCCTGCAGCTCCGTTAAGTCCTGGCAGCCGAGTTTGAGCATAATGCTGTCACTGCCCGGCACTACGGCGCGTTGGCTGTTCTTCTCACAAGCCAGGTTTTCCAGCAGCCGGAACTCTTCCGGCGTTAAGGTTCTGCCATCAGTGGAGAGATATTCCCAGATCATCGCCTGCGAAGAGCTGTTGAATTTATTACCGCTGTCGCTGGCGAAGATGCAGGATGCCAGCTGTGTGAAGCTGTCACTTTTCAGCACCAGATTGCAGTGGGGAACGTGACGTACCACAAAGCGCATCAGTACCGGGTCGGTAAAATGGGTGAAGAGGATCAGGCGCACATCCGGCCAGCGGCAGGTCAGATGCGTCAGATAGTCAATGCAGCTGAAAAGCGTGTCATCCACGGTCGCCAGCTCGGCAATCACTACGTGGACAGGTTGACCTTGCAGCGTGCTTTCCAGTTCTGCCAAATTAGAACAGCAGAAGGTGCGGATATCCCGGGTACTAAAGTAATCCGTGACACCTTTGCAGCTGAAGGTATCGCTGTCGAGAATGGCAATATTAAACATGGCAATGGCTCCCTGACTGCTCTCTCCTTATTAAAGCCCGAAGCCATGCGGGGAAACATCATCCCTTACTGATATGGTTGTAAGAAGTCTCTTACGTTATCTCATGGCCTGCTGCAAAACGTGAAAAACACGCTCATCGCTGAGGTGTGCCACGTTAAAACGCAGAAAATCTCCAGCCGTTTGAGAAATGCTGAACACGTTGCCGGGTGCCAGCACGACGCCCTGCTGGCGACAGCGCCGGGCGACTACGGTTGAATCAAGTCCTTCCGGTAAACGGCACCAGAGATAAAAGCCGCCGCGTGGAACGCTCCAGGGAACAATCCCCAGCGCTGAGAGGCGGACGATCGCCTCTTTCCGCGCCCGGTCGAGGCGTTTGATCACCTCGTCCAGATGCTTCCGATAGCTGCCGCCCGCCAGTACGCCGGCGACCAGCTCGCTAGACAGCGGGCTGGGGCCGCCAAAGTTAGTGGCGATTTGCAGATCGACTAACCTCTCAATCCACTCTTCACGGCAGGCGATATAGCCGCAGCGTACCGAGGCAGAAAGCGTTTTAGAAAAGCTGCCCATGCGGATAACCCGCTCAAGGCCGTCAGGTATGGCCAGCCGCGGTGACAGTTCAGGCTCGAAATCGGCAAAGATATCGTCCTCGACGATAATCGTATCGTACAGCGTTGCAGCGCGCAGCACCCGGTAGGCCGCCTGGGCGGACAGGCAGCCGCCGGTGGGATTATGCAGCGCGGAGTTGGTGATATACAGTCGTGGTCGCGTGGTGCTAAGCACCTGTTCAAACATCGCGACATCGGGCCCTTCCGGGGTAAACGGCACGCCAACGATATTGACCTGATGCGCCCGCAATAGCGCCTGAAAGTTGAAGTAGCAGGGGTCATCAACCACCACGGTGTCCCCCGGACGCAGCAGGAGGCGGCAGATGAGATCGAGCGCCTGGGTGCCAGAACCGGCCAGCATTATCTGCGACATGGAAGCCGCCAGCCCTTCCTGAGCAAAACGCGCCAGCAGCAGGCGGCGCAGCGTGGCTGAACCGCGCGTGCTGCCGTAATCGGTCAGGTTATTATCTGGCGATCGTGCCAGCTGGCGCAGGCCCTTGCGCAGCGCTTCCTGCGGCATCCAGTCAGCCGGTAGCCACCCACAGCCGGGCTTCAGTTCCCCCGCTGCGGCATCCAGCGACTGCCGCGAAACCCAAAAAGGGTCGACTTCGGGTTGGCGCTGGCTGCTCTCTGTCAGGCTTAACGGGGCGGTATGCGCGCCGCAGACGTAAAAACCTGAGCCGCGACGTGCGCGGATAACGCCTTCAGCCGCCAGTCTTTCGTAGGCTTCGACCACGGTGGATGGGGATACATGCATCGTGGTGGCAAAACGGCGTACCGAAGGAAGGCGCTCGCCGCTGCACAGCAAACCCGCAGCAATACGCTGGCGAATCTCATTGATTAACGCTTCGGTACGTGTCATGGCCGATCCTGAATGTCTAACTGTATGGGTAAATGGAACCATACAGAATGGCGAAATTGTACTGTAGTGTATCTTCGCTGCGGCTCGTTTGCTTCTTACTATCGTGGAAAATTATTTTTCCAGTCATGATGAGGCAACATGGAACAAACTAAAGCAGGATGGTGGAGTGGGCTGGCGGGCGTGGTGATATTTAGCGGCTCGCTGCCTGCGACACGCGTGGCCGTCACCGACTTTTCCCCGCTTTTTCTTACCTCCGCACGCGCCGTTATCGCCGCGCTGCTGGCAGCGGGACTGCTGCTGTTGCTACGTCAGCGCCGACCGCAGCGTGGCGATATCATTCCGTTGCTGATTATCGCCGCGGGCGTGGTGGTGGGGTTCCCGCTGCTGACGGCACTGGCTCTACGCCATATCACTGCTGCGCACTCGCTGGTGTTTATCGGACTGCTGCCGCTTTCAACGGCAATCTTCGGCGTCCTGCGCGGCGGCGAGCGACCCCGGCCAGCCTTCTGGCTATTTTCCCTGCTCGGTGCCGCGACCGTGGCGGGCTTTGCGATCGCCTGCGGAACGGGCGGCTCATTCAGCGGTGATTCGCTGATGATCGCCGCTATCGTGCTGTGTGGACTGGGTTATGCGGAAGGGGCAGGGTTATCGCGACGGCTGGGCGGCTGGCAGGTGATTAGCTGGGCGCTGCTGCTGTCCCTGCCTTTAATGTTGCTAATCGGCCTGTTCACGCTGCCGACCAGCTGGCACAGCATCAGTGCACCGGCTTGGCTCGGGCTGGGCTATGTTTCACTGTTCAGCATGCTGATTGGTTTTATCTTCTGGTACCGCGGGCTGGCGCTCGGCGGCATTGCGGGAGTGGGGCAGTTACAGCTGTTACAGCCATTCTTCGGCCTGGTGTTCACCGCGCTGTTTCTGCATGAAGCTATAGCTCTGAGCATGGTGGTCTGCGCAGGGGTGATTATCCTGTGCGTGGCGGGCGCGAAGCGCTTTGCTCACTGAGTGAAGCACGCTCCGGGCTTAAGGCTCGCTGTTAACCCGAACTCAATTCATCGCTTATACAGCAGTTGGATAATCATGCGTACCAACTCAGTTATTTAAACTAATCAACCGACATCAGGCCACATCGCTGATAAAAAAACCAGGCCGAAGCCTGGTCAGATTGATGCTCAACGGGTTACGCCTCAGGGAACGGCATGGTGTTGCCCGGCGCTTCACGGTGAATGTGCAGGAAGGTCATATGACGCTCGTACTGGTCGAGAATGTCATTGATGATCTGCTCACGGGTGTAGTCCATCAGGTCATTGCCCTGGGTGCCCTCCAGCAGGAAGGTTTCGAGGCGGAAGTAATCGGACTTGCCGCTGCGGGCGCGATAAGTAAACGCCGGAACCGAGTAACGCTGCGGCCAGATCTGATACAGGAAGCTCTGCTCCTCACCCAGATTCACCAGCAGCTCCAGGTGATTCAGGCGTTCATCTTCCAGCGGCGGCATCTCGGTGACTTGCACTTTCGCGCCCCGGCGTTCCAGCTCGCGCCCCACTTCTTCCATCGCCGGGCGACAGACCTCTTCCAGCATCTTGCGGGTATGCGTGGTGCCCGGATAGTTCATCACGCGTGAAATACGCTGCTTCCAGTTCAGACGGTCATCGCGCGAGACCGGCACCGGCGGCGTATTCACCGTGGCGCTGGCGCGGCGGTGATCCTCCACGCGCAGGGATTTATACAGCCCTGCCATCACAAAGAAGATCACAAAGCTGAACGGCAGGCCCATGATAACCGTGGTTTTTTGCAGTGCGGTCACGCCATTAACCATCAGCATGCCCAGCGTCAGTACCCCGATCGCCAGCGACCAGAAGATGCGCAGCCAGTTTGGCGCATCATTATTGATGTCTGCCAGGCGGGAGGTGAAGTTACCCAGCACCAGCGAGCCGGAGTCCGCTGAGGTGACGTAGAACAGCAGGCCGGTGATGGTGGCGACAGAGGCGCTGAAGGTAAAGGCCGGGTACTGCGCCAGCAGGCTGTAGAAGCCGCGCTCCGGGTGCGCCATGGTTTCCTGGGCGAACGCCATATTGCCGTGAATGATCTCATACAGCGCGCTGTTGCCAAAAATTGACAGCCACAGCAGGGTGAAGATAAACGGAATGGTCAGCGTCCCCAGCACGAACTGGCGAATGGTACGGCCGCGGGAAATACGCGCAAGGAACAGGCCGACGAACGGTGACCAGGCAACCCACCACGCCCAGAAGAACAGCGTCCAGTTATTCATCCACTCGGTCGGGCGATCGAAGGCAAAGCTGTTCAGCGTCATGCCCATAAAGCGGTTGATGTAGTCACCAACGTTCAGCACCAGCGCATTCAGCAGGAAGCTGGTATCGCCGACAAACAGCACAAAGAGGATCAGGCCAAAGGCCAGCAGTACGTTCAGCTCAGAAAGGAAACGGATCCCTTTGTTGACGCCGGAGGTAACGGAAATGGTCGCCATAATCACCGACAGTACAATCAGCCCGGCCTGCGCCGTCAGTCCTTCTGGCACGTCGAACAGCACCTTGAGGCCATAATTGAGCTGCACCACGCCAATGCCAAGGGTGGTGGCGATACCGAAAATGGTCCCCAGCACGGCGGCGATATCCACCGTATGACCAATCGGACCGTTAATGCGCTTGCCAAAAATGGGGTAGAGCGCAGAGCGGATGGTCAGCGGCAGGCCATAGCGATAGCTGAAGTAACCCAGTGCGATCCCCATCAGGGCATACATCGACCAGCCAGTCAGACCGTAGTGGAACAGCGTCCAGACCATTGCCTGACGTGCCGCTTCCATCGTCTGGCCCTGGCCTTCCGGAGGCATCATATATTGCGTGACGGGTTCCGCAACCGAGAAGAACATCAGGTCAATGCCGATCCCGGCGGCAAACAGCATTGCCGCCCAACTCATCAGGCTGAACTCGGGCTTCGACTGCTCCGGTCCGAGCTTGATCGAGCCAAAGCGTGAACAGGCCATAAAGATTACAAAAACGATGTAAACCGTGGCCGCCAGCAGGTAATACCAGCCAAAGGTATTCGACACCCAGTCAAGGGTGAGATTGATCCAGCGGTCGGATAAATCGGTGAAGAAAATAGTGGTCAGGGAAAATAGCAGGATAAGAACCGCTGAGGTGTAAAACACCACGGGATTAATACGATCTTTTTGAGGTTTTGCAGGTATTTCGATTGACGGCATAATGTCTCCGCAAACAGTGACCAGAAAAATAGCCTGAAGTCCGCTCTGCGAAGCGCGCATTAGCGCATACTGGGTAAAATCCGCCGTATATCCGCTAATTACACTGGGAGAACTCTCAGGTGATGAGTGGTGTAACTTTATGATTTTATTGTTTTAGTTTTTCTGCAAATGGCCTCCTGACGCTGAGTTTTGAGTAAATTTGAGCACCGATGATAAGTTTTATTGATTGAGCATTCAATTAAAAAAAACTTTAGCGTCTCATTTCCAGCTATTTTTCGGCAGAAAATCGGTAAGTCTCGGCGATATTTTCCCGGTCAGCCTGGGGATTTATCGTCGTCAATTTCCTGTCTCTGGGCTGTTTATTCTTTATGAGAATTAACTTATAACCGCGTTAATATTGCGGTTATCCCCTCGTGATTAATTCTGCATGAATTTTATCATTAAGCACCGATACTGACTTGCGGCCAGGGGGGCATTAACGCCCGTCAAAACCATCAAGGTAGGCACCGGAGGCTTCAGTAATGAAGATGTGAACTCTTCTTTTACCTGCCGGAGAGGTGATGGTCTGGTTCACGAATGTCTCCTGCATTTGCAGCCCATTTAGTGCTTCATCGTGATACATCGCCGCCGCTTTTTTCTCGGCCTCGCTGCGGCTTACTCCTGCCTGACGATCTTTCGTCCCCATATCGTAGAACTGAGCAAATACCGGGGTCATGGCTTTAATGGTATCGGACGTTTTGGTGTAGAAGTTAGGATCGAAATTCGTCTTCGTTTTGAACACATAACTTTTGGCATGAGCTTGCGGGCTGGGAAGGTGATTGTTGCAGCCGGTTAAAAACGGGAGCAATGAAGCGACAATCATGGCGAAGAATGTACGAGGCATAACATTTCCTTTTGTGGGGGTAACATCCTGTTTATAAAACTGTAGCGCTGCTGATTCTGTCGCAAAATTTCCTCCAGATACAGTTATTTTCACCTGCTGCTATGATGGTGAAGATTGCATAACGCGTTTGCGCTCAGTATGGTGTGCGCAATTTTCTGACAGAACCGGAATGACCATGACCACTCACTCTTCAAAAGATCCTCTGCACGGCGTCACGCTGGAAGCGCTGGTCACCGCGCTGGTTGAGCGATATGGCTGGGAAGAACTGGCGCAGCGCATCAGGATCAACTGCTTCAAAAGCGACCCGAGCATCAAATCCAGCCTGAAATTTTTACGCCGCACGCCCTGGGCGCGGCAGGAAGTGGAAGCGCTCTACATCGCCACGGTGAGTGAGCCTGACGCCAGTGAGGAATCTCAGGATAGCGATCCCTGGGCCAACGCGAAAAACCGCCCCCGTTCGTAGATAAGCTACCTGGGGTTGCACCAATTATGGTGCAGCCTGCTCTGTTTTAGTGCGTCACGTTCCCTTTATGAACAATTCGCAGGTCTGCAGTTACCGGCTTTTCTGGCGGCGCAGGCGTTAGACTTCCACGATGCCAGCCAGGCGGGGGAAGGCACGCGCAGGGCACATGCGCTGCTGCGTGAGCAGGTCGCGACCTGGACTGACGACCGCTGGCTTGCACCTGAGATTGCCAAAGCAGCCCTGCTGATGAAAACGCAGTCGCTAGCGGCCTAACCGTTTAATGTTGTCATCCATCCGCGCCTGCAGGGTACGCAACGTTTCCCCGGTGATTTGGCCGGGGAACATATCGCCAGCCTTCAGCGCAAAGCCCGCTGCCACATCACAGCACTTCGCAATAATATTACCCGCCTGCTGCGAACTCAGCTCGGCTTCCTGCTCAGCAAGCGCCAGGAGATGTTCACGGCCAATCTGTAACGCTTCGCCCATTACGTCCATTTGATGATAACCACCCGGTCCCTCGCACCAGGTGACATCGTAGGCCGGTGCCAGCTGCCACTGGCCGTTGTGCGTCATGGTGTAAGCAAAATTTTTCGGATGATCGTCGCGGTTATTGAACACGATATTGAACACGACGCGCTCAAAAGCCAGGGCTTTCTGGCGTACGTCGTTGGTACACAGCTGTGTTGCACGTAGGAAGCTGGTGTAATCCAGCGCGCCGGGTACCTGATAATTGGCCCCGGTGTAGGCCGCAAGGCTCTGCATCGGCACCCGCAATCCGTTCTGGCGGTCAAACCGTTTTGAGGCAAACGCCGCCTGACCATTGGGCAGAGAGAAATAAGCGGTGTCAGGCGTATCGATCTGACACTCGCGCAGGCACTGTGCATACACCGCCTCAATCGCGCACACTTCAGGATGTTCCTGGCGGGCGGGAAATTTAATCAGCCAGGCCTCCAGTTGTGCAGAGGCGGAAGTGGTGAAATGGCCGCTGGCCGGATCGCGGTACAGTAGCGCTTTCGGCCTCGCACCCTGAGGCGACCCGCCCATCTGGAGCAGCCGCTGCAGAAATGCGCCACCTTCGCCGTCCAGAACTTCCTGAACCTCCGTCGCCAGCTTCGACAGCGTAATATCCTGCGCCAGGGCAGCAGCTTCCGATTGTGAAGGTTCAAACGACATTGCCCCCATCGCATTGCTACCGATGTAAGTCAGCCGTTCAAGCGGGCCAATGCGCGCTGCATTCAGCCCGCGCTGGCGAAACAGGCGATCCATTAGCAGCATGCCCCAACCATCGGGCAGCGCATCGTAAACCGGGCCGGGTAAGCCAAGCTGATGCGCGGGGAAATCTCTGCGCAGCCGCGGCCCTTTTAGCGCCAGGCGGAGCGATGAAAGCTCCAGTCCGCGCCGCGCCGCCTCTTCGCTGTATTCAAACATGATCAGCGGGCGACCGGTTAACGCGATCGATGACACCAGCGTTCCCCACTGCCATCGTTCACCCCAGCCCTCGTAGTAAACATCGACTTTATTGACCATGGGTTGAACTCCTTTTTACGCGCTGGCGTGCAGTACTCTTCTCGTAACGCAGAAGATCGTCGATGCTGTCGATCTGAGGCATAAACAGCGCCTCCAGCTCTTTCCCGCGCCCAAGCACCATCGCCACCCGTACCAGATTTTCGAACCCCACGTTGCGCCCGGCTTCGAGGTTTGACACCGTATTGACGCCAATCCCCGCCCGCGACGCGACGTCGGCCTGCGTCATCTGCTGCGTCAGGCGCTCTTTGCGTAGCCGCTCGCAGAGCAGCTTAACAACTTCGCCGGGTTTACTAAGGGTTAAATCCATCATAATGATGCTTATCTTTAAAATATGAGGTTAATACACGTTATTATAGAGTTAAGTAGTAATTGTGGCAAAACGATTAAATCCATAATCATGGGGTTAAACAGCTTAATATCGATACAAACTATGAAATTATGGAGTTAGTCGGTCGGCGAAAGCTGTTTTACAGGGAATGGTGCAGTTTATCAGGTGCGCGGTAAAAGCCGTTCTTCAGGGAGGGGAGGATGTCAATTCGCTGGTTGATTAAGCGCATTGGCGGCGGGTGAGCAGAAATAGTAGCCTGCCCATTTCCATGACCGAACTCGCGTTATTAACAATATCTTGTTTATCATGGACCGTTTTTTTGTTAGTTATCTGCGCCTCAGCGATCGGTGGAGAGTGCGCATGGAACGAAGCAAAATGCTGTCGCTGCTGACAGTCTGTTCACTGTTGATCGCTGCCTGTGCGCCGCTGCCGCTTTCTCAGTCTGCCGACCAGTTTTTCTCCGCACTCGAACAGGCTCCGGCTAGCATAGCGATCCCGCTCAGCACGCTGCAGCAGCTGGACCCGTTGCTATTACGCCCTTCTTCACTTTATCCGGACTTTGACGACTTGCCATTACCGGTATTGTCGGCGTTGTACCATTATCAGCAGCGCTGTACCGGGTCACTTCGTGAGGTACCCAGGGCGAGCCGTCAGCTGGCGCTGGCATTGTGTCATGACACGCTGCTTACGGCGGACTGGTTTGCCGCACATCCCGTCTCTCCGCTCGGAGGAAGCAACGCCTGGTACTACTTGCAGCGCCACCCTGAGCAGCGTGCGGCGCTGGAAAAGGTGCTACACGTGCGGGAAAGACCGCAGGCGCTGGGAGGCATTGGCCTGCTATCTGATGAGAACCTTGATGCGCTGGCAAGTGGACAGGGCTGGCTGATGCAGAACGGCACGCTGTGGCGATTACATCATCAACAGTGGCTGCTATACGCGCCCCAGGTCTGGCAGCCGCTAGCCAGACGCGCAGGAATAACATTACTTGCTGCTGGCGGGCGTTGTGATATTGCCCTGAGCACGCTTTGCATCATACCAGGCGTTGAGAGCAGCGAAGGCTGGCGATCGTTACTGACCGGTGCGGCAATCATGGCGTCTGTATCCCTGATCTGGTTTGCCTGGCAGCGGCGACGTTTGCAGCAGCGGCATCGCTTTATCCTGCAGATGCTGACGCATGAACTGCGCACGCCCATCGCCCGCCTGGGCAACGTGGTGGAAGATTTTCGTCGTGATTTCGACACTCTGCCGCTGCCTGCACAGTCCGGTTTTGCCGCGCTGGCGGATTGCGTGCAGCGCATGCGGCAGATGGCTGAAGCCAGCCAGCACTATCTGACTGGTAACAGTCGGCGGAAGGTGCTGGAGGCCCCCACCGCGCTGTTACTGAGCGACTGGCTTAGCCATATAACGGGATGCTGGCCCGGGCTGACGTTTTGCCTCGCCAGCGATCGCCGGGTCGCACTGCCAATATATTGGGTCACCCTGTGTCTGAATAACCTGTTGGATAATGCCTTTCGCCACGGACGCGCCCCGGTTCGTCTGAGCGCAGAGTGGGGTAAAGGGCGGCTCACTCTGCGGGTGACGGATGCAGGTTCACTGCAGTCACCGCGTTTACCCCACCTGGGGCGGTCTCTTTCAGCGCAGTCCGGGATGGGCCTCGGACTGGCGATTGTCAGACGCATTATCTGGCGACTTAAGGGGCGCCTGACGCTCAGCGGGCCACCTACCACCTTCACTCTGGAGCTGCCTTGTGACAAGCAATAATACGCTGTTGCTGATAGAGGACGATCCTGCACTGGGTGAGGGGTTGACCTCCTTCCTGCGGCAGGAAGGGTTTATCTGCCACTGGACGCGCGAAACAGCAGCGGTATCGCACCTGTGGAATCTGGCCGGGCTGGTTATCCTCGACCGGCAGTTATCCGACGGTGACAGCCTGCGTTTTCTCCCGCGATGGCTGGCAAAAAAAGCGCTGCCGGTGATTGTGCTGACCGCTCGCGCCAGTATTGATGACCGGGTTGACGGTCTAGAAGCCGGGGCCCGTGATTATCTGACTAAACCTTTTGCGCATGTCGAACTGCTGGCGCGCATTCGTGCCCAGCTGCGTACATTGGGCGAGGGGCAGCTGACGGTCGGGGAACTTCAGCTTTTCCCATCAAGGCAGGCCGTGATTTGGCAAAAAAGAGAGGTTACCCTGACGGCAACGGAATTTTCACTCCTGTCAACGCTGGTGCAAATGACCGGACGGGTGTTTACCCGTGACGAACTGCTGAATCAGGTCTGGGGCTACCAAAGTTTTCCCTCGACCCGCACCGTGGATACCCATATTTTACAGCTGCGGCAGAAGCTGCCGGATATCGCTATCAGCAGCGTGCGCGGTGTCGGTTATCGTCTGGAAAAACTGCCTTGATGCGTCCGTTTCTAACGTTTATCGCCGGGCTGCTTCTCCCCACTGGAATCGCAGCCGTCACGCTGCCCGCCACGCCGCTGACACCGCTCTATCACGCTCTTCTCACTAAGCGCAGCGATCTGGCCTGGCAACAGCTGCTTATCAGCTGGCCTCAGATGAGTAGTGCGGCGCAGCGTGATGCATGGCTACAGGCGCTGGATGCATTGATCACAGTCCAGTGTGGCAATGACCTGCCGATAGCAATCCCGGACTGGCTGGATCACCCTTCGTTGTCGCTGATCCAGCGCGATATGCCCCTCAACCGTATTTACCGGGTGCAGCTGAGTGGGAACAGCCCGTCTCGTCAGTTACGTGTCGTGCTCTCTTCCCCGGACGGCAGGGATTTAATGGCGGGAGCTGAGCAAGAATATTACGGCAGTGATGGGTTCAGCATTCAAAGCCAGGACCTGAATAAACCGTTAGCCGCCGGTATCTATCTGCTGACGGTGCGTTCCGGCAGTGAAATGTGGCAGCAGCCGCTGGCTTTACAGGGCAGCAACCATCTTAACTGGATACAGCTTCAGCAGGGAAAGATTAAGCTGCATCCCCCGACAGTAGCGGCTGCCTGCCCTGCTCCCTGGCTAGAGCAGGCACTGTTAAGGCGCGATAGCTTTGCGCAGACAGCGTGGCATCGCAGCGATGACCTCCAGCTACATAACTGGCCGCCGCGTGATGATGCAGAAAATTTATGGGGCACTGCTTCCGTGATCCGCGTGGAAGCGCGGGGCGGGCTCACGCTGCGTTTTGAACACCGCATGGCCGGACCGCTACTCACGCTAAAAAACTGAGGGCGCGGGCATATTCTGACATTGCTCTGACAATTCGGCTTCCGGCGCAGGGGATACTGCCTCTCATCATTTCAAGATAAGAGAGATAACGATGATGAAAAATCTGCCGGTATCGCTGTGCCTGGCCCTGTTGCTCTGGGGAATACTGTCTGGTTTGTCGCATGCCGCCGATGAGATTACCTTCTGGGACAGCCCACGTTATGGAGGCAACAGCTTTAACCGCCTGCCGCCGGACAAGGCCTATTTTGCTGCATTACGTGGCTACGGTGCCAGCTGGGTACGTTTGTCCTATGACAAATGGCACCCCCAGCAGCGTGACTTTCTGATGGGCGATGCTGATCATTATCAGGGGCTACAGCCTGCGGATCTCAGCACGCTGAAGGCCACGCTAAAAAAAGCACATGATTCAGGCCTCAAAGTAGTCATCTCCCCGCTGAGCCTGCCCGGTATGCGCTGGTCGCAAAATAACGGGGGGAAATTTGATGACCGTCTGTGGCAGGACAAAAGCTACTGGAAGCAGAGTGCGGCTTTCTGGCGCGACCTGGCTGCGGCGCTGAAGGATGTTCCCGGGGTGGCAGCCTATAACCTGATTAATGAGCCCGCACCAGAAAAGCGTGCCGGGCTTGCCGAACACGGCAGCATCGAAGAGATGCAGCGCTGGTACCAGCATCATCAGGGCAGCGCACGCGATCTGCCGGCATTTTATCAGATGCTGATTAGCGCTATTCGCGAAGTAGATCCGCTTACGCCTGTCATGGTAGACGGTGGTTGGTATGGTGCTGCTGACGGGTTTGGCTACTGGCCCGCGGCGCTGGACGACACGCGTGTGCTGTACAGTTTTCATATGTATGAACCCTACGCCGCCACCAGTGGACCAAATCTTAAGCGCAAAAAACCGTACTCGTATCCCGGTGTGGTCCCCTTCGGTACGGGGAAAGAGATGTGGAACGCGCAGCGCGTAGCACAGTATCTGCAACAACCTTTTATTTGGGCTGAACAACAGCATATACCGGCCAGCCGGATGGTAGCCGGAGAGTTCGGCTGTATCCGCATGCTGCCGGGATGCCAGCAGTACCTGGAGGATGTGTTGCAGGTACTGGATAAAAAGCAGTCGCACTGGGCCTTTTACAGCTTCCGCGAAGACAGCTGGGATGCCATGGACTACGAACTCGGCAAACGTAAGGTGCCGTGGTCATACTGGCAGGCGATGGAGCAACATACTGCGGACACCTTAGCGCGTCATCCGGGGCCTGAGTTTGAACCCATTCGCCGGCGTCTGGAGCACGGCAGAGTAAAAGCTGGCCCGAAATGAATTCATAAGATGCCGGCAGATGAGCAGAGCTGGAAACAAGCACGACATCGTTGCTTTGGACTGACAGCAATTGTCAACGCTAAGTAGAGATGACCGGGGTTGGGCAAATCTGAGATGTCCGATATTCTCAAATAATATGTGATTTAACTTCGACTCTTTTTTTATTATCAAAATCAGTTATGCTGACTTACATAGGAAATGAAAAGGAATTATCCAGTGCGTACCCGTAATTCGGCCCGTTTGCTTATCATCAACCCTCTCAATCAGGTCTTATTATTCAGGTTCAGGCATGACAATGATGCGCTGGCAGGTAGAGAATACTGGGCAACTCCCGGTGGAGGAGTGGAATCAGGAGAGACTTTTGAGCAGGCAGCTATCAGAGAACTCGCAGAAGAAACAGGCATTTATGTTGATAACGTGGGGCAGTCATTAACTGAGAGGATTTTTGAAATGACTCTGCCCAGCGGTGAGGTGGTTCTGGCACATGAGCAATTTTATTTAATTAAAGTGGGTGATGAAGATATCAGTAACAGCGGATGGACTGAAAATGAAAAATCAGTCATTAATAATTATCACTGGTGGGATCTTAATCAACTGAGAAATACTCACGACGTTGTTTACCCCTCAAATATTCCTGATATCTGCTCAATGCTGGATTAATTACATAATATTTCCTGACTTCGCGCCTGTAAACTTATCAGCACCTATAGCAAATCATCCCCATTGGCCGCACGTTGCCGCTTTTTAGTTGGAACTTTGTTTGCGCTTCTGCGGCTTGGTCCATCACCAGACGGAAGCGCCTGCGAGCACGCATTATCGCTTTAGACTGACATAATTAGTACACATAATACATCTTATGTTAAATTACCCCCCCATCTGCACATCCAGCAACTTTGACCTCATTACTTAACCCTTTTGACTCATACCTTTCGCAGTAAGCCATAAATAATCACTTTAAAAATTCTCATCCCGAAAGATAATATCCTAACCTTATATAATTAAGATTATATAAGGCCAGACATAAGCAATGAATCCCTGTACCATGTGGGTCTGGGCCAGATCCTGCTCAGGAGGCCTTTGGTATCAACAGATATCCGACACGCTCAGGCTGGCGAAATGCCCGCTCTATAAATGATTAAAATATCGGCATCGCTACGTAAAATTTTGAGGACGATACCCCTGCGAATTATTCAGATTTCACGTAGCGTTGCCAATCTCTGGCTGGATGAATACTGACCGATATGACTCAGATTGCCGGCTTCAGCAGCCCCAACTTGCTGACATCAATGGATGAAGACATTTCGCAAAGACTCGCCTCCTTCGTTAACCAGCGAGAGGCATTCTCGTCTAACACGTGGAAACAGCTCCTCAGCGTCATGCGGGTATGTTGGCGCTGGGCACAAGAAAACCATCGTTCATTCCTGCCGATGTTGGCGGAAGATCTACAGGATTATCTGCTGCATCTGCAGAATGCTGGCCGAGCAGCATCTACGATTTCAACGCATGCAGCTCTAATTTCTATGTTACACCGTAACGCCGGCTTCATTCCCCCTAACGTCTCGCCCGTTGTGGTGCGTGCCAGGAAGAAAATTAACCGTAAGGCAGTATCATCCGGTGAACGTACTGGCCAGGCGGTACCCTTCTGCAGGGCAGACCTCAATCGGCTGGATAAAATTTGGCAAGCTTCACCTCGCCTGCAGCTGAAACGTGATTTGGCATTTTTGCATGTGGCGTATAGTACACTTCTTCGAATGAGCGAGATGTCGCGCCTGCGAGTGAGAGATATTAGTCGAACTGAGGACGGCCGAATCATCCTTGATGTCGGTTGGACTAAAACTATTCTTCATTCTGGTGGCATTGTTAAAGCGTTGAGTGCTCGCTCATCTCAGCGTTTAACAGAATGGATTGACGCCGCCGGACTGAACGACGAACCTGATGCGGTGCTGTTCTGCCCTATTCATCGTTCTAATAAGATTGTCAGTGTGACTACGACCCCTATGAGTGCGCCGAGTCTTGAAGATATCTTTTGTCGCGCCCGAAAAGCGATCTGCGAAAAAGAGCGTGTGAAAACCAACAAGGGACGTTACGCAGGCTGGAGCGGACACAGTGCGCGCGTGGGGGCCGCACAGGATATGGCAAGAAAGGGCGTTCCACTCGCCCAGATTATGCAGGAAGGCACCTGGACTCAAACCCAGACTGTGATGCGCTATATACGTATGGTTGAAGCGCATAAAGGCGCAATGGTTGCACTGATGGAAGAAGATGACGGTGTGATTTAAGTGATTATTTATATTTTAATATTAGGTATAACTCACACGTAAATGCGTTTGTCGTCAATTGTCAGCGTCTTAACTGCTTCTGCAGGATCAAGTTCCAGGTAATTATCTCTAGCCAGTATTCATCCAGTTTCAATCCCTATGCAGTCGTGGATCCGGTAAAATCGCTGGAAAATTGTAGCCTTAAAGTACTGTCCAGGAGCAGCCGAGCTGCACCCAGTATAGGAATCAGGTATACCATTGATGGCGCCCTGTAGTACCTGAGTGACGATTTCGTATGACCCCAATGTTTGAGCTCTATAATTAGAATCTCTATAGTTCTGACCTCATTAGGTGCTTTTCTACTTTGTGCCTGTGGCAGGTTACACAGCCACTACATATAGTGTCAGGGTGAAAATCCGCCGTCGGGAGGGGTGGGATCCGGTTCTGGCGGTTTTTCGAGCTGCGGGTTTAACAGGACTTTGTTGAATAAGGGGGGCAGTTTGGAGATTGGAGATTTTTGTACATTAATCGCATAATTTAACCAATCTCGATGCGTAACTTTTTTAGTCATTCAGTTTTACCGATGATTTTATCGTCATTTTTAAAAATTAATTTTATTATTCTACGACCCAGTAAAGAAAAAGATATCAGTGAGCTGATGGTGATGACAAATTTCGACACTTCAGCTGAAGGTGTAAAGGTGAAGAATCCCGGATAAATACCCACACCACTTAGGAATAAAAACCCAGTCATTATTGACAAGAGTAATATTAAATTTTTCAAGATTAACTTCAATTTATCCTCCTTATGACCCACCCGAAACACGCAGCGGGTAATGATTATTTATTGGGTGCAGGAGCCGCCCATTCCACCAGAGTTACAGCTTCCAGATGAATTATTACCACCGTTACCGCTGAAACAACCGCCTGCAAACGTACCACCGGCCATGCCTAAATCTGCCCCGGCAATAACTCCACCGATCATACCATTATTACAGGATGCACTACACTCTGACTGTAGTTTGAGTTACCTTTATTTTGTGACCCCGCCCCTCCCTCATTACTGCTGTTGTTACATTCTTAATTAAACGGTGGGTCGTTACGACCGCCTGCGCCAGAAACTTCGGCTAAAAAATCTCTTTCGATTACTTTCATAAACACTTCCTTTGTTATGACATTGGTGAAATTCATGGCAATTCTTTGTTAGATAGACTAATACATTGCCACAGCATTATTTTCAACTTTTATTTTTATGAAAATCGGAAAGTACTGGCGTTATCTGGCGTTTTTTCACTTTCCTCTATTTCTTATTATTGAAATATATAGTCTTTTATTAAATCGCTTTATATTAATTAAAAAATCATGCCACGATATGGGAATTTTATGTATTTGAGTGGCTTTGTTGATTAAACTGAACTTTTTCCGTAGTCAGGATAAGGTCACCACACTCCTGATTCTTTAGCTGTATCCCGTGG
Organism: Erwinia sp. V90_4; assembly: GCF_029967685.1. Classification (NCBI taxonomy): domain Bacteria; kingdom Pseudomonadati; phylum Pseudomonadota; class Gammaproteobacteria; order Enterobacterales; family Erwiniaceae; genus Erwinia; species Erwinia sp. V90_4. Next base: position 43,773 of record NZ_JASCAQ010000056.1, on the reverse strand, counting down.
CAAAACAAAAGTTCAAAATCACAAACTGGGCTACCTACAACATGGGGCACTGTTGCAAAGATCTGTTGCTGGATCTTTTCGCCCGCAAACCGGTAGGTTGGGCACTATCGTATTCACCAAACTCAGACCTCACCATAAAAGCACTTTAATAGTTACAACACCCGGTTACAAAGCCATTCAGTTCCGGGCCTCCGGCCCGGGGCGGCGGGGCTTTGCAGTGGGGAGCTGGAAGCTTACCGTTTCTATGGAGCTGAGGTTTACACAGAAAAATGGAACAGAATCGTGTGTGTTGTAACTAATATCCCTGTTATCTATTACTCCGGATTATCTGGGAAGATATCGTTAATAGATTATCTCGTATAATTTATCTGACATATTCATCCTTTTCTTTGCACTGACATGCTATCCAACCTACTGAGCATCAGCCTCCACCACCCCACCTGACTTACGGAAATCAATCACCAGGGTACTGTTGACAACATAGGCGTCATACTCGGGCCCCTGAGAAAGATAGTTATGCGGCTTTGCCGCCCGAATCAGCTCAGTCGCTCTGATTGATTTTAACGGTAAGTCGGCATGGGCGATTAGCGCCTGCCAAATCCAGGGTTCTGACTCGCCCAGCATTTTCATGCGTATGTTGTTAATCAGGGGGAGATTTTTGATATTAGTTCGCACCTCAGGCTCATCATCTAATTGACCGATAAATGCCATGCTATCAATGCTGCGTGCGGGCAGTCGGTAGAAGTCACTTTTAATTTGAGCCATCACGCTAAACTCGTAGCGCTGGCTGTTGACCACCGTGTTAAAGCAGGCCAGCATCACCACCAGATGGTACAGCAGCAGAACCCCGCTCAGCCCAGCTAACCACCGCCTCAACGCAGGCCATGCCTGAACGCTGATATAAAAGCAGAACAGCAGAGTCACTCCCCAGGCTGCCAGCATGCGCGGAACAAAAACCGGGCTGGCCAGCATAAGCGAGAGTCCGGCAACGGATGCAATGGCCACTGGTAGTGTTGTTGACAGCAGCAGCAGAGTGGAGACATTGAGTCTTTGCTGCTGCTTTAACCGGATTCCAGTAATGCCAAGGCCGACGGCAGCAAACAGAACAGAACCCCAAACAAACCCGGCTCGCCACCCAGGGTAAGCGCTGAAAAACAGGGAGTAATAACGTCTGATGCTTTCAGTCAGAATATGCAGCGCGCCCGGCCCGGGAATCAGCAGCTGATTATGCTGCATGCTGTATAAATCCGCTTTATCAATCAGGGGGCCGCTGATGCCGTATTTATAGATCAGCACAGCGATCAGCAGCGCGAATATCTTGACGCCAAGCCATTGCCAGACGGGTAAATGTTGAATAATGCGGCATACAATCAGTAACGCCACGCAGCCAATAAACAGGTTTAAGCCGGACTGATACAGCGTCAGAACCATCAGCAAAAGCAGCACGTCAAGGATGAGCTGCTGCAACCCGCCCGGCCTCAGCTTCAGGCTGGCCATCATCGCAATGGCGAAGGCAAGCTGGATGGTCAGACTGTCATAGGCGTAAAGCAGGCACTGCACCAGAAAAGGGTTAAGGATGATGAACAGGGGGGGTATCAGCGCCCAATAACCGGTGAGTGGGATGCGCAGCTTCTCGATATAGATCACCGAGGCAATGCTCAGCGCCAGCAGACCGATTAACAAATTAAGCGGTGAGATATCGCTAAGGTTGCTGCTGAACGATAGCATCGACTGCAGCAGCCAGGTCATTGGCCGGCCATTTGACAGCCACGCCGAGGTGCTGCCATTAAATATCCGGTACAGATCGTCACGGTAATAGAGTTTGCTGGTCCAGACCGGCAGGGTCGCCAGCAGCGCTATCATGAAGGTAAAGACTATCTGCCGTAAACGGGAAACGGGCTGAAGCTCACTGGCCGTCATTTTTCTTCCTCAGCACGCTCTCAATAATATAACGCGGCCTGTTCTTACTCTCGGTATACATCCGACCGATATATTCACCGAGAATACCAATGCCAATCAGCTGCACACCGCCGAGGAACAGCATGACCGTCATCAGCGAAGAATAGCCGGCAACCGCATTACCCCAGATAAATTTTGATAGCACAATCCAGATACCATAAAGCAGAGAAATAACGGCGACGACGCCGCCTATATAGGTCCACACGCGGAGTGGCAGTGTGGAAAATGAGGTAATACCGTCGAGGGCGAAATTCCACAGGCTCCAGCCGTTAAATTTCGTTTTACCCACCACGCGCGGCATCCTGGCATAGTCCAGAATAGCGGTCTTGCCCCCCACCCACGGCATCATACCTTTCATAAACACGGTGTGCTCGGGAAGTGAACAGATCGCATCAACCGTATTGCGCGATAACAGGCGAAAATCGCCAACGTTCTCTTCAATCTTCTCGCGCGCTAACACGTTATGCATTTTGTAATACCAGCGCGAGGAGATACGTTTCAGGAAGGAATCAGCACTCCGATCGCTGCGCCGCGCCAGTACCATATCCACCCCCTTCTGTTGCCAGATGGTGACCAGCTCGGGAATAAGCTCTAAGGGGTCCTGCATATCAACATCCAGCGGAATAACGGCATCGCCAGTAGAATAATTAAATCCCGCCAGCAGAGCGGCTTCTTTGCCGAAATTACGACGCAAATTAACCAGCACCAGCCTCTCATCGTTGGCTATCAGTCGCTCAATCACCTCGGCGGTGCTGTCACTACTGCCGTCATTAACAAATATGAGTTCCAGCTGCAGATCGCCGAGGATATCCAGCGCGCGGTAAAAAACCGGTACGGCCTCCTCCTCATTCCACACGGGCACCACCAGAGATATCAGCATTCCGATCCTCACCTGAAAACGAAACGGTTGGCAAAAAAGAAACCGATCACCAGACTTAACGCAGAAAAAATTATCAGCGTAAGGAAGGGATTGAGCACCATTAAGTCCCCACACCAGCCGGTAAAGAGAGCGAAAAACGCCATAAAGCTGACCCACAATAGATAGCGCTTAAGCGACACAGGGCTACTGAACGTCCAGCGGGCGTTAATAAAAAAGCTCACCGTTACCGCGCAGGCAAAGGCGACTGCGTTGGCGCTGGCCTGATTAAAATGAAACAGGCTATAGCCGGTGAAAAACACCAGCCAGTGCACCAGGGTATTAAGCCCCCCGGTTAAGCCATAGCGGATAAAGGTGATTGGAATACCGTAAACGGTACCTGCAGAAATGCCCTTATTACCCATCGATATTCCTCAGGAACAGTCGCTGGCAAAACTGGTGATACACAAGCATAGCGGGGAATCTCATCATTCGCCGCGGAATATGTCTATAGCTAAAGCATTGACTTAATTTTGGATAATAAGAGAATGTTCGCTATCTCATCACCACCGTAATGAACCGGAGCACACCATCACCCGCCCTCGCCGCTTGCCATCGTTATCCAGCATGAAGACAGTTAGCACAGCCTGCGTAGCTCTCCTGCTGCTGGTCAGCTGCTCTTCGCAACCGCCAAAGTCGCTGGTTACTCCTTTCCCGGTGGTCACAAAGCCATTGCCGGTGGAACCGCAGCAGGGTCAGCCGCCGTTAAGAGGTGTCTGGTTGGCAACCGTTTCCCGCCTTGACTGGCCGCCGGTGGCCTCAGTCAATGCCAGCAGTGCCGCCGCGCGCATCAGCCAACAGCAGAAAGCGCTGACCGATAAGCTGGATAAGCTGAAAAGTCTCGGTGTCAACGCCGTGTTTTTCCAGGTGAAACCGGATGGCACTGCGCTGTGGGCATCCAAAATACTGCCGTGGTCCGATATGCTGACGGGCGAGATTGGCAAGGATCCTGGCTACGACCCGCTGCAGTTTATGCTGGATGAAGCTCACAAGCGCGGTATGAAAGTCCACGCCTGGCTCAACCCTTATCGCGTGTCGGTGAACACCAAAGCGTCCACCGTTGCTGAGTTAAACCGCACGCTGTCGCTGCATCCGGCCAGCGTTTACGTGCTGCATAAAGAGTGGATCCGCACCGCCGGTGACCGCTTTGTGCTGGACCCTGGCATCCCGGAGGCGCGTGACTGGATCACCAGCATCGTGGCCGAAGTGGTGGCGCGTTATCCCGTTGACGGCGTGCAGTTCGATGACTATTTCTATGCGGAATCCGCGGGTTCGATGCTCAACGACTCTCAGACCTTCCGGACCTATGGTCAGGGCTTTGCCAGCAAAGCGGACTGGCGGCGGCACAACACCCAGCAGCTGATTGAACAGGTATCACGCACCATCAAACAGCTGAAGCCTGACGTGGAGTTTGGCGTCAGTCCGGCGGGGGTATGGCGCAACCTTTCGCACGATGCGGCCGGCTCCGACACGCGCGGCGCGGCGGCATACGATGAAGCCTATGCCGATACTCGCCGCTGGGTGCAGCAGGGGCTGCTGGACTATATCGCCCCGCAGCTCTACTGGCCCTTTGCCCGCCAGGCGGCACGCTATGACGTGCTGGCAAAATGGTGGGCGGATGTGGTCAAGCCGACTCATACCCGCCTCTACATTGGCATCGCGCTGTATAAAGTGGGTGAGCCGTCAAAAAATGAACCTGACTGGATGATTGGTGGCGGCGTGCCCGAGCTAAAAAAACAGCTCGACCTGAACGAATCTGTGCCGCAAATCAACGGCACCATCCTGTTCCGGGAAAACTACCTAAACCAGATGCAGACGCAGGAGGCGGTTAACTACCTCAGAGAACGCTGGGGCGAATAAATGGCAAAGTCAGGCCGCAAAAGTTTCTGCCAGAGGCACGCCGATTAACACACAAATGTGTTAACCGGCGGCTAATAATCCCGCCAATCTATTTGGTGCTTCTCTTATGCTGAGTAACCGTAGCAAGTAAAACCCTGAAATTTTTATCAGGTTACGCTCGCTGTATCACATTCACTAAAGGGAAAGGCCAATGAAAGTACAAAAGATTGAACAGCCAGCGGCTATAGAAGTGTTAGAACCCTGGGGCAGCGTTGACGGTCTGCCGGAAACGTCGCCAATTCAGCTGTCGGGTATTCAGAAAGTGATCCCGGGAAAAGAAGATATTGATACCGGTATTTTCGAGTGCAGCGCCGGCAGCTATCGCCGCTCGGTGAAGCAGGCCGAGATAATGCACTTTCTCGCCGGCAGCGGTTCCTTCACGCCGGACGGCGAAGAGACGTTGACCTTCAAAGCTGGCGATTCCTTTTTCTTCGAAGCGAACACCGCAGGTACCTGGGTGGTCGACACGCAGATGCGCAAACTCTACGTCATTTTTGATGCGAGCTAATTTCTGCCCCCACTCCTGCTATTATCCGTGAATCATTTCGCAATACCGGACAGGAGAAATAGCGTGGCAGATTTCAACAGCCTCATTGAGAACAGCGTTGGCTATGAAGAGTTCGTCAGCCAGGGGACAGCGCAGGAGATCGCGCAGCTGCGCATTGAGCAGGAGAAAATCACTCGACCGGACTTTCTCAGTCAGGAAACCACCGCGGATATCGCGGCGCTCTCAGGAAAATTCGTCATCCTGGCGGCCGCAGAGATGTGGTGCCCGGACTGCCAGCGCAATATGCCGGCAATTAACGCGCTGTGCGAGCGCTATCCTGATGCTCAGCTGGCCGTGATCACCCGCGATCAGTCAGAGTCACTGTTCAAACAGCAGTTCAGTCTGGATAAAGTACGCATCCCGTTTGCCGCAGTGCTGGATGCACAGCTTTCCCCACTGGGTGCGTTTGTCGAGCGGCCAAAGTCGCTACAAAGCGGCGCTGAAGAGGCCCTGCTCGCCTACAGGCGCGGCGAGCGTCTGGCCGATACGCTTGAAGAGATTGTCAGCATTATGCGTCAAAACTAATCATTTCCTGTCCCGGCCCGTCCAACGCGGCGCCGGGTTTGCCTTCCCTTCAACCCGCTTCTTTTTCGCTGTAACTCCTCATAAGTCACTGTAAATAGTGAAAAGTAATGCTCTGCCACTCATGCTGACAAAAATTTTACAATGATAATCTTAAAGAAAATGATTATCATCTGCATTGCGATTTCCATGTTAGCGAGATTTAATGTCGCCAAAATGGGCACGCCGCCAATAAACGCCATACCAAAAAAATAATGCTTCCGCGTGGGGAACGATGATGTCTTTTAATTTCAGGGAAAACAATGCACGGCGCATGCCGTATATGGCGACAACGTTTGCCGTCTCGCTGCTGGCACTGGCGATCAACTCATTGCTTCATCCGGCGCAGGCCGCCAGTGAGGAAACGGCTGTCGCCCAGCCCGATCTGGTGGTCGATGCCACAGTTGATAATGCCGCCGATGAGCAGCAGGACTACAGCGTTAAAACCACGCGCGCAGGCACCAAAATGCTGTTGACGCCGCGCGATGTGCCGCAGTCGTTCAGCGTTGTGACCGGGCAGCGCATGCAGGATCAAGATCTGCAATCAGTGGGTGACGTGCTGAATAATACTACCGGCGTCTCCGCCGAAATTATCGACAGTGAACGCTCGGCCTACTTCGCCCGTGGATTCCAGATAACCAACTACACCTTCGACGATATCCCGACTTCCGCCAGCGATAACTGGAACTATGGCGATGCCGGGGAAGATACGGCGATTTATGACCGCATCGAAATAGTGCGCGGTTCCACCGGGCTGATGACTGGCGCGGGCAGCCCGGCGGCGTCGGTCAATATGGTGCGCAAGCACGCCGACAGTAAAGAATTTACCGGCAACCTCAGCTCCAGCTACGGCAGCTGGAATAAGCAGCGTTACGTTGCGGACGTTTCCGGTCCGCTGAACGAGGCTGGCAGCGTGCGTGGACGCGTGATAGCGGGTTATCAGGATCAGGACAGCTCGCTGGACCGCTACCACAAAAGCAAAAAATTCCTTTATGGCGTAATCGATGCTGACGTAACCGATAACACCACCGTGTCGCTGGGCTACGATTATCAGCAGAGCAATACAGGCAATCCGACCTGGGGCGGGCTGCCAACCTGGTACAGCAACGGCTCACGCACTGGCTATGACCGCAGTACCAATCCGGCGGCCGACTGGGCACGTTACAGCCTCGATTCACGTAAGGTGTTTGCAAACGTAACGCACGATTTCAATAACGGCTGGAATTTCCGCGTCAATGCCACGCACGCCGAACAAACTTTCAACGACAAGCTGCTCTACGTGATGGATTTCCCGGACGTGGTCACCGGGCAAGGCACCTCGGGCTTTGGCAGCCTCGATCGTGGTAAGCGAAAGCTGGATTCAATCGATACTTACGCCAGCGGGCCATTCGAACTGTTCGGCCGCCAGCATCAGATGATGGCCGGGGTCAGCTACAGCCGCCAGCACAATGCCACCTACAGTGCCGACGGCGCCCTCGACAGCAGCCAGATGGGCAGCTTCAACGATGCATGGAGCGGCAACGTGGCCGAACCTGAGTGGGGAGACTGGTATCAGAATGCTGACGACGTGGTGCGCCAGAAATCGGCTTATAGCGCCGCCCGTTTCTCACTGGCCGATCCCCTGTCGCTGATCCTCGGCGCGCGCTATACCCAGTGGAGCACTAATGGCAGCAGTGGTGACGTGACTAAAAACAACATCACTCCTTACGGTGGGCTGATGTATGACATCAACGAAAGCTGGTCCGCCTACGCCAGCTACACCTCCATCTTCCAGCCGCAAACCTATCGCAACAGAGACGGTCGCTACCTCGACCCGGTTACCGGAAAAAGTTATGAAACCGGACTGAAATCCGCGTGGATGGATGGCCGCCTGACGGCAACGGTGGCGGTATTCCGCATTGAGCAGGAAAATGCTGCGCAAACCGACGGCAGCAACTTCGTTAACGGCAGCAGCGAACAGGCGTATATCAGCACGCGAGGGGCCGTAAGTAAAGGCGCAGAGTTTGAACTCAACGGCGCGTTAACCGATAACCTGCAGATGACCTTTGGCGCCACGCGCTATGTGGCCAAAACAGAGAGCGGCCGTTACAACAGCAATATGCCGCAGACTTCGTTCAAGCTATTCAGCCGCTACCAGTTGCCGATGCTGCGCGACCTGACAGTCGGTGGCGGCATCAACTGGCAGAACCGCACCTACCAGGATGCTACCGGGCCGGACGGGGAAACCCAGCGTGTCTATCAGAGCAGCTATCCGCTGGCTAACCTGTTTGCCCGCTATCAGGCAACGAAGCAGGTGGCAGTGCAGGCCAACATCAACAACCTGTTTGACCGCAGTTACTCTGCCTGGGCCAGCGACTATACGCTGTACGGCGAACCGCGTAACTACTCTGTCAGCCTCACCTATGCTTTCTGATAAGCGCTTCCCCCGGTTCACTGCCGGGGAGATTGACCATCGGCGGCGGCAGCTATTGATCGCGCTGGCGCTGGCCCCCTGGCTAACGGGATTACCCGCCCGCGCTGCGCTGCCAGAGCCGCGCATTATCGCCCTCGAATGGCTGCCGCTGGAGATGCTGTTTGCCCTTGGCGTGCTGCCAATTGCCGCAGCGGATACCCACGAGTATCGCCTGTGGGTGAAGGAACCCGCCCTGCCCGCCAGCGTGCTCGACATCGGGCTGCGTTCAGAGCCTAACCTCGAATTTATGGCGCAGCTTAAACCGGACCTGATTATTTATTCGCAGGGTTACGGGCCGCACGCGCAGCAATTGCAGAAGATCGCCCCGACGATGGAGTTAGCTTTTATTGATGAGGACGGCCAGCCCCTGGCTAAAGTGCGCAGCGGATTGCTGGGGCTGGCTGAGCGCTTAGGGAAAATGGCAGAAGCCAGAGCACATCTGGCGTGGTTTGACCAACAGCTGGCGCAAGCCCGCGACCAGCTGGTAGCCTGGCGCCAACAGCCGCTGCTGGTTTTTACACTGCTCGATGAACGCCACGTGGTGATCCTCGGTAAACGCAGCCTGTTCGGCAACGTGATGCAGCAGCTGGGCATAGAGAATGCCTGGCAGCAGCAGGACAGTTTCTGGGGAACGGCAACGGTGGGAATTGAGCATCTGGCAAAGCTGCCAGCACTGCGGGCGGTGTGTCTCGATCATGGAGATGAAAGCTTGCGCAGCCGCGTCAGCGCTTCGCCGCTGTGGCAGGCTCTTCCTTTTGTGCGCCAGAGGACGCTGCGAACGGTTCCGGCTATCTGGATATTTGGCTCAACCCTGGCGGCTCTGCGCTTCACCCATATGCTGCAACAGCTGGACAGAATCTGGCAAAACTAACGCTATCCGACAGAGACGGATAGCGTTATTGATTAGCGACTGACTTCGTGGCCGATAACGCCACCGATCGCCGCACCGCCCAGGGTTCCCCAGGTGCTGCCGCCGGTCAGCACTGCGCCACCCACCGCACCGACACCGGCGCCGATAGCGGTATTCCTGCCACGATGGGACATGCCGCACGCCGTCAGTGAAAACGTGACCAGCAGAACAACGGCAACAGTACAGCTGCGTTTTAAAAGCATTCAAGACCTCATCACCATTAGAATTAATGGAAGGTAAAAGTGTTAATTATGATTTTTCTGGTGCCAGAGTACGGGGTCGTGCCCACTCCCCGGCGCAGGAAATTTACTGCTTATCCCTGTTTTGCGACAGGTAAAAAATCCTATTTCAGTACCAGCTTTTGTTGGTTACCTGTTTAGCGATCGTCCGGCGTTAATTTTGTGATACTTCCGGCGTAAAAGGCGTGAAAAATTCGTTGATTAAATAATTTCATCAAGTTATCAATAAAGACTTTCCCTCGCTGGCCGATACTCGATCTCATCTGGCTGCGCTTTGGGCCAACAACTCTTAATGTGAAGCGTAATCATGAGCGGGACTTTTAGTAGCGACGATGCCAAACGTCTGGCTGCCCTGGAGATGTTGAAATCCGAGGATGCGGCGCGCGATGATATTTTAAAAAAATTCAGCCAGCTGGCCAGCGAACTGCTGGAAATCCCCGGGGGTTTCGTATCGGTGCTGGACGATGAAAACCAGTACATTAAAGCGGCCTGCAACTTCGATCTGAAACAGACCTCGCTGCAGGATGCGTTCTGCCGCCACACGCTGGAGCTGGATGACGTGCTGGTTTGTGCTGATACGCATCTTGATCCACGCTTCAGCGCGCATCCTCTGACGCTTGGCGCGCCCTTTATCCGTTTCTATGCCGGCGCCCCGCTGCGCAACCGTGAAGGCATCATCATCGGCACGCTGTGCGTCACAGATACCCAGCCGCATGCCTTCAGCGCAGAGAAAGCCGCGCTGCTGGCACTGCTTGCAGGCCTGGTGGTGGGCTACCTCGATGCCTGGTATATCACCGGCTATCAGGATGTCGTCACGCTGCTGCCTAACCGCCAGCGGCTGCTGAAGGATATTGAACTGCTGCAGCAGGCGGGCAATAGCGAACCGCATAATCTGACGCTGATTGACTGCATTGATATGCCGCGCGCCTATGAGATCGCCCGTTCAGTAGGAATGAATGCGGTGGAAACGCTGCTCAAAGAGATGGCAGCCACGCTGCGTACCCGCCTGCGTTTGGACAGTGATGATGTGCTATACACCGTTGCACTGGGCCGCTTTGCCCTGCTGAGCGACAAGCCCGACGCACCCAGCGGACGTGAGCTCAGCCAGCGCCTCGGCGGCATTCGCGCACAGATTTTCGATAATATTACGGTTGATGCCAAACCGTATCTCGGGGAAGTCAGCTTTGTTCCGGTCGATTCGCAAGTTTCGGAAGTGTTGCGCCGCGCAGTCAGTGCGCTGCATGAAGCAATCAGCCTGAAACAGAACTATATGGCCTATAACGCCGACAGCGATGGGCGCAGAAATCAGAGCTTCCGCCTGCTAAACGACCTGGCCGCAGCGCTACGCGGCACGCCGGGGCTTTATCTGGTCTATCAGCCACAAATCTCGCTGCGCAACGGCAAACCCGTCGGACTGGAAACGCTGCTGCGCTGGGATCATCCGCTTTACGGCAATATCCCGCCTGACGAATTTATCCCTCTGGCTGCACAAACCAACCTAATGGAGGAGCTGACCGACTGGGTGTTAGACCATACGCTGGCGCAGCTTAAACTGTGGCGGAGTAAAGGACTGAACCTACCGGCGTCGGTGAATCTGTGCGTCAGCGATTTTTCGCGCCCGGACTTCGCCAACAAGCTGGAAGAGAAGCTACTGCGTGCAGGATTGCAGGCTGAAGATCTCAATCTTGAATGTCTGGAAACCGAGCAGGTGCTGGAGAGCGCCGAGGCGCGGCGCGGGCTGGATATGCTGAAGCTACGCGGCTTTCGCATCGCGCTGGATGATTTCGGATCTGGTTACAGCAACATCAACACGCTGCGCCGCATCCCGGTTGACGTTATCAAGCTCGACCGTTCGCTGATCCAGCAGCTGTCGCACGATCCGGCCAGCGAGGTGATAGCCCGCCACGTGATCACCATGCTGAAAGAGCTGGAGTATGTGGTGCTGGCCGAAGGGGTGGAGGATCTGCAAACCCTGGCATCACTGCAGCGATTAGGCTGCGATGAAATCCAGGGTTTTTATTACTCACGCCCGCTGATACCGGAAGGCCTGGAGAGCTGGCTTAGCCGCTACTACCCGCAGGCCAGCTAAGATCAGGACTCGATCCACACGGTCTGCGTGTTGGTAAACTCGCGCAGGCCAAAGTGCGACAGTTCGCGACCAAAACCACTTTTCTTCACGCCGCCAATCGGCACGCGCGGGTCAGAGAAGCTCGGCGAGTTGATAAACACACCGCCGGTTTCGATACGTGATGCCAGCTGCTGAGCGCGGGACAAGTCCTTGCTCCACAGGCTGCCGCCAAGGCCGAACTCAGAGTCATTCGCCATCGCTACCGCATGATCGGCATCATCCGCCACAATCAGCGAGGCAACGGGACCAAACAGCTCCTGATCGAAGCTGGTCATACCCGGCTTCACGTTGCTCAGCACCGTGGGGGCATAGTAGTTACCTTCCCCCGGCAGTACATGGCCACCCAGCAGCAGCGTTGCGCCCTCTTTCAGCGTCGCCTGCACCTGTGAGTCAAGCTCGTCGCGCAGATCGTAGCGCGCCATCGGGCCAATCCATACGCCGGCTTCACGCGGGTCGCCGATTTTCATTGCTTTAACTGCAGTGACAAATTTCTCGCAGAACTGGTCGAAGACCGCCGCTTCCACAATGATGCGCTTGGCCGAAATACACAGCTGGCCGTTGTTCATAAAGCGCCCAGCAATTGCTCCTTTAACTGCGGCATCAATGTCGGCATCGGCCAGCACGATAAACGCATCGGAACCGCCCAGTTCCAGCACGCATTTTTTGATTGCCGCACCGGAAAGCGCGGCAATTGCCGCACCGGCACGCACGCTCCCGGTCACGGTGACGGCGGCAATACGACGGTCGTTGATCGCCTGCGCCACACCGTCGTTGTCGGCATTGACCACGGCAAACAGCCCTTCCGGCACGCCAGCATCCTGCAGGATTTGTTGCAGCAGCAGCGCACAGCCCATGACGTTCGGAGCAGGTTTCAGCAGGTAGCTATTCCCCGCCAGCAAAATTGGCACCGCTCCGCGTAGCACCTGCCAAACAGGAAAGTTCCACGGCATCACCGACAGCACCGGGCCGAGCGGTAAATAGTCAACAAAGGCCTTATCGCCTTCGACCAGCGTCGGTTCACGCTCAAGGTAGGCAGGGCCGTGTTCGCCATACCATTCACACAGCTTTGCGCTCTTTTCAACTTCGGCCAGCCCCTGGTCAATCGGTTTGCCCATTTCACTGGTCATCATCTCAGCCAGCTCGCGTGCCTGCTGACGCAGGCCGCCGGCAATTGCGTTTAGCAACTGTACGCGTCTGGTCATCGCGCTGCTGCGCCAGGCCTGAAAGGCGTTATTAGTCTGTGCCAGCGCGCTGTCGACGTCCTGCGCCGTGGCAAATGGATAGCGGGCAAAGATTTCACCGCTGGTTGGATTACGAGAAATCGCTGCGTTTGAGGAAACCTGAGTCATGATTGCCGCCTTAAGTTGTTCACAATGGAATCCATCATAGGCTTGCCGTTGATTCTTTAAAAATGAATAATAAAGAAAGCTATTTACTCAGAAAGAGAATGATATGGATCTGACCCAGCTGGAAATCTTTCGCACTATCGCTGAAGAGGGCAGCATTACGGCGGCGGCAGAGAAGCTGCATCGTGTGCCTTCCAACATATCAACGCGCTTGAAGCAGTTGGAAGAGGAGCTGGAGTGCGAACTGTTCCGCCGGGAAAAGCTGCGCCTGTACATCACCGATAGCGGCAAAACCTTTCTCGACTATGCGCGGCGCATTCTGGCGCTGGCGACCGAAGCAAAACACAGCGTTTCCGGCCAGCTGCCCGGCGGGATTTTTACCCTTGGCGCCATTGAGAGCTTTGCGGCCGTACGCCTGCCACCGCTGATCGCCCGCTATCACCAGCACTGGCCGCAGGTTGAGCTGGATCTCTCAACGGGACCATCCGGCGATATGACCGACGGCGTGCTCGCCGGGAAGTATTCCGCCGCCTTTATCGACGGCCCGCCGAAGCACCCACTGCTGGAGGGTGTCGCGGTGGTAGAAGAAGAGATGGTGCTGATCTCGGCGCTCAACCATCCCCCCGTACCTGATGCCACCAGTATCTCCGGTTCAACCATCTACGCCTTTCGCGCCAACTGCTCTTACCGCCGCCTGTTTGAAAACTGGTTCTCACGCGAGAACGCCGCGCCGGGAAAAATTTTCGAAATGGAGTCGTATCACGGCATTCTGGCCTGCGTCAGCGCCGGAGCAGGTCTGGCGCTAATCCCGCGTAGCATGCTGGAGAATATGCCAGGGCGCGATAATGTGCATGCGTGGCCCTTAAGTGAGGGAATGGGGCAAATTGCCATTTGGCTGGTATGGCGCAAAGATACCCGTTCCAATAATTTGCAGGCGATGACTCGCCTGCTGGAAAATGAGTGCTAAACATGAGTGCTGTCGTTGCCCGGCAGCGCATGGAAGCGGCGTTTAAAATAAATTAATCCTGCCTCACTGCTTTCCGTCAGCCGGATGTGACGGGTTTCTACCAGGTACAGCTGGTGCGTGCCAAGAGCCCTGACCTGGCTGATAAAACCTTCAAGGCTGGCCAGCGCCTCAACGAGCACCGGCTGACCTAATGTCCCCTCCTGCCAACCGTCCAACAGGAAGCGATCTTCCATCGTCATTGTCGTCATACCGGCAAAATGGCGCGCCATCTCCTCCTGCTGGGGATTAAGTACATTGATACACATACGCTGATTTTTCTGAAACACCGGGTTCATCGCGCTGTTGAGATTAATGCACACCAGTAGTGTTGGTGGCGTATCAGTCAGCGGACACACCGCCGTCGCAGTGATGCCACAGCGCCCTGCGGCTCCCTGCGTGGTGACGATATTTACCGCCGCGGGCAGATTTGCCATCGCATCACGAAAATGTAAGCGGTGTTGGTTTTCATTCCACATAGTGCCCCCCATCCCTGAGCAGACGGTCAAGCTGGTTAATATCGCTGTTGCTATGCAGGTGCGGTTTTCTCCAGCCAGCGCGGTCATAGTCAGCCAGGCAGCGATCGACCATCTCCAGCATCCCATCCATCGCTCCCAAGCTGCGCGCATCGCGCAGACACTGTATGCGTACTTCATCCTGGCTACCGGCGTAGTTGATCTCGTACAGCTCATGGCGGCCGCCGAACTCACTGCCGGTAGCGTCCCACATCAGCTTCAGTATTTTGATGCGCTGCTCATGATCGATGCCGTTGGAGCCACGCACAAAGCGCGCAAGATACTGTTCAATCTCTGGATTTTGCAGGTCGCGCACGCTGGAAGGCAGATAGATTAACCCGCTGGCCACGTTACATTCGATGATATTTTTGATTTTCGCCCAGGCCATTGGCGCCATCACGCGGTAAGTATTCATCGCCTGAGAATCTGGCAGCCAGGCGCCGTTAATCCAGGGCTTGGCTTCCGCCGCCATCGCATCGCTCAGCGACCAGAACAGGTTACGCCAGGCGACCACTTCCCCCAGAGCCGCCTGCACGCCGCGAAACTCGATGGTGCCGGTACATTCGAGGCTTTTTTGCAGTAGTGCGGTTATAAAATCAAGCTTCACTGCCAGCCGCACACAGGCCTGCATCGGGTACAGCCGCACAAATCCACCCTCGGCATACCAGCGACGACAGCGGTCAAAATCGCGATAAACCAGAACATTCTCCCAAGGGATCAGCACCTTATCCATGACCAGAATCGCGTCGTTCTCGTCAAAACGGCTGGAAAGTGGATAATCAAACGGTGAGCCGGTAACACCGGAAGTGAGCTCGTAGGAGGCACGTGAAATCAGCTTCACGCCATCTGCATCCATCGGGGCAATAAACATCATGGCAAAATCCGGGTTATCTCCCATTACCTGCGCAGAACCAAAGCCGATAAAGTTAAAGTGGGTGAGCGCCGAGTTGGTCGCTACCACTTTGGCTCCGCTGACGATAATCCCCGCGTCGGTCTCTTTTTCGACTTTGACATAAACATCTTTCACTTCATCAACCGGCTTATTGCGGTCGATCGGCGGGTTGACGATGGCATGATTAAAGTAAAGGCCTGCCTCCTGAATGCGCTTGTACCAGCGGCGTGCGTTGTCGGCATAAGGGCCGTAAAAGTCGGGATTGGCACCGAGCGCGCTGGCAAAAGCAGCCTTGTAATCCGGGGTACGCCCCATCCAGCCATAGCTAAGGCGTGACCAGTCGGCAATCGCATCACGCTGCTGACGGATCTCCTGCGCTGACCGCGCATAGCGGAAGAAACGATGGGTATAGCCGCCGTTACCGCTGTCGGTGCTCCAGCACAGCTTGTCATGGCTCCCCGGCGCGTGGAGTGCATCATAGAGCATGGCAATCGATCCGGCAGCATTACGAAAAGCCGGATGGCGGGTAACATCTTTCACTTTCTGACCATAGATAAAAATTTCGCGCCCGTCCTGCAGGCTTTTCAAATACTCGCTGCCGGTGAACGGACGATTGATGGCGGAACGATGATCTTCGGGTTTCATACATTGCCTCTCAGGTTAAGAGTGGATAACGGCACCTACGCTCAATGCCGCAACAGGTTCCAGCGGCGGCGAAATTCGCTGGGTGAAAAACCAGCCAGACGATGAAAAAAACGGGCGAAATAGGCCGGGTCTTTATAGCCCAGCGCCAAGGAAATCTGATGGACACTGCTGTCGCTGAACAATAAGAGACGTTTTGCTTCACGCAGTAAGCGTTCGTGGATCAGTCGTTTGGGCGATTGGTTTGCCAGGCGCCGACACAGCTCGTTTAGTCGCGATTCACTAATTTCCAGCTCGCGGGCATAATCCGGCACGGTCAAATGCTGCGGGTATTTCTCGTTAACCCTATGGATGAAACGCCGCAACAGTTTCATTTCACCCCGCACGCTGACGTTAGCACCCTCGCCTCGTTCCATCTCTCGCAGCAGCATCATGAACACGCTTTGTGCCAGCAGGTGCAGTTGAGTATCACGCCCGTTTTGCTGATGGCCAAACTCGCTTGCCAGCAGCGGCCAAAGAGCCTCTAGCGCGCGCTGAGTTGCTGAGCCTGCATCCAGCGGCAGGCAGAATCCCGGGATCTCCAGCGCTTCACGGCTGCCGGGCCACAAAGCCTGCATCAGCGGCCAGATAAATTCTTGATGAACGGTAAGCACATGTCCGTCACTGTCCTTTTCGGTGATAAATGCGTGGGGGACGGTGGGGGGCGTGAGGATAAACAGTGGGGCCTGCAGTGAATAGTGGCGATCGTCCAGCAGCAGCTCAATTTCACCGCTGGTCAGATGATGCAGCTGGAAATAACAGCTGTGCCAGTGTGAGGGCATATTACGAACAACAAACCCCGCCAGCCGTAAAAAAACCGCATAGTGAACATCTTCGTCATACAGCCGGTCGTCGCACTGCTGGCTGATATTGATGTTTTCCATAACATGCTGTCCGTAGGTCGTTTCACACCTCAGCGCTGTAAGGCTGAGCCTTCCGTCGCGCGGGATTCATGCAGTAATGGAATGCGCCAGACCACCGCAGCGCCAATAACCAGCAGACCCGCAACCAACCACAACCCACTGCTAAAGCTACCTGTTCTGTCATGCAGGAAGCCGATGCAAAGCGGGCTGACGGCTGAACCAATGTTACCAAAGGCATTAATTACCGCGATTGCCAGCGCCCTTGCCTGCAGGCTGATGGCGCTATCGGGGGTAGTCCAGAAGATCGTCATCGCACTAAACGAGCCCATAGATGCCATGACAATACCGCTCAGTTGAAACAGAGGATGGCTGGTCGCCGATGCTAACAACCATCCCGTTGCAGCAAACAGATATGGTAGCAGCGTATGCCAGCGGCGCTCCTGAAAACGGTCGGAGTGGCGGCTCCAGAAGACCATGGCAAAAATAGTGCATAGCTGGGGAATAGCGGCAAGCACGCCGATAACCATATTGCTGCTGTGCTGGTTAAAGCTTTGCAGGATTTGCGGCGTCCAGATATTGATGGCGCTGAGGCTATTGGTGAGGCAAAAGTATGCCAGGGTATACATCAGCACCACTGGCGTCAGGACCTGGCGCCACTGAGACTGGGTGGTTGCCCCCTCACTCGGTTGACGGTCCCGCCGCCGCATCTCTTCCAGCGCCAGCTTCTCTTGCACACTCATCCAGCGCGCCTGCGCCGGAGTATCATCGAGGAAAAACCAGGTTATGATCCCGAGAAAGACGGCTGGAAGCCCCTCCAGCAGAAACAGCCACTGCCAGCCGTGCAGGTTCAGCCTGCCATCCAGCGCCAGGAGAGAACCGGAAAGCAGAGAGCCCAGCATCATGGTTACAGGCATGGCAATCATAAACAGCGCATTGGCACGCGCCCGGTAATAAAGCGGAAACCAGTGGGTGAGATACACCAGAATGCCTGGCAGGAAGCCTGCCTCGGTAATACCGACCACCATACGCAGCAGATAAAGTGAATGTGCTCCGCTGGCAAACAGCGTGCAGGTTGAGGCAATACCCCACAGCACCATAATGCTGGCGATCCAGCGCCGCGCACCAATAAGCCCCAGCATCAGGTTGGCAGGAACCCCGCAGATCGCATAGGTAACATAAAATAGCGTGGCCGCCAGCCCGAACATGGTAGCGCTCAGACCGAGGTCTTTTCCCATGGTCAACCCGGCGAAGCCAATATTTATCCTGTCAAGGAACGAGAACACAAACAGCAGAAACAGAAATACAATCAGACGACTGAACAGTTTACGGATAGCCCGCTGTTCAGTTACGGACTGTGCCGCGTCGCTTAGTGGCTGGATAATCGCTGCCATGGCCCCTCCCTGGAGATTAATAATCGCCGTTATGTACGCTGTTAATCGGCGCAGTCAGCGAGGTAAAGCGTGCGGCGAGTGCCTCTGCCGCACGCGCCAACAGCGTGGTATCAACGCCGACAGCCACGAACAGTGCGCCAAGCTCAAGGTAACGCTTAGCCAATATTTCATCAGCCGTCAGAATTCCCGGTGCTTTACCCGCCGCGCGGATCAGAACAATGGCTTTTTCAATCACTGACTGCACTTCCGGGTGGCACGGATTACCGGCAAAACCCATATCGGCACTGAGATCGGCCGGGCCGATAAACACACCATCAACGCCATCCACGGCGAGGATCTGTGCCAGATTTTCCACACCCTGCCGGGTTTCAATTTGTACCAGCAGGCAGATCTGCTCCCCGGCTCGCTGGAGATAATCCCCAATACGGTTCCAGCGAGAGGCGCGCGCCAGCGCGCTGCCCACGCCGCGGATCCCCAGCGGTGGATAGTGGCAGGCACACACCGCGCTCTGAGCTTCCTGCGCGCTCTGGACCATCGGTATTAACAATGTTTGCGCGCCAACATCCAGCAGCTGCTTGATCAGCACCGCGTCATTCCACGCTGGCCGCACTACGGGATGGCTGCGATAGGGTGCAATGGCCTGCAACTGCCCGAGCACTGAGCGCAGATCGTTTGGCGCATGTTCACCATCAATCAGCAACCAGTCGAAACCCGCTCCAGCCAACAGTTCGGCGCTGTAGTTATTGGCCAGCCCCAGCCACAGTCCTGCTTGTGGCGTCTGCTGGATGAGTGCCTGTTTAAAGAGGTTATTCATGAGGACTCCTTCAGATAAAGCGACAACCGATGGCACCAAGGGCCGCGTAATCAACATGAAAGGTATCCCCTCTGCGGGCGGCTATCGGACGGGTAAAGGAGCCGCTGAGAATCACCTGCCCCACCTCCAGCTGCACATTGTGGTGAGAAAGTTTGTTCGCCAGCCAGGCGACACCGTTAGCGGGATGGTTAAGCACTGCGGCTGCCACACCGGACTCTTCAATCACGCCATTACGGTACATCAGGGCGCTCACCCAGCGCAGATCGAACGCATCTATTTTTACCGGGCGGCCCCCTAGCACCACCCCCGCACTGGCGGCGTTATCGGAGATGGTGTCGAACACTTTGCGTGGCCGCTGCGTGTCCGGGTCGATGTTGTGGCAGCGGGCATCGATAATTTCCAGAGCCGGGATGACATAATCAGTCGCATTCAGTACATCAAACAGCGAGCAGTGTGGCCCCTGCAGCGATTGCGCCAGCACAAAGGCCAGCTCCACCTCCACCCGTGGCACAATGAAACGGTTGAAAGGAATATCACTGCCCTCGGCGAAAAACATATCGTCAAGCAGCGCACCATAATCCGGCTCATTGATTTGCGAACTGGCCTGCATCGCCTTCGACGTCAGACCGATTTTATGGCCTTTTAATTTCCGACCGGCGGCGATTTTCTGACTGATCCAGCGCTGCTGAATGGCATAGGCATCGTCCAGCGTGATTTCCGGGTAGGTCAGCGATGGCTGGGGGATCTGCTGGCGATCTTTTTCTGCCCTGTCCAGTTCAGCTGCCAGCCGGTTAACGGCACTTTGCTCTAACATACGAGACTCCTTCTCACTGCGGGTCAAACAGCGTATGGACGTTGTTCTGCTTAAAATTGAGCGTGGCGGACAGTTCTTCGACCGCCAGCGACAGCGCCAGGTAGCGCTGCGCCATCAGTGGTGAAAAATGCTGTTTGATCAGCTCAAACAGCGCACTCAACACCGGTAACAGTTGTTCCGCCGTGCGGCCGTGGCCAATTTTCAGCGTCATATGCACAAAGGCGTAATCATGTTTGCCATCAGCCATTTGCCAGCAGTCCACCCAGTGCGCACGGCTACGAATACCCGCCAACGGGAACAGCCCGCTGGCGGCCAGATAGCGGTTTACCTGCGCGAACAGCTGCGGCAGTCCGGCCTGCTGGCGAATATTTTCACTACACTCCACGATGAAATGTGGCATCTCTCCCTCCCTGAATCAGGCCGTTAGCGGAAAAATGGCATTAACCTGCCCGGTGCCGGAGCTGGGAAACAGATCGGTGATAATTTCTGCCTTTTTCTGGTAGTGATCCCAGCCCAGCAGTCCCATCAACATGACCGTGTCGTGCATATTGCCCTCGCCGTAGCAGTAGTCAGCGTACTCCGGCAGCATTCGGCAGAACTCGGCAAATCTCCCTTCCCGCCACAGTTTCATCACCCGTTTATCCATCTGTTCATCAAACTCACGCGTCCAGGCGTTCATGCCCTCTTCCGCACGCCGATCGTCGATAAAACGATGCGACAGCGAACCGCTGGCTAGCACTGCAACCGTGCCATCATATTTTGCCACCGCCCGCCGTACCGCCTCACCAAGACGGCGACTGTCGGCAAAGTCATGTACCGTGCAGAAAGCAGAGATCGACACCACCCTGAATTTGCGGTCGCCGTTCATATAACGCATCGGTACCAGCGTGCCGTACTCCAGCGTCAGGCTCTCAATGGCATGCGCCTGAGCGCGCACTCCCTGCTGCTTCGCTTCATCAGCGATCATGTAGCCCAGCTCGGGATTACCTTGATATTCGTAAGCCATATCCCGGATAAAATGCGGGAGTTCGTGACTGGTATAGACCCCTTCGAAGTGAGCGTTACAATTGATGTGATAGGCACTGTTGACCAGCCAGTGAGTGTCAAAAACCACCATCGTGTCGACCCCCAGCTCACGGCAGCGGCGGCTGATTTCGTGATGGCCATTGATCGCCGCCTGGCGGCAGCCGTGGTGTTTACCCGGCATCTCGGAGAGATACATTGACGGCACGTGGGTGATTTTGGCCGCCAGCGCAAGTTTTCCCATAATGAACTCCTTACACGCCCCATTTCGGGATCGGATGATCGCCTAATGAAATACAAACATTTTTCATTTCGGCGAACACATCAAAGCTGTACTTACCACCTTCCCTTCCGGTGCCGGAAGCCTTAATGCCGCCAAACGGCTGGCGCAAATCGCGCACGTTCTGGGTATTCACAAATACCATTCCGGCTTCAATGTCCCGTGCCAGCCGCATCACTTTGCTGATGTCCTGAGTCCAGATATAGGAAGCCAGGCCATATTCCACGTCATTCGCCAGACGCAGCCCTTGCGCCTCATCTTTGAATGGCAAAAGACATGCGACCGGACCAAAAATCTCTTCCTGCGCCACGCGCATACGATTGTCTACGTCGGCCAGCACCGTTGGCCGCAGGAAATTTCCGCGTTCCAAGCCTGCGGGTCTATCCGGCCCGCCTGCCAGCAGCTGCGCCCCTTCTTCAATCCCTAAGCGGATATAGCCTGAAACCTTTTCCCAGTGCTGCGGGCTGATCAGAGAACCAACCTGGGTTTTAGGGTCACCAGGATCGCCAACGCGCAGGCGGTTAGCACGCTCAGCGAAACGTTGAATAAATTCGGGATAGATGCTTTGCTGGATAAAAATACGCGAACCGGCGGTACAGCGTTCGCCGTTAAGCGAGAAGATGGTGAACAGCGCCGCATCCATTGCACGCTCGATGTCAGCATCTTCGAAGATTAACACCGGCGATTTCCCTCCCAGCTCCATCGAATATTTCTTCAGTCCGGCATTTTTCATAATGTTGCGCCCGGTGGCAGTGCCACCGGTGAATGATATGGCGCGCACACCGTGATGGCGCACCAGCGCATTCCCGGCCGTTGCACCATAGCCCTGCACTACGTTTAATACTCCGCCCGGAATACCGGCCTCCAGCACCAGCTCGCCAAGCCGATCGGCACTGAGCGGCGACAGCTCGGACATTTTCAGGATGGCGGTATTGCCCAGCGCCAAACAGGGTGCTACTTTCCAGGTCGCCGTCATAAAGGGCACGTTCCACGGTGACACCAGCGCGCAGACTCCCACTGGCTGTACCAGGGTGTAGTTCAGCATTTTGTCGTCAACCGGATAGCTGCGTCCGTTCATTTGCTGGCAGATTTCCGCAAAAAATTCAAAATTGTGTGAGGCCCGCGGGATCAGCACGTTGCGCGTCTGGTGGATCGGTAAACCGGTATCGGCAGTTTCCAGTTCTGCAATCTGCGGCACGTTGCGGTCAATCAGTTCTCCCAGACGGCGCATCAGGCGCGCCCGCTCTTTCATTGGCGTACCTGCCCATTTCGGAAAAGCGATTTTTGCTGCTGCCACTGCCTGTTCAATCTCCTGTTCGCCGCCGGAGGCAACCTCGGCCAGCACCTCACCGGTCGCCGGATTGCAGGTGGTAAAGTAATCGTGGCTGGCAACATTTTTGCCGTTTATCCAGTGGTTAACTTTTTTCATGCAGGCTTTCCTCAAACTGTTTTTCACTGATAATTCGGTTGGTTAAACGCCCAACGCCCTCGATTTCTACCACCACTTCATCGCCGGGTTTCACGTCTGACAGACCTTTAGGCGTACCAGTGGCGATCATGTCGCCCGCCTGTAACGTCATAAACTCACTGAGCCAGCAGATCAGAAACGGGATATCAAACACCATGTCGCGGGTATTACCACTTTGGCGCAGCTCGCCGTTAACGAAAGTTTGCAGCCGTAAATGATGGGGATTGAGCAGGGAAGACGAGGGGGTGATTACTGCCCGCAGCGGGGTCAGCGCATCACGGCTTTTTACCCGCAGGTTCGGGCGGTAGTAGTTTTCCAGATAGTCGCGTATCGCATAGTCGTTGCACAACGTATAGCCAGCAACATAATCCATCGCATTTTCACGGCTGACCTGCCGGGCCGTTTTGCCAATTACCACAACCAGTTCAGCTTCATAATGCATGTAGTCGACGTTATCTGGCCGCACCGACACGCTGTGGTCACCGGTCAGCGTATTCGCTGCCTTGATAAAAACCAGCGGCTCCTGCGGCGCTTTAAAATCCAGTTCACTGGCATGGTCGGCATAATTCAGCCCGAGAGCAAAAACGGTAGGCGAGGCTTCGGGCTGCAGGATGGATTCGTTATCCTCGACATAAACGTTACTCAGCGTGGGTAATCCCGCCGCTTTCACCGTCACCACATCGCCCGGCTGAATAGTCACTCGCTGTTGTGGCGTACCCAGCAGGATGACATCACCCGGTTGAAGGGTGGCAAACTCACTGAGCGCGGCGACCAGCTCTTCAGCACTACGCAGCAGATCGGCGGTATTCCAGCAATCCTTAATCTCGCCGTTAATTTCCGTCAGGATTTTCAATGCAGCAATATTGCGCACCTGCGCTATCTCACCAATCGGGCAAAAACCATCCCGGCATTTGGCGCGGATCGCCGGGCGGTAAAAACTCTCCTCCGCCAGGCTGAGTTCGTTGGCGAGCGCGTAGCCTGCAATGTAGTCTGCCGCCTGCTTTGCACTGACTTTACGCGCTGTTTTACCTACGATCGCCGCTACTGTAGCCCCGCTGTATACCGTTTCCTGTGCTAACCCGATCGCATCGCCATTCACCCGCCAGGTGTTACGCGGCTTAATAAACCAGACAGGTGTTTGAGGTGGGGTCTGATAAGGCGGCTGACGGAAGCGTTCTTCCCAGTATGTGGTCTGCGACTGATGATTCAGCGCCACCGCAAAAACAGTTCTTTTCATCTCCACGCCCTCAAACAGAACATTTCATTAACATGTTAATGAAATCATAGTTACGCTCTAATTTTACGGGGATCAAACATGTTTATTTGAGTTGTGACCTGACTAACAAAAAACCTTTTTTTGTATAAAAAACTTATTTATCATTAAGTTGATAAGTACATCGAGTTAAATGAAAAGTACCAAAATTCCGCAACATCCATCGGAATGAAAAAATGTTAGTATTAATGAAATACCAAAATAACGTGTGAAGAATATGCATGAATCATTGACTATTGCCCTGCTTCAGGCACGAGAAAAGGCGATGGGATACTTCCGCCCGATACTCCATCGTTATGGCCTTACCGAACCACAATGGCGGGTTTTACGTATCCTTGCAGAGGCCCATATGCTGGATTTTCATCAGCTGGCGCGGCGGGCCTGCATCCTGCGTCCCAGTCTGACCGGTATCCTCACCCGCCTGGAACGCGACGGAATGGTATCGCGCCTGAAGCCAGTGAACGACCAGCGCAAACTGGTGGCAGCATTAACCCCGGCAGGCCTAAGCCTGTATCATCAGGCACGTCGCGAGATCGACGCCGGCTATAGCCAGATTGAACAACAGTTCAACAGTGAGAAACTGGCGCAGTTACAGCGTCTGCTGGGGGAGTTTAATCAGTTATCCCCGCCATCACCTCAGGCAGCAACGGAAACAGGCTAAGCGGCAGACCAGGCGTTTCACCTGCCAGCGTTCAGCTCGGGCAAGAAAGGTAGCGTTAACATCAGGGAGATCGGACAAGATTTTTAAAGGGTAAAAAAACGCCGCTGACTGAGCAGCGGCGTTTTTGAATATCACAACTTAATGATAGCTAATCGTGGTGCCATACAGGCTGCTCGCGCCAGAGGCCGAAGCGGTACGCAAGGCTCTGGCTACGGGTGCGGCCTGCTTTCCCGACAGCTGCACATCCAGCGACACCAGCGTGGTACTGCCGGTCACATAGCTGCTGGTTGTCAGCGGCTGAACGGTAATGACTCTACCCTCAGGAAGTGCTGCCAGGCTGGCACCCGATATTGTGCTCAGGATGACGGCAACAAGGGCTAATTTACGGCTTTTCATCATCCCCCCTTGATGCTCATTCAACATTTTCATTGTTACTGGTAAATCACCGCAGTACCGTTCATTTTGTTATCACCTGATGCTGAGGTGATACGGAATGATTTGGCACCGGCCTGATCCGCTTTAGCGGAAAGCTGGGCTTCCAGTGAAGATAGATTGGTTGCGCCACTGGCAGAAATCACGCCAATCTGCTGCTGCTGAACCGGCTCGTTGTTGACCAGGTCAGCGGCGAAACCAGCGAAAGATACGGAAGTCAGAGCGATAGCGGCCAGAGCCATTTTGATGTTTTTCATAATGTTTTCTCTTAAGTAATTTAGGTTGTCTGATGTTGCCGTCGTCAATTAATTAACGATCGATAGGTAAATACTAAACGCCTTGTTGACCTGCGTCAAAGACAATTTATTAATGATCGATAATTTAATAGTTAACACATTGAATTTATTTATTTTAAAGTTAGGATTTTCTCTTAGGAACATCCTTATAAACCAGACGACAATCTCGCTCGACAAGAGCGAACATTATTTTTATACTGATTGATAATTTATTCGTTAATGCGGTATTGCGTAAGTGAGGAATGATGACTACTGAGCAGGACGCAGGGACACGTAAAAGCCGGGGACGGCCAAAGACTTTCAATCGCGAAGCCGCGCTGGACAAAGCGCTTGAGCTTTTCTGGCGTCACGGCTATGAAGGCACTTCTCTCGCGGATTTAGTCGAGGCAACGGGAGCCAAAGCGCCCACGCTGTATGCAGAATTTACCAACAAAGAGGGTATGTTCCGCGCGGCTGTGGACCGTTATACAGAGAAATTCGCACGACAGAATGAAGCCGCGCTCGCCTGCCCGGAAAGCTGCGTCGCCAGCGGCATTGAGAACTACTTCCGCTCAACCGCTTCCTGCTTTACCGATGGCAAGAAACCGGGCGGCTGCTTCTTTATCTGCACCTCCAGCGGGCTGTCGGCAGACTCCAGCGAAGTGGCCGAGATGCTGCGCCACCGTCATAATAATCAGGAAAGTAATCTGCTGGAGTTTCTGCAGCTTCGCCAAAAGGCGGGTGAACTGGATGAGCGCACCAACACTCGTGCGCTGGCGGCTTTTCTTGGCTGTCTCCTGCAAGGAATGTCGGTACGCGCCCGCGAAGGTGCGACCAGAGCGGAGCTGGACGAGCTGATCGATACGCTGATGAAGCAGTGGCCGGCGCTGAGCAAGCTAGGCTGCTGATGAGAGCGGAAGGTGAATACCTTCCGCTTTTTTATCTTATCAGTTCCGGGCGTGCCAGCCCTAGATGCCCGCGCAGCGTATCGGCCTGATACTCTGAACGAAAAACACCGCGCTCCTGCAACAGCGGCACCACCTCACTGAAGAATGCGTCGGATGCGCCCGGCACCCACGGCGGCATCACTACAAAACCATCTACCGCCCGCTGCTGATACCACTGCGCAATTCGCTCGGCCAGCGCTGACGCGGTGCCCGCGACGATAAATCCTGAGCCGGCAATCCATTTGGTGAACTGCCTGACGCTCATCCTCTGCTCACGGGCATAAGCCAGCATCGGTGCAAAACGTTCGCGGCGCGCCAGCCGATCGGCGATGTCCGGCATCGGGTCGTCTAAACCGTGCTGCGCCCAGTCATAGTTCATGGTATTCGACAGATGCGTTAAGGTGGCCAGTGGATGATGCCGCTGCGACAGTTCGGCCAGCAGTTCGTCGGCCTCTTTCTGCGTACGGCCTATCACCGGCTGTAACCCCGGCAGGATCTTCAGGCTATCCGCGTCGCGCCCGTGAGCCACCACTCGCGCTTTCAATTGGGCATAATAGCGCTGAGCGGAGGCCAGGTCGGGTTTCTCCGCGGCGAAAACCGCATCAGCCTCACGCGCCGCCAGCTCTATAAAGGGTCCGGATCCTCCGGCCTGAAATGTCACCGGGTGGCCCTGCGGTGGGCGCGACATATTGAGCGGGCCACGGCTCTGGAACCACGGAGTATTGATGTTGGCATAGCGGATACGTTCGCCTTGCGCATAGATCCCCTGCTGGCGATCGGCCACGATAGCGTTATCCGCCCAGCTGTCCCACAGCGTGCGCACCGCCTGAATAAACGCTGCCGCCTTCTGATATCGCAGCTCGTGGCCTAACAGCGTCTGACCGAAATTCGCCGCTTCAGCATCACTGGTTGATGTCACCACGTTCCAGCCCGCACGACCGCCGGTCAGATGATCGAGGGTGGCCAGCGTGCGCGCTGCGGCAAACGGCTGGATAACCGAACTGGACACCGTGCCCGCCAGGCCGATTTTTTCCGTTACCGCGCCAATCGCCGACAGCACCGAAAAGGGTTCGGGCCTCTCCGTGACCCGATGGCGCACCGCCTCGACCACGCTTTCACCGTAGATATCATCAACAGACAGTTTATCCGCCATAAAAATCAGATCGAACTTTGCCGCCTCTGCTTTTTGCGCCAGCGATTTTATCGTGGCCCAGTCAGCGGGGTTAGCCTGAGCAGCCCCCGGCATACGCCAGCCTGAGTAGTGGCAGCCCGTGGTTTCCAGGAACAGCGCAAGATGCAGTGACATCAGCGTTATCCTTTTACTGGCTGTGAGCTGACGCTGAGATCGCTGTCGAACCACTTCTCGGAAATCTTCTTCAGCGTACCTTCTGCGCGCAGCTCTTCCAGCGCCACATCCACTTTCGCCTTAAGTGCCTCTCCGCGCTCATCCTTACGGAATGGCAGAGCCACCTGCTTTTCACCAAAGGTCTCGCCAACCACCTTCAGCGGCAGATGCTTTTTCTTAATCTGTCCCAGCAGGATCACCTGGCCGGAGACAAACGCATCCACTTTCCCCTGTGCGATGCTGCTGACAATCACATCCATCCCCTCAAAGGTGACCAGCCTGATTTTATTCTGCGGGTCGAACTCCTTGAGCACTTTGGCATAGTTGGAGCCCAATTCCGCCGCCACGCTTTTTCCGGCCATATCGTTCAGGCCGTGAATAGTGTGATTATTTTCGCTAACCGCCAGCGCGGCGGCCGAGTAGTAATACGGCAGGCTGTAGTCATATTTTTTACGCCGCTCCGGGGTGTCCGCAAAGTTGCCGACGGTGTCAACCTTACCCGTTTCCAGCGATCCCAGTACGCCCACCCAGTCGGAAGTCACCCACTCAATTTTGTAGTGAATTTTGTCCGCCACCGCCTGCAAAATATCGGCACTGAACCCTTTGATGACCTTATTTTCGACAAAATAGTGCGGATAGCCGTCAGGCGTTGCCCCAACGCGCAGTACTGGCTGGTCGGATGTTGAATCAGCCGGTTTATCACAGCCATAGAGCAGAGGTAACGCGCAGGCAATCAGCGCCAGCTTTACTAATTTCATCCCAGTTTTTTCCCGCTAATCAGACCACGTAAGGTTTACCGATCCAGCGCTCCAGCTGACGCTGTAACGCGCTCAAAATTATCGTCAGCGCCCAGTACACCAGGCCGACGGCAAAATACGCTTCAAAATACTTCAGCGATTCCGTGGCAATCAGCTTGCCGCCCGCCAGCAGTTCGCTCACGCCAAGGGTGAAAGCCAGCGAGGAGTTTTTTATCAGGCCAATCCAGATATTTCCGGCCGCAGGGACCGCATTACGGCACGCCTGCGGCAACAGGATGCGGCGTGCAGCCTGGAAGCCATTCAGCCCGGAAGCCAGCGAGGCTTCCCACTGGCCTTTATCCACCGAATCGATCGCGGCGCGAAACACTTCCGCAAGATAGGCCGCGCTGTTCAGGCTCAGGCCAATGATAACCGCCCAGGTCGCGCTCAGGCTGTTCATCGCCGGGAACAGCTGCGGCAGACCGAAATAAATAATCAGCAGCTGGACCAGCACCGGCGTCCCGCGAAAAAAGGAGATATATAGATGCGCCAGCGCCGCCAGCGGGCGCGCCCCGCGCAGCAGCAGCGCAACGGCCAGCCCCAGCACGGTAGCCAGCACAATCGACAACAGGGAAATAGTCAGGGTGATCGGCAGATAGCCGAGGAGCTGCGGGAGGATCCCCCACATATAGCTGAGATCAAAATTCATCGTGGATTTCCGTACCGGGTTCAGGCGGCTTCATGCAGGAAGCGGTGTACACGGCTGCTGCCGGAGGCATCGAACAGCTCATCCGGCGTGCCCTGCTCGATAATCTGCCCCTGCTCCATAAACAGCAGGCGCCGGGAGATATCGCGGGCAAAGCGCATCTCATGGGTAACGATCAACATTGTGAGCGAACGGGCGGCAAGGTCGGCAATCAGATTGAGGATGTCGC
This sequence comes from Erwinia sp. V90_4, assembly GCF_029967685.1. Taxonomy (NCBI): domain Bacteria; kingdom Pseudomonadati; phylum Pseudomonadota; class Gammaproteobacteria; order Enterobacterales; family Erwiniaceae; genus Erwinia; species Erwinia sp. V90_4. The sequence continues at coordinate 14,467 of NZ_JASCAQ010000056.1, read as the reverse complement.
GTCGCAGCTCCGGGTCAAGTGATGAGGTTGGCTCATCCAGCAACAGCGCCTGCGGCTCCAGGCTCAGCGCCCGGGCGATGCCAATACGCTGCTGCTGCCCGCCGGAAAGCGTAACCGGGTAAGCAGAGGCTTTATGTGCCAGCCCGACGCTGGTCAGTAGTTCCATCGCCCTGTCACGTGCGTCCTGGCGTGAATAGCCGCGGCCGTAGATCAACACCTCAGTGATGTTTTCCAGCGCAGTTTTATTACGAAACAGGTTGTAATGCTGGAAGACCATCGCACTCTGTTGGCGGAGCGGGCCTACATCACGGCGTTTTATACGGGCAGCATCAACGGTGCGATCGCCGATCGTCAGCTGGCCGCTATCGGGCTTAACCAGCAGGTTAAGGCAGCGTAACAGGGTCGATTTACCGGAGCCGGAAGGGCCAATAATCGATACCACCTCACCCCGTGCAACGCTGAAGTTGATATCGTTAAGTACCTGATGATGCTTGAAAGATTTATTAAGTCCGCTAACCGATATCATCGTTACTCCGGGTAAAGTTGCGCTACCGGAGAGTGTATCGTTGCAGCAAAGAGGTGACGAATGCTTAAAAAAGATAAGGTTAGCAGATATGCGGGGAAGTGACGGGCGGTTACTTTTCTGACGCGAATTCAACAATCAGCGTGCCGCAATCAAGCATTCCGAACTGCTCCTTGTCTGGATAGCGATTATCGTAGAACGGGACGAACCAGGAGTCCTCTCCCTTATGCAAATCCCAATCAACAAAGCCAATACCGGCTTCATTAGCCGCCCGTTGCGCTGACGGCCAGTCACTCCAGTTATTCTCTTTATGCAGCACAGCCTGAAGCACGCGCATTTTCGCCTGCTCGGGTGTATAGGCAACGCATTCAGCAAGGTTTTCATCACTGTATGCATAGGCCCCTGTGCGTATATAAATAAATAAAAGAACAACCGACACCATCATCGTCAGAATGATAAGCATTACTATGAGCAAACGGTAAAAAAACTTAACCATAAGCCACCTTGATATTTTTAAAATCACTCATTGGAATAATGTTTTACATATGAATGCAACTGACAAACAATTTTATTAAAAATAAAAATATTATTCATCATAAAGATCCAGATGCCCCCACAATTCGCCCTAAAGTTATACGATTTTCTCTATAAGGTAAATGAAAAATATTACACAGGATATTACCCTGTAATAATGGAGGTACATAATGAGTGAAGGAACAATGGTAGTTACCGCTCCTGTGGTTTCTGCGGGCGGTACTGGAGGCTATGGCGGTTTTAACCCTGGCGGTACGACCTCCGTTCCACCGGGACAAGCTCAGGCTATGGCTATTATGCAGATTTCCAACGGTGGGGCTTTTGATCCATTGCGCGGTAAGGAACTGGCTAAAAAGGGAGATTTGAAAGGGCTTCTGGCCTGGTGTCGGGAAATGATATTTTTTGACCAAGGCTATCCAGGTCCAAACTCTGCAATGGCCTATATGGGGCAGACTGCAGACTGGAAAAATTTTCAGATCAGTGACATGAATGACAGGTTAAGCGGTGGACCATACAGCGTGGTATCCGCTTTAGCCAATTTTCTATGGGGGAATGGTCGAACGATGGATACCGAAATTGGAAGCTTGGGCCTCAAATTAACACCGGATAGAATAAAGGATTTCGACAATGAAATAATGTCAATGAGTGCTCCTGGAGTGTACAACTTTAATTATAAATTCTCTTATGACACTGGTCTCGACAACATTTCAGCAGGTCTTTATCTTGGTTACATAAATTTGAGAATGGAAGGAAAATTTACTCGCAAGGAATCTGGTGAGTGGTTATTTGTTGGTAATGTTCGGAGTTTTCAAGATACTTACGATTTTAATCCCAGCACCCATCGGTCACTCGTTGGTGAAGCATTGACTACCATTGGCAACTTTTTGGGAAAAACGTTCAATGGTAAGGATTACAAAATCAATATAAATGGCCAACTTACGAATATAAAATTATCTGGTCACTGACCAATACTAAAAAGGGCTCCACAAAAGAAGCCCTATGATCCGAATAATAATAATCTTTAAATCAGTTATTAACCGGGATCACCGCACCTTTGTACTTGGTGCGGATCCAGTCCTGAATCGCTTTAGAGTGCAGCACGTTAACCAGCGCCACGATATCCGGCTTCTTCTCGTCTCCGCGATGCACGGTAATGATATTGGCATAAGGATTGTTCTCACCACTCTCCACCGCAATCGGGCCTTTCACCGGATCGAGTCCGGCATCAATTGCGTAGTTCGCGTTAATCACCACCGCATCGCCTTCGTCGTTGTTGTACATCTGCGGCAGCAGCGCGCCTTCAACGTTGGCGAGGAACTTCAGGTGTTTCGGGTTCTCAACGATATCGCTGATGCGCGCATCAACCTTACTGACGCCCGGCTTGAGTTTGATCACGCCCGCTTTCTCGAAGATGGAGAGAATTCGCCCCTCTTCTGCCACCGCATCACGCATGATCACTTTGCCATTTTCAGGCAGATCCTTCAGCGATTTGTATTTCTTCGAGTAAATGCCAATCGGCTCGATATGGATTGCCCCGGCGCTGACAAAATCATAGCTCTTATCATCAGCATGGTCTTTCAGCACGCTGTTCAGATAGGGAATGTGCTGGAAGTAGTTGGCGTCGATATCACGACTCGCCAGCGCGGTGTTTGGCAGGATGTAATCCTGGAACGGTTTGATTTCCAGATCGATGCCCTGCTTCGCCAGTATCGGCTTAGCCTGCTCCAGAATTTCAGCGTGCGGCACGTTAGAGGCGCCAACGGTCAGCGTATCCGCCCATGCACTCAAACTCAGCGCACCCAGAGTTGCTGCGGCCAGCAGCGTCAGTGTTTTTTTCATTTTGTTTTCCTAAAAAGTTAGCGTTTATCGAGCCGTGTTGTAATGACATCACCTAAGAACTGGATGATAAAAACGATCACCAGAATCATGAGCGTCGCCACAAGCGTGACATCACTGTGGTTGCGCTGAAAACCTTCCAGATAAGCGAGATTGCCAAGGCCGCCCGCGCCAATCACGCCCGCCATCGCGCTGTAGCTCACCAGCGCAATCAGCGTCACCGTAATTCCTGACACCAGCGCCGGGGAGGACTCCGCCAGCAGAACGCGGAAAATCAGAGTGCTGAGGCGCGCGCCCATCGAACGGGAAGCCTCGATCACGCCCTTGTCTACCTCACGCAACCCAATCTCGACCAGGCGGGCGTAAAATGGGGCAGCACCGACAATCAGCGCCGGAAGTGCCGCATCGGCACCCAGAATGGTGCCAATCAGCGTTTTGGTGAACGGGATTAGCAGCACAATCAGGATGATGAACGGGATAGAGCGGAAGACATTAACCAGCAGGGAGATCGTCGAGTAAACCGCACGGTTCTGGAACAGCCCGCCGCGCGCGGTAAGGAACAGCGCCAGCCCGAGCAAAATCCCCAGCACAAAAGTTGCCACGCCGGACAGCGCGGTCATATACAGCGTTTCACCGGTGGCGGACCACAGTGCGTCCAGCTTCAGATGAGGAAACAGGGTCTCAAACATTTTTTACCACCTCGGTCGTGATTGCGTGGGCGTGCAGGTCCGCCAGGATATTTTCCAGCTGGGTGCTGCTGGCCGGGACCTGCAACCACAGTTCGCCAAAGGTTCCGTTGGTGGTTTGCGTCATTTTTCCATGCAGAATATTGAACGGTAATGCGTATTTCAGCGTCAGTTCACCGACGATCGGCTGCTGCGTGCTCAGCCCGACAAAGGTCAGCTTCAGCACTTCACCTTCGGTGGGATTGACCAGCGCCAGGTTAAAGGGTGTGTTCGCACTGCTGTATTCAGTGGTCTGCTTAACGAACTGGCGGGTAATTGGCTGCTGCGGGCGGGTAAATACCGACAGCACCTCGCCCTCTTCCACGATACGCCCGGCTTCCATCACCGCCACGCGATGGCAGATTTTGCGGACGACATGCATTTCGTGAGTGATCAGCACGATGGTGAGCCTCAGCTGACGGTTGATATCCAGCAGCAGCTCAAGAATGGCGTCGGTGGTCTGTGGATCGAGAGCCGACGTTGCCTCGTCACACAGCAAAACATCCGGGCTGTTAGCCAGCGCGCGAGCAATTCCGACGCGCTGTTTCTGCCCGCCGCTCAGCTGGGACGGATACGCGTGTTCTTTGCCGCTCAGCCCGACCAGGGCTATCAGTTCCTGCACGCGGCGCTGGATCGCTGCTTTCGGCGCACCGGCAATCTGCAGTGAGAAAGCGATGTTTTCACTGACGGTACGCGACCACAGCAGATTGAAATGCTGGAAGATCATGCTGATTTTTAAGCGTGCCTGACGCAGCGTTTCACCACTGGCCTGGGCAATATCCTGCACGGCGACGGTCACGCTACCGGAGGTCGGCTTCTCAAGACCGTTCAGCAGGCGGATCAGGGTGCTTTTCCCTGCCCCGCTGTAACCGATAATGCCGTAAATCTGCCCCTGCTCAACCTGCAGGCTGACATCATCAACGGCGGTTACCGGGCCGGAACGGGCGTTAAATATTTTAGTAACGTTGCGCAAAACTATCATCTGATGCCTGTTTTCTGCCGTTTTATCAGCAAAATATGCTGATTAATTAAACTGATTATTTTTAATGCATTATTGGTAGCACTAATTGCCAAGTGATATTAATCAGGCCAGGATTTATTGGAAACGACCGAAAAAACATGGCTTATAACCAAAAGAAATATCTGAGGAACAATCTAAAGCTTGTCGGGAGGGGGTTCAGGCCAGCAGCGTCTACAGTTAAACCTCTATATCAACGTTAACTAAGCCCTGAACCCATGCGTATTTCATTGCAACATTATTTGCACGCCCGCCTGCGGCTGATCGTATCCATCACCGCCGGTCTGCTATGTTTCTTCCTTCTTCCTGCTCAGCTGGGTTTGCTTCAGCGGCTGCTGATCGGCTGGAACGTGCTGGCGTGGCTGTATCTGTTTTTCTTGTGGTTACGCATGCTGCGCACGCCGAATAAAGATATTCCGCATATCGCGAAAATTGAGGATGAGAGCGCCACGCTGGTGTTGAGCATGGTGACGCTCACCTGCCTGGTCAGTATTGTGGCGATTCTGCTGGAGCTGACCACGCTAAAAGCACTGCATGGCACCCCGCGCGTGCTGCACCTCCTGCTGACCGCCGCCACGCTGGTCGTGTCATGGGCGCTGCTGCCCACCTCTTTTGCCATGCATTACGCCCATCATCACTACTTACATCGAACGGCCAAGGTCACGCCGATGATTTTTCCTGAAAAGCCCGCCGAGCCGGGATACTGGGATTTTATCTACTTCTCCTTCACCATCGCCGTGGCGGCACAAACCGCCGACGTGGCAACGGGCACCACCGATATGCGACAGATCGCGCTGCTGCAGTCGGTGATTTCATTTGTGTTTAATCTGGCAATTCTGGGGCTGTCGGTGAACGTCGGGGCGGGATTGCTGAGTTAGGGGTAATAAAATCATCTGCCTCAAGGGAGAGGCAGACTTTAACAAGTTACAACACGCTGGCGAGAAATTCGCGCAGGCGCGGATGTTGCGGATTGTCCAGTAATGTGCGCGCATCGCCGCTTTCCACTACTGTTCCGTTATCCATAAACACGATGTTATCCGCCACTTCGCGGGCGAACCCAATTTCGTGGGTGACCACCACCATGGTGATACCGGAATGTGCCAGCTGCTTCATCACCTGCAGTACTTCACCCACCAGTTCAGGGTCCAGCGCCGAGGTCGGCTCATCGAACAGCATCACTTCCGGCTCCATTGCCAGCGCCCGGGCAATCGCCACGCGCTGCTGTTGACCGCCGGACAGTTCGCGCGGCCACGCCTGCGCCCGGTGCGCCAGCCCGACCTGCTCCAGTAATTTCAGCGCGCGGGCTTCCACCACGGCACGCTTCTCACCACGAATGCGCAGCGGCGCATCGCTGATATTCTGCAGCACGGTACGGTGCGGAAACAGATTGAACTGCTGGAACACCATGCCGATGCGCTGACGCTGCGCGGCAACGCGTTTCTCCGGCATCTCCACTAAATTCCGCCCCTTGCGGCGGTAGCCAATCATCGATTGCCCCACGTGGATGGTGCCGGCATCAAGTTTTTCCAGGTGGTTAATACAGCGCAGCAGCGTTGATTTCCCGGAGCCGGAAGGCCCGAGGATTACCGTCACCGAACCGGCGGCAATATCCATACTGATATCGCGCAGTACCGTTTTGCCGGAAAATTGTTTATGAATGCCGCGCAGGCTGATCGATTCACTCATGATTCCTGCTCCTGTTGCTGCGGCAGGCGGCGAAACCAGCTGCGTTTCGCCGGGCTGTTACCGCGGCTGAACCATGCTTCAACATAATGCTGGCCAATGGACAGTACTGAGGTCATCAGCAGATACCAGGCGGTGGCAACCAGCAGCAGCGGGATCACCTCGTAGGTACGCTGATAGATAATCTGTGCCGAATAGAGCACGTCCTGCAGCGCAATCACCGAAACCACGGCGGTGGTTTTCAGCTGACCGATCACTTCATTGCCTGCCGGGGGCAGAATGGTGCGCATCGCCTGCGGCAGCACGGTCTGGCGGAAAATCTGGCCGGGACGATAGCCTAACGCTTTCGCCGCCTCCAGCTGGCCCGGATTAACGCTCTGGATCCCGGCACGGATAATCTCCGCCGCATAGGCCGACTGGTGCATCACCAGCGCAATCACCGCCGCGCTGAACGGGCTGATAATCTCGTTGGTGGTGGCATGCCAGACCTCGCCGATAAACGGCAGCGACAGGGTTAACTTCGGATAGAGCGCAGCGATGTTGTACCAGAGGAACAGCTGGACCAGCATCGGCACCGCACGGAAGAACCAGGTATAGGCCCAGCTCACCCCGACCAGCACTGGATTGGCCGACAGGCGCATCAGCGCCAGCAGCGTTCCCCCGGCAAAGCCGAACAGCACGGAGATCGCCGTCAGCTTGATGGTCATTATCACGCCGTTGAGGATCGAGGCTTCCGTCAGATTCTGCGCCACCACGTCCCACTCGAAGCGCGGATTGCTGACCACCGATGACCCCATCAGCACCACCAACAGCAGCACGATCAGCGCGCTAAACCAGCGCCCGTAATGGCGGTGACCGACAATGCGCAGCCCGGCGCCTGAGTCGTCAGGCCGCACACTCATTTGGCAATCTCTTCATTCAGGCCCGCTGTTTTCACCGCGCCGAAGCCAATTTCCCATTTATCGAGGATCTGCTGATAGGTACCATCTTTGATAAGTGAGTTCAATGCGGCCTGAATCGGCTTCTCCAGCGGCGACTGTTTTGGCAGAGCGATAGAGACGATGGTGTCCTCAATGGTGATTTCACCCGCTAATGCCAGCGGCTTAACGTGGCTGGCCTGGTAGCGCAGGCCTTCATACGGACCAAAGAACATCGGCACGCGACCGCTGATTACTGCCTGCACGCCCGCCGGACGATCCGGGAATACCGGGATAGTTATCGCTGGTTTTTTATCGGCAATGCAGGCTTCGCTGGCGGTTTGCAGGCGGGTGATCTGCGACGTACCTGCTCCCGCGCCCACGGTCTTGCCACACAGCTCGGCGAAGGTGTTGAATGGCCCCAGCTCCGCATCTTTACGGGCGACCAGCGCCAGTTTAGATGCGTTGTAGTAGCCAACAAAATCAACCTGCTGTAGACGCTTCTTATTGGCATCGATATTAGACGCGGCCAGATCGTAACGACCAGATTTCAGACCAGGGATAATGTTGTCAAAGCCCCCGGTATCACGCCAGTGCACGGCCACACCGAGGCGATCAGCAACCGCGCTGACAATATCAATCTCGCGCCCGGCCAGGGTTTTATTATCCGCCTGGTAAAAAGTAGTAGGCGGCGTGTTGGGGTTGGTTCCCGCCACAATATAGCCCTTCTTGAGAATATCTTCCGGCAGCGTAGCGTGCAGCGCCGCATCGGCCTTCGGCTTCACGCTGCTGGCAAAGGCAACATCCTGATCGGCAGCCAGGGCGGCGGTGATTGGAGCCAGCGCCAGTACGGCGGCAGTCAGTGCAATGTGTTTCATCAGTTACCCCTCAGTTGCCAGTGCAGGCACGGCAGCAAAATTTTCATCGACGGACGGCAGCCCCAGGTTTTCACGCAGAGTGCTGTAATGATATTCGTTGCGGAACAGGCCACGGCGCTGCAGCTCAGGCACCACCAGTTCGACAAACAGCTCCAGCTGATTTGGCAGCACCGCTGGCATGATGTTGAAACCGTCCGCCCCGTCCTGTTCCAGCCACTGCTGGAAGTCATCGGCGATATCTTCGGCGGTGCCCACAATCACCCGGTGACCGCGGGAACCGGCCGCCACGGCTGCCAGCTGGCGCAGGGTGAGGTTTTCACGCGCGGCGAGGTCGGTCAGCAGCTTGACGCGGCTCTGCCCGCCTTCCGTACCGCCAATCTCCGGCACCGGCCCATCCAGCGGATAAGCGGTCATATCCACACCAAAGCGCGCGGACAGCTGTTCAATACCGTTATCGATATCCACCAGTTCATTCAGCTGGTTCCAGGTTTCCTGCGCCTCCGCACGCGTGCGCCCGACAATCGGCATCACGCCCGGCAGGATCAGCAAATGATCCGGCTGGCGACCAGCATCGCGCACAAACTGTTTCTGGCTGCGGTAGAACGCCTGCCCCTCTTCCAGTGAGGCCGCTGCGGTAAACACCACTTCAGCAGTTTCCGCCGCCAGTTTCTGACCGGCCGGGGAAGATCCGGCTTCAATAATCACCGGACGCCCCTGCGGGGAACGGGCGATGTTCAGCGGTCCCTGCACCTGGAAATATTTACCTTTGTGGTTGGCAGCGTGAATCTTCCCTTCGTCAGAGTAACGACCGCTCTCTTTTTCGCGCACGATTGCTCCCTCTTCCCAACCGTTCCACAGTTTAAAGGTCACATCGAGGAACTCGCGCGCCACGTCGTAGCGTTCGGCGTGGGAAGGCAGATCTTCACGGCTGAAATTGCGCGCGGCATCAGCAGAGAATGAGGTCACCACGTTCCACGCACCGCGGCCACGGCTGATATGGTCGACCGATGACAGCGCGCGCGCCAGGTGGAACGGCTGATCGAAAGTGGTAGAGGCTGTCGCCGCCAGACCAATATATTTAGTCTGCACCGCCAACGCGGAAAGCAGCGTCAGAGGCTCCAGGCGTGACATGGTGGAAGGGAGGCGGTGAACGCTGGTTGCCAGCGCATCGCCAACGAAGAACATATCAAACAGGCCTTCTTCGCCTTTTTTGGCGATCCAGGTAAACCATTCGACATCGGTCGGAGAGCCTTTCGCCCCTTCAGCACGCCAGCCGCCCACGTGGTGGCCCAGAGCCTGAACAAACAGGCCGAGACGCAGCTGGCGCGGTGAGGTTTTCTGCACAGACATGGGAGATCCTTTCGTTATTGGCTAATCAGGAAAATAAGACGCTGCAGCGCGGCGCTATCCGCCAGGCATGCATCGTTGAAAATGGTTTGTGCCTGGGCGGCAGGCAGAGCTGCCAGACTGTTGCGCAGCTTGGCCTCGACGTCAGTGGGCGCTGCGGCGGTTTCACGGCGCGTAACACAGTGGCTGAGCGAGCTGCCGTTGCGCAGATAAAGCGTGACGCGATGGAAACGACGATCGGGATCGAGCTCATCCGCAGGCGCACTCGGGTCGGGATGGCGGCTGACGCGCGCGGCGAGTTCAGCAATCACGTCGTCAACCGGCGCTTCACTGTAATTTTCCAGCGCAACGCTGCCGTTCAGCAGCGCATCGGCAATCACGTATTCGAGGCTGAAACGCGCTTCAACGCCGTTACGCGGCGCGGTGATATTCGGTGCGGTATCGGCGCCTGGTGGAAAGCTGACTTCAATCCGTTCAACGTCAGACAATTTCGCGTTCGCCAGCAACTGCTCACGCAGGATGAATGCGGCTTCGGCCGCGCTGTGGGTGCCACCACAGGTCGGGTAGCGTTTAAACTCCAGGCCCGGTGAAACAATGCGCCACGGGGATCCCCACTCATGTAGCAAGTCAGCCGGCTGTCCGGCACCAAAGCCCAGCGCCTGCAGGAAGCTCTCCAAAACACCGCTGCTCTGCCCGGCGAAACCCGCCTGCGCCAGCTGTACGCTGTTGACCGCGCTGCGGGCGGCCAGCCCGGCATGCAGAGGTTTAGCCGCTGAACCAAACTGGCTGCGTAAACCGGAGGCCTGAGTCGCCGCCAGCCCGATGGCCACCTGCGTTTCGGCGTTACTGAGCTGCAATAACCGGCAGGCTGCGCCAGTGGCAGCAAGGGTTCCAAGCGTGGCAGTGCTGTGGAATCCGGCCGAATAGTGGCGCGTGCCGATGGCTTTCCCTAACCGGCCTGCCAGTTCTACCCCGACAACATAAGCATCGAGGAAATCCTCCACGCTTTGCGCTTTACGCGTAGTACTCAGCGCCAGCAGTGAGGAGAGCACCACAGTAGTGGGGTGGCCGCGGAAATTAGCGTGATAATCATCGAAATCCAGAGAATGACTGAGATAGCCGAGCTGCAGCGCCAGGTTTTCCAGCGAATGTTCAGCCGGGAATACGCGAAATATTGCGTCCAGGCCGCTGTCCAGTACGCTTCCGTGCAGTACAGGAAACAGACAGGCGAAGTAATCCATGACGCCAGCACGGGCATTATGCCGCTCAGTCGCGCCAGGATTGATGCTGGATAGCGTTTCTGCCAGCCGTGCAGTAAGCGAAATGTTCAAAAGACACCTTTTTTGATAAGGTATTGACATAAATCAATACGTTATAAATTACGGTTATTTTCTTTTGTTCGCAGTTGAGGGGCCAATATCCAACGGTTATACGCCATTCCGAAATAAACTAAGCAGAATGATAATTCGCACTATCTTTTCTCAGAAAAACCGTATCTGCCAAATTGAGACGCTGCTGCGCGCCTGCGCTGCGCTGGATTTACAGTTGGATATCAGCCCGCTGGAAAACACTCGCAAGCAGGATGAGGGAACCTGGTAATGACCGTTCAGCGACTTTACTGCTTTATGAACGATCTTCCGCTTGGCGAACTGACGCGAAACAATGGCAAAATATCAGCGGCTGGCGGGTAAAGGCTAAAAACGCATTGACCTGCCGTTGCAAAAAGCTAAGGTTAATCCCATATCAATAGCCAATATGCAGGGAAACCCCTGAAGGAGTTAAACATGGCGACAGAATACGCAACTATTGGCGGAGGCTGCTTCTGGTGCACTGAAGCAGTCTTCAAACAGATTCACGGCGTGGAATCGGTCGAGAGCGGCTACATCGGCGGCCACACCGAAAACCCAACCTACAAGCAGGTTTGCAATGGGGACACCGGCCACGCTGAAGCTATCCGTATTGGCTTCAACCCTGACAAAGTCAGCTATGGCGACCTGCTGGATATCAGCTTTGCCACTCACGATCCCACCCAGCTGAACCGCCAGGGTAATGATATCGGGACGCAGTACCGCTCAGCGCTGTTCCCGGCAGATGCTGCACAGCTTGCTGAAGCGAAAGCGGCGATTGCGCGCGCGCAGACTGAACACGCCGATCCGGTTGTGACCACCATCGAAACCGATGCGAAATGGTGGCCGGCAGAAGATTACCACCAGGATTACTGGGCGGGTGAAGGTCAGGAAAACCGTTACTGCCTGGCAGTGATCCCACCGAAGCTGCAGAAGCTACGCAAAAAGTTTGCGGCGAAAACCATCAGCGGCTAATCATCGCTCTGCGCCAGCCGCTGTGTGCTGGCGCGCTTTGCCGCCCTAAGTGCCACCACTACGGCAAGCAACGATCCCGCGGCAAGTCCTATCATAACCCGCTGAAAACCGCCTTCGGCACCGCCTGCCTGATAGATTTGTGCAGCAATGGCCAACCCAAGTGCGCCGCCGAGATTATGCAGCGTCCAGGAAATCCCAATCCCCTGCGCATGCCTTGACGCAGGCAAAGCGCCAAGCGCCGCATTAACCGAAGGCCCGAGGATCGCACCCCATCCGGCCCCCATCAGTATAAATGCAGCGAAAACGGTAGTTATAGGAATATTGCCAAAGCTCTGTAGCAACGCTGACAGTGACAGCGCGATGAATCCTGCCGCCATCACAGGCCAGGGAGTGAAGCGGTCGGCAGCGTGGCCTGCAATCGGTGAAACCACCGCCATCACCAGCGTCACCGGCAGCAGCATCAGGCCGATCAGGGCATCACTGGGTTGAAAGACTGCAACCAGCCTGAGTGGGATCAGCATGAATGCGCTGCAATAAAAGATGGCCAGCAGCACCGATAACATGCAGGCAGCCGCAAAGTCCTTATTGCGCAGCATACGCAAATCAATTAGCGGCTGGATCGTGCGCTTTTCTACGGTGAGGAAAACCCGCAGAAACAGCAGCGACAACATCAACAACAGGAGTGAATTTACACTCAGTAGCCCCCAACGCGCCACCTGACTGGCCCAGATCAGCAGCGGTATCAGCCCGGCATTCATCATTAACCAGCCTGAAATATCGAGTCGGACCTGCACATTCCTTGAGGACGTCGGGATGGCGCCCATGCAGCATATAAAACTGACCAGCATTAGCGGCACATTGATCAAAAAAACCGATCGCCAGCCTAACCAGCTGACCAGAATACCTCCGGCTATCGGCCCCAGAGCCAATCCTAAACCATTAGCAGCAAACAGCATGCCCAGCGCCCTGCCCCGCCCTGCAGACGGCATAACACTGACCAGTATGCTCGCGCTGACGGTATACAGCACTGCACACCCTGTTCCCTGTAACAAACGGCAGAAGTTCATCACTGTCAGATTGACCGCCAGCCCCGCTCCCAACGAGGCGACGCCAAACAGCAACATACCGCCGAACAGTACATGCTTAGCGCCAAAGCGCTCAGCCAGACGGGCTGACATTACCATGCAGCAGCACAGCGCCATCACAAATAGCGTCATCGACCACTGCATGGCAACCACGTCGCGACTGAAGTAGCGCTGCAGCGCTGGCAACGCGGTATTCACGATGGTGAAATCCAGGCAGCCAAGGAAGCTGGCCAGGCATATCCCGCTTTGCAGCCTGATTAACTGAGTGCGGGAAAGAGTGAAAGAAGTTGTCATGCAGCATTCCTGGAGGGAAAACATTAGCCTGCCACGATATTTATTCTTCAGTTACGCTGATTTTTCACCATACTGAAGAATCCAAATCGCCAATCTAAGAGTTGTTTTCCATGATTAATGCTGACCGGCTTAACAGCATCCGCGCTTTTGTACAGGCCGCTCAGGCGGGAGGGTTCAGCCAGGCAGCTTACCAACTGGGTCTATCCCGCTCGACGGTTGGGAAAGCCGTTGCCCGTCTGGAAGCTCGTCTGCAGGTAAAATTGTTTCAGCGCACCACCCGCTCTCTTTCGCTCACCCGTGAAGGTGAAGTGTTTTATCAGGACTGTCTGCAGATACTCGCCAGCCTCGATGCCGCAGAAAACCGTCTGATGGCACATGTCAACGCCCCTTCAGGTCAGCTACGAATTGCAGCTCCTCCTCTGCTGGGTGAAAAATGGGTATTGCCGGTTTTACTGCCGTTGACGCGACGCTGGCAGGGGCTTGGTCTGGACCTGAGGCTGTCCACACAGCGAGTAGACCTGGCCGCCGATGGTATCGATCTGGCAATCCGTATCGGCGCTCCGGGGCACCATGTCGATCTCACCGCTCATCTGCTAGGGCATCAGGCGCTACTGCTTTGTGCCTCCCCTGCTTTGCTATCTGAAGGCGATGTTCTTCATCGTCCTGATGATCTGACCGACTTTCCTCACCTCACGCTGCTGGAGCAGGGGCGCTCTCAACCTTGGTTGATTAAAAATGCGCAGGAAGAAATGATTTACTGGCAGCCGAATGGACGACTACGCTTTAGCACGATGAGTGCCGTCTACGCGTCAACGCTGGAGGGTTATGGTATTGCGCAACTGCCACGCTGGCTGGTGAACCAGGACATTGAACGTGGAAGGCTGGTTGAAGTTTTACCGGGGACACGCTGCAGCAGTTTGCCCATTTATGCCGTGTGGCTGAAAACGTCTGTCATGCCTCGGCGGATACGTTGTGCTATCGATGCGCTCAAAGCGGCGTTTACTACCACTCCTTTATAAAGCCGATTCCCAGGCTGCGAGAATGGAAAACACAATATCATCGTTAAACGGCCGACTGGAGCAATGATACCGTCGGTTATCCCAGCAACCGCAGATAATCGTGACTCCTATTTCTATTCCCCGACCGATAGCTGTTGTCATTGGCGGTAACGGCGAAATCGGTCTGGCTACGGTTGAAAGACTTGCGGCCAGTCATCAGGTCTAGTCATTTGGCAGAACGGCTAATACTCAGGCAGGATTGCAGGATTGCAGGATTGCAGGATTGCAGGATTGCAGGATTGCAGGAT
>NZ_JASCAQ010000055.1:0-79425 GCF_029967685.1 Erwinia sp. V90_4 | reverse complement strand
ACCCGGTCGAGGCAGGCCTCGACCCTACGGGGTCAAAAGCATAAAAACAAAAAAACCCACCGAAGCGGGGTTTTTCATTGAATGAGTTCGAAGCTGACCGGTAAGCCGGGTTCTGTCGTGGACAGTCATTCATCTAGGCCAGCAATCGCTCACTGGCTCAAGCAGCCTACCCGGGTTCAGTACGGGCCGTACCTGGTGAACCCCTATTTGGCCTTGCTCCGGGTGGAGTTTACCGTGCCACGAACTGTTGCCAGCCGCGCGGTGCGCTCTTACCGCACCCTTTCACCCTTACCTGATCCCACTTGCGTGGGCCATCGGCGGTTTGCTCTCTGTTGCACTGGTCGTGGGCTTGCGCCCCCCAGGCGTTACCTGGCACCCTGCCCTATGGAGCCCGGACTTTCCTCCCCTCTGTCTGTCTCCCCCGAAGGAGGACGGCAACAAAGCGGCGACTGTCTGGTCAGCTTCGGCGCGCAGTGTATAGGGTTTTCACCAGGTTGTCACGTCAGGCTGGCGAGTGATATGACTATTCGCCAACCAGCACCACCTCAATGCCCCCTTTACGCAGTCCTAGCAGGGACTGCGTCGGAATGCCTGTATCGGTGATCACCATGTCAATACGCTGGGTTTCAATGATTTTATGCAGGCTGGAACGATTAAACTTGCTGGAGTCGGTCACCACGATAATGCGCTCTGCTACCTCACACATGCGGCGATTGATACGCGCTTCATCTTCATTATGGGTACTGACTCCGCGTTCCAGATCGATAGCGTCCACACCGAGGAACAGCATATCGAAATGATAATTTTGCAATGACTGGTCGGCCTGCTCGCCATAAAAAGAGAGCGACTGCCTGCGTAGATGCCCGCCCGTCATCAGGAGCTCAACACCTTCAGCTGCCAGTAGCGCATTGGCCACGTTAATACCGTTAGTCATCGCAATCACCTGCTGGTGCTGGTGCATCAGGCGCGCAATTTCGTAAGTCGTGGTGCCCGAGTCAAGGATCACCCGATGTCCGGGTTTGATTAGCTCAACGGCGGCGCGGGCAATGGCGCATTTTAACGCGGTATTTAACGCACTCTTATCCTGCAGTGAAGGCTCCGCAACCGGGTTCGCCGGGTCACAGACCAGCGCACCACCATAAGCACGGATAGCGATGCCCTGCTTTTCAAGAAAAGCCAGATCGTTACGGATCGTCACTGTTGAAACTCCATATAAGACAGATAAATCATTAACCTGGACGCTTCCCTGCAGCCGCAGCCTTTGGATGATTTGCTCACGTCTTTCACTGGTAGTGATGACGCGCTTATCCGTCATAGGGTCAATACTGCTCATTGATACTCCTTTTTCGTAACCCTTCACTTCATTTCTTTTTTTTCATTAAGGTATTTTTTTAAAGGAAAAGCAAGTTTTAACCTTAAACGTTATTATTCACCACAAAACAGCTTTCATTTAATTTCTTTTGCGAAACAGATCTCACTTTAAAAATCTTCGTTTCCTTTTTATTTTCAATTAATCTAGTGTCTGAAAGCAATCGAAAGGTAAAAAGTCTATCGACAGGGAGTAAAAATGAATCATCTCATCATGTTTGTCGCTAAGCACAAACAGGACCCCACCTGCGGCATCTTTGCCGTCTGTTCCGCACACCCACTGGTGTTAGAAGCGGCCATGCGTCACGCCA
This sequence comes from Erwinia sp. V90_4, assembly GCF_029967685.1. NCBI lineage: Bacteria > Pseudomonadati > Pseudomonadota > Gammaproteobacteria > Enterobacterales > Erwiniaceae > Erwinia > Erwinia sp. V90_4. The sequence goes on along the minus strand of NZ_JASCAQ010000055.1, from coordinate 77,746 downwards.
GAGACGCCAAAGCCTTCCTGCTGATTGAGGCGACCTCTAACCAGGTGGATCAATATGGCGGCTATACCGGCATGACCCCAGCCGACTTCCGCAGTTTTGTGCAGCGGCTGGCCGACCAGCACCACTTCCCCCGAAACTCGCTGATCCTCGGCGGCGATCACCTGGGTCCGAACCGCTGGCAGGACAAGCCTGCCGTGCAGGCGATGGATCACGCTGATGAACTGATCCGCAGTTATGTCGCAGCCGGTTTTAACAAGATCCATCTGGATTGCAGTATGTCCTGTGCCGATGATCCACGACCATTAACCGATGAGATTGTTGCCGGGCGAGCAGCGCGGCTGGCGCGCATTGCTGAACAAACCGCCCGCGAGCAGGACGTAGCAGACGATCTGGTTTACGTAATCGGGACTGAAGTGCCCGTCCCCGGCGGCGCGCACGAACAGCTGAATGATTTAGCTGTCACCACGCCACAGGCGGCCAAAGCCACGCTGGAAGCGCATCGCCATGCCTTTGAGCAGATGGGGTTGAGCGACCTGTGGCCGCGCATCATCGGTCTGGTGGTTCAGCCGGGCGTCGAGTTCGACCACACTCAGGTTATTGATTATCAGCCTGAAAAATCGCTGGCGCTCAGCGAGGTTATTGCCGCATCGGACACCATGGTGTTTGAGGCCCACTCCACTGACTACCAGACCCCCCAGGCTTTGCAGCATCTGGTGCGCCATCATTTTTCCATTCTGAAAGTCGGCCCGGCGCTGACGTTTGCCCTGCGTGAAGCGCTGTTTTCACTGGCGGCTATAGAACGGGAAACTCGCCCGGTTTATCAGTGTTCCGGCCTGCGCCAGGTGCTGGAAAACGTGATGCTCGAGCATCCCGAACACTGGCAACAACACTATCACGGTGACGGTGCCGCCCTACGTCTGGCGCGTGGCTATAGCTTCTCTGACCGCGTGCGCTACTACTGGCCCGATCGACAGATTGATGAAGCCTATGCCCGGCTGATGCACAACCTGGGAGATGAAGTTATCCCGCTACCACTGATCAGTCAGTACCTGCCGATTCAGTACGCCAGAATTCGCGCCGGTCAGTTGGCAGCCACCGCGCATGAACTGATCATCGATCATATCCAGGACGTACTGCGCCAATACCACGCCGCATGTCAGAAAGTGCAGACGTCCGTTTAAAACAATGTTAAGAGGGAAAAATATGCCAAACATTGTATTGAGCCGTATTGATGAACGCCTAATCCACGGCCAAGTTGGGGTGCAGTGGGTTGGGTTTGCCGGGGCGAATCTGGTGCTGGTCGCCAACGATGAGGTAGCCACAGACAGCGTGCAGCAAAACCTGATGGAGATGGTGCTGGCCGAAGGCATTGCAGTCAGATTCTGGTCACTGCAAAAGGTGATCGACAACATTCACCGCGCCGCTGAGCGCCAAAAAATCCTGCTGGTGTGCAAAACCCCCCGTGACTTTCTCACCCTGGTAAAGGGTAACGTGCCGGTAAAACGCATCAATGTTGGCAATATGCACTACAGCCTCGGTAAAAATCAGATAGCAAAAACCGTCTCGGTTGACGCCCAGGATATCGCCGCCTTTCACGCGCTGGAGCAACAAGGGGTGGCCTGTTATGTCCAGGGTGTGCCCACCGAGCCAGCGCAGGATCTCTACTCACTAATCTGAGGAAAAATAATGGAAATCAGCTTATTACAAGCGTTGGCGTTGGGCGTTCTGGCTTTTATCGCTGGACTGGATATGTTCAATGGCCTAACCCACATGCACCGCCCGGTGGTGCTCGGGCCGCTGGTTGGCCTGATCCTCGGCGATCTACACACCGGCATCCTCACCGGGGGCACGCTGGAGCTGGTATGGATGGGCCTGGCCCCGTTGGCGGGTGCACAGCCGCCGAATGTGATTATTGGCACTATCGTCGGCACTACGTTCGCCATTACCACTGGCGTGAAACCCGAGGTGGCAGTTGGCGTGGCGGTCCCGTTTGCCGTGGCGGTACAGATGGGAATTACCTTCCTGTTCTCGGTGATGTCCGGCGTGATGTCCAGAGCCGATCGCATGGCGGAGCAGGCTGACACCCGTGGCATTGAGCGCATCAACTACCTGGCGTTGCTGGCACTCGGCACCTTCTATTTTCTCTGTGCTTTCCTGCCTGTCTGGTTTGGTGCCGAGCACGCAAAAAGCGCAATTGCCGTGCTGCCGACCCGGCTGATCGACGGGCTGGGCATCGCCGGTGGCATCATGCCCGCCGTTGGCTTTGCCGTGTTACTTAAAATCATGATGAAAAACATCTACATCCCCTACTTTATTATCGGTTTTGTCTGCGCTGCCTGGCTCAAGCTTCCAGTGCTGGCGATTGCCGCAGCAGCGCTGGCACTGGCGCTGATTGAGTTAATGCGTAAAGACCCGCCCGCAGCGGCAGAACGTTCTCAGCAGGAGGAATTCAATGATGGTATCTGATACTCAGGCTCTGGCAGCCGACCAGACCTCAGCGCCTCTCATCCACGACGATGAAAATTGTTACGAAGACAGCAGCGTTGGCGCAGAGCTGACCCGGCAGGATATTAACCGCGTGGCATGGCGCTCAATGCTGTTACAAGCCTCATTTAACTATGAGCGCATGCAGGCCTGCGGCTGGCTATATGGCCTGTTACCGGCGCTGAAAAAAATCCACCGTAACCCGCGCGATCTGGCGCGGGCAATGAAAGGCCATATGGGCTTTTTCAACACCCACCCGTTCCTGGTCACTTTTGTTATTGGCATTGTGCTGGCGATGGAGCGTTCCAAACAGGACGTTAACAGCATTCAAAGCACTAAAATCGCCGTCGGTGCACCGCTCGGCGGCATCGGCGATGCAATGTTCTGGCTGACGCTGCTGCCAATCTGCGGCGGCATTGGAGCCAGCCTGGCATTGCAGGGTTCAATCCTCGGCGCGTTGTTGTTCCTGTTGATGTTTAACGTGGTGCATCTCAGCCTACGCTTTGGTCTGGCGCACTATGCCTGGCGTATGGGCGTCGCCGCCATTCCGCTGATCAAAGCCAATACCCGCAAAGTCAGCCATGCCGCCTCGATCGTCGGTATGACCGTGATTGGTGCGCTGGTCGCCACCTACGTTCGCCTGTCCACCACGCTTGAAATCAGCGCCGGGAATGCGCTGGTGAAGCTGCAAAGCGAGGTTATCGACAAACTGATGCCCGCCTTTTTGCCGCTGGTTTACACCCTGACGATGTACGCGCTGGTGCGCCGTGGCTGGAGCCCGCTGCGCCTTATCTGCCTCACCGTGATGCTGGGCATCGTCGGAAAGTTTGCCCATTTCTTGTAACTGAGGAGCAGAACATGTTGAACATTATTCTCAGCGGCCACGGCGGTTTTGCTAGCGGGCTGGAACAAGCGATGCAGCAGATCCTCGGCACACAACCGCAATTTATTGCCATCGATTTTCCGGAAAGCTCCTCCACCGCCCTGCTCACCCGTCAGTTTGAAGCCGCGCTGCAACAGCTGGATCTGCATCAGGGAGTGGTATTCCTCACCGACCTACTGGGCGGCACGCCGTTTCGCGTCGCTTCCACCCTGGCACTACGGCAACCGGAGTGCGAAGTCATCACCGGGATCAATCTGCAATTACTGCTGGAAATGGTGCTCGAACGCGACGGTCTGAAAAGCGATGAGTTTCGTCAGCTGGCACTTGAATGCGGCCACCGGGGGTTAACCAGCCTGGTCGACGAGCTGGCACGTCATCGCATCAGCGGCATCGTGGAAGAAGGGATATGAGCCTGCCGCTACTCTGGCAATTTACTGACATCACTATGATAAGGACGCTGTTATGAAACCTGATAATTTATCCCACAGCTGGACGGAAGAAGAGATCCGCCAGCAACCCTCCAGCTGGCTGCGGGCGCTGCACAACCTCGATCGCCTGCGCGGGCAGGTTGATGCCTTTCTTGCCCCGCTGCTCAGACAGCCTGACCTGAAAATTATTCTCACCGGCGCGGGCAGCTCCGCTTTCATCGGTGACAGCATTGCGCCTTTTCTGGCGCACCACTGTGGAAAAAATGTGCAGGCGATTGCCACAACCGACCTTGTCACTAACCCGATGGACTATCTGCTACCGGAGGAACCAACGTTACTGGTGTCCTTTGGCCGCTCCGGCAACAGCCCGGAAAGCGTGGCTGCGGTCGAGCTGGCTAATCAGCAGCGGCAAAACTGCCACCACCTGGCGATTACCTGCAATGAAGCTGGCAGCCTGTATCAGGCTGCTTGTGCTAACGAGCGTGCATTCGCGCTGCTGATGCCTGCCGAAACTCACGATCGCGGCTTCGCCATGACCAGCAGCATCACCAGTATGATGGTCAGCTGTCTGTCGGTGTTTGCACCACAGATCATCAACAGCGATACCTTCCGTGCCGTTGCCGATCGCGCCGAGCAGATTATTGCTGAGCAGGGTGATTTCAGCGCTGGCGTGTTTGGCGACCAGCCTTTCGAGCGCGTTGTTTACCTCGGTAGCGGGGGATTACAGGGCATCGCGCGTGAATCCGCGCTGAAGGTCCTGGAGCTGACAGCGGGCAAACTGGCGGCGTTCTGGGATACGCCAGCAGGTTTCCGTCACGGGCCAAAATCGCTGGTCAATGCAGAAACGCTGGTAGTAGTGATGGTTTCCAGTCACCCGTACACCCGCCAGTATGACCTCGATTTATTGGCCGAACTACACCGCGACCGCCAGGCACGTCGGGTGGTGGCTATCGCGGCTGAAAGCAGCACGGAAGTAGAAGCTGGCCCACATATTTTGCTGCCAGCAAACCGCGAATTTCTCGATGTTGAGCAGGCATTCTGCTTCCTGCTGTACGCGCAGATTTTTGCCCTCAACGAATCTCTTAACGCTGGAATTACCCCGGACAGCCCTTCCGCCAGCGGGACCGTAAACCGCGTGGTACAGGGTGTGGTGATTCATCCCTGGATTAGCTGAGAGGATTAGCTTATGAGCATTATTTCCACCAAGTATCTATTGCAGGATGCGCAGAACCGAGGCTATGCGGTCCCGGCGTTCAACATTCATAACGCAGAAACCATCCAGGCGATTCTGGAGGTCTGCCGGGAAATGGACTCCCCGGTGATCCTCGCCGGGACACCGGGCACTTTTAACCATATTGCCTTTGCCGAAATTTACGCTCTGTGTGATGCCTACTCCACCAGCTATCGCATGCCGCTGGCGCTGCATCTCGATCATCACGAAACGCTAGCGGACATCAGCCGTAAGGTCCATGCAGGGGTGCGCAGTGCGATGATTGACGGCAGCCACTTCCCGCTCGATGAAAACGTACAGCTGGTGAAATCCGTGGTGGATTTCTGCCACCGCCACGATTGTAGCGTCGAAGCGGAATTAGGGCGGCTGGGCGGCGTTGAGGATGATATGAGCGTTAATGAGGAGAACGCATTTCTGACCGATACGCAGGAAGCGCAGCGCTTCGTCACCCTCACCGGTATCGACAGCCTGGCCGTTGCGATTGGCACAGCACACGGGCTGTACGTTAAACGACCGAAGATTGATTTTCAGCGCCTGGCAGAGATCCGCGCCGTGGTCGATATCCCGCTGGTATTGCACGGCGCCAGCGACGTGCCGGACGACGATGTACGGCGCACCATTCAGCTGGGGGTATGCAAAGTGAACGTTGCCACCGAGCTGAAAATTGCCTTTTCAGATGCGGTTAAAACGTGGTTTGCCGACAATCCGCAGGGCAACGACCCGCGCTATTACATGCGCGTGGGTATGGAAGCAATGAAAGCAGTCGTGCGCAGCAAAATTAGCGTCTGCGGCTCCACGGGTAAACTGATCCCCGAAGCGATTGCCGGATAACAAGGACATCTGATGAAAACTGTGACGCAAAGTTGTCTGTTATTGCTGATAAGCAACGGCGCGTTTGCCGCTGACTATCAGTTAGCCAATGAAAATATCGCGCTGTCGTTCAATGACCGCGACTCTGCCGTGGTGATAACAGATAGACATTCGCAGCATAAACTTGCCCCCAGCGAGCTATTTTTTCTCACGTTACCCGATGAAAGCGTGCTGCATACCGCTGACTTCCGGCTGAATAAAGTAGTAAGTACAGCGGAGGCGATACGGCTTGATTATCAGCGCAGTGATTTTTCCGTTAGTGTGATCCTGAACAGCGTAAAGGGAAAATACCTCAGCATTGACTATACCCTCCGCGCCAATGGCCAGCCGCGCGAGCTGGCAAAAATGACCTTCTTCCCTACCAAAGGCCAGGCACAGGCCCCGTTCGTTGACGGAGCCATAAACAGCTCGCCTATTATAGCAGACAGCTTCTACATGCTGCCGGACAAGCCGATCGTCAATACTTACGCCTACGAAACCACCACCAATTTGAACATCGCGCTAAAAACGCCGGTTAAACCGGAAGCACCGCTGGCTTACACCACCTGGTTCGGCACCTTCACCAGCCCGGACCAACTGCGCCGCAGTGTGAATCTGTTTATTAACCAACTGCGCCCGCGCCCGTACCAACCTTATCTGCATTACAACAGCTGGATGGATATCGGATTCTTCACCACCTACACGGAACAAGAGGTGCTCGACCGCATGAACACTTATGCGAATGAGCTGGTGAAAAAGCGCGGCGTGAAGCTGGACGGATTTCTGCTGGATGATGGCTGGGATGATCGCAGCGGCAAGTGGCTGTTCGGCCCGGCATTCAGCAACGGGTTCGCCACGGTCAAAGCGAAAGCAGACAGCCTGCACACCTCCGTCGGCCTGTGGCTTTCGCCGTGGGGCGGCTATCACAAACCGCGCGATATTCGCGTGTCACATGCAAAGGAGAACGGTTTCGAAACGGTGGACGGCAAGTTCGCGCTCTCCGGCCCGAACTATTTCCGTAACTTTAATCAGCAGGTGCTCTCTCTTATCAAAAATGAGCACATCTCCTCGTTCAAGCTCGACGGTATGGGCAACGCCAACACCTGGCTTAAGGGCAGCCAGTATGCCTCAGACTTTGATGCATCCATTGAGCTAATTAAGAACATGCGCGCGGCGAATAAAAATCTGTTTATTAATCTGACCACCGGCACCGATGCCAGCCCGTCCTGGCTGTTCTATGCCGACGCCATCTGGCGCCAGGGAGATGATATCAACGTCTACGGTAAAGGGTCGCCAGTGCAGCAGTGGATCACCTATCGTGACGCGGAAACCTACCGTTCGATTGTGCGAAAAGGCCCGCTGTTTCCACTGAACTCGCTGATGTATCACGGCATTGTCAGTGCAGAACACGCCTACTTCGGGCTGGAAAAAGTGCAGAGTGATAGCGACTTTGCTGACCAGACATGGAGCTACTTTGCCACCGGTACACAGTTGCAGGAGATGTATATCACCCCGTCAATGCTCAATGACAGCAAGTGGGATACGCTGGCGCAGGCAGCAAATTGGTCTCGGGCAAACAGCAATGTGTTGGTCGATACTCACTGGATTGGCGGCGACCCAACCCTGCTGGAGATTTACGGCTGGGCGTCGTGGAGCCAGCAGAAGTCAATTTTTGCCCTGCGTAATCCCTCAGATAAACCACAGGATTTTTATCTAGACCTGATGAAGAGCTTCGAAGTTCCGGATGGCCAGAACACTCGCTTTACGCTAAACGCAGTATATGGCCGTAATGCTTCGCTACCCGCAGATTACCACAAAGCGGTGGTTATCACCCTGCAACCGCTGGAGACGCTGGTAGTGGAGGCCAGTGCGAAATGAGGAGACGGGCGAGGCGTGCCTCGCCCCTAAGCTAGCCTGAAAACATCGTTACCCCTGCTGCTCCAGCGCATACTTATACAGCGCATTTTTCTTCACGCCGTGGATCTCGGCGGTCAGTGCGGCGGCTTTCTTCAGCGGCAGCTCGCCCTGCAACAGCGCCAGGGTACGCAGCGCTTCCGGCGGCAGCGCCTCTTCTTCCGCCTGGTGGTAGCCCTCAACGATCAGCACCATCTCACCTTTACGGCGGTTCTCTTCTTCCTGCACCCAGGCCAGCAGCTCCCCCACCGGCGCACCGTGGATCGACTCCCAGGTTTTGGTGATTTCACGCGCCAGCACCACATAGCGCTCGGGACCCAGTACCGTCACCATATCCTGCAGGCTGTCGAGCAGGCGGTGGGTGGATTCATAGAAGATAAGGGTGCGCGGCTCCTGCTCCAGCGCGCGCAGCGTATCGCAGCGGCCTTTGCTTTTCGCCGGCAGAAACCCTTCGTAACAGAAACGATCCGACGGCAGGCCCGCGGCGCTCAGCGCGGCAATCGCGGCACAGGCGCCCGGCAGCGGCACCACGCGAATGCCCGCTTCACGGCACAGGCGCACCAGGTGATAGCCGGGATCGTTGATCAGCGGCGTACCGGCATCAGAAACCAGTGCCACGCTCTGCCCTTCGCGCAGCTTCGCCAGCAGCACTTCCGCTTTCTGCTGTTCATTATGGTCATGCAGTGCGAACAGGCGCGCATTGATGGCGAAATGTTGTAGCAACAGTCCGGTATGACGTGTATCTTCCGCTGCGATCAGATCGACGCTCGCCAGCACCTTCAGTGCCCGCTGGGTGATATCGCCCAGATTACCGATGGGTGTGGGAACGATATAGAGCGTGCTGGCAGAAATATCTGCCCGATCGTGTTGTTTCATTGTTTCATCCGAATTGCCGATTTAATATTGAGCATCTTGAAAAAAACATCACTGGATACAGTATGCTTCCTTCGAAAGTTCTTCAGCGCAAAGCGCTACGCACGGTACCGCTTCTGCTGGCCGCCCTGATTTTTGCCGGATGTACCGGCCAGGCTCCAAAAACGCCCGAGGCGAATGTGCAGGGAGCCGCAACTGGCACCTCTGACTATTACCTGCAGCAGATGCAGCAAAGCGCAGATGATAACAAGGTTGGCTGGCAATTACTCGCAATCAGAGCGCTGTTGAACGAAGGCAAGGTGCCGCAGGCGAGCGATCAGTTCTCCCAGCTGCCGCAGAACCTGGACGCCACCCAGCAGCAGGAGCGCCAGCTGCTGCAGGCTCAGCTCAGCGTGATGCAGCAGAATCTGCCCGCCGCCGCTGACCAGCTGAAGCAGATTGATATCGGCAGTCTGTCGAAAGATCAGCAGGCCCGCTACTACCAGCTGCTGATCGCCGCCAGCCAGGGTCGCCCGTCGCTGGAAGTGCTGCGCGCCTATATTGCCCAGGAGCCGCTGCTGAGCAACCCGGCAGACAAGCAGAAGAATATTGATGCCACCTGGCAGGCGCTGAGTCAGATGACGCCTGAGCAGCTCAACAGCCTGAACATCAACGCGGATGAAAACGTACTGCAGGGCTGGTTGGATCTCTCCGGCGTTTACCGGGCCAACAGCAACGACCCGGATATGCTGAAAGCCGGGATCCGCGACTGGCAGACGCGCTATCCGAATAACCCGGCGGCGAAAATGCTGCCGACCGCGCTCAGCCAGGTGCAGAACTTCCAGCCCGCTTCCACCGGCAAAATCGCGCTGCTGCTGCCGCTGAGCGGCCAGGCGCAGGTGTTTGCTAACGCCATTCAGAAAGGCTTTAACGACGCGAAAAACGGCGTGCTGGCACAGGGTTCCGCCCCTGCGGCACCGGTTGAAGCGCCACAGGCTGCCGCTGCGGATGCCGTAACCCCGGCCGATCCTAACGCCGTAGTCAGCCCTTCTGCTGCGCCAACCGATGCCGCCGCTGCGCAGCCACAGCAGGTGCAGCCGCAGTCCGCGCCAGCTAACAGCGTCGAAACCGCGCCGCCGTCCAGCGCGCAGGTACAGGTCTATGACACCAGCAGCCAGCCGATTGAGCAGGTGCTGGCGCAGGCACAAAAAGACGGCGCTACGCTGGTGGTCGGCCCGCTGCTGAAAAGCAACGTCGAAAAGCTGGCAGCCAGCCAGACGACCCTCAACGTTCTGGCGCTTAACGAGCCGGAAACCATCCAGAACCATCCGAATATTTGCTACTTTGCGCTTTCTCCTGAAGACGAAGCCCGTGATGCCGCGCATCATATGTGGGACCAGGGCAAACGTGCACCGCTGCTGCTGGTGCCGCGCAGCTCACTCGGCGACCGCGTGAATAAAGCCTTTGCCGCTGAGTGGCAGAAGCTTGGCGGCGGCACCGTGCTGCAGCAGCAGTTCGGTTCGACCGCAGAGCTGAAGCAGGGGATCAACAGCGGTGCCGGTATCCGTCTGAGCGGTACGCCGGTTAACGTGCAGCCTGAACAGCCCGCGGGCGTTACCATTGGCGGCCTGACGATCCCGGCCCCGGTCGCTGAACCGACGGCGGCCACCACCAGCGGCGGCAGCGTTGACTCGGTGTATATCGTCGCCACGCAGGATGAACTGGCACTGATTAAGCCGATGATCTCCATGCGCGTCAGCAGCCGTGATAATGTGGGCCTGTATGCCAGCTCGCGCAGCTATCAGGCAGGCGGCGGCCCGGACTACCGTCTGGAAGTGGATGGCCTGCAGTTCAGCGATGCTCCGCTGCTCTCCGGTGCCAACCCGGCGCTGATGCAGCAGGCGGCGAAGATGTTTAACAACGACTACTCGCTGGTGCGCCTCTACGCGATGGGCATTGATGCCTGGACACTGGCGAACCACTTTAACGAAATGCGCACGCTGCCGGGCTTCCAGGTTAAGGGCGACACCGGCAGTCTGAGCGCGGATCAGGACTGCGTGATTAACAGGAAGTTAGTATGGAGCCAGTATCGTCAGGGACAGATCGTTCCGGCCAACTAAGCCGGCAGCAGCAAGGGGCGAGCCGTGAACGTCAGGCTCGCCGCCTGCTGGAAACGTCAGGCCTGCGTTTTGTCGCCGCTAACGTGCGCTACCGGTCAGGCGAAATTGACCTGATCATGCGCGATGGCAAAACGTGGGTATTTGTCGAGGTGCGCTACCGCAGCAGTGACCGCTTTGGCGGCGCGGCGGCCAGCGTCACCCGCAGTAAACAGCTGAAGCTGCTGCGTGCAGCAGCGCTGTGGCTTAACGGTCGCGGGCAGAGTTTTGACACCGCCGACTGTCGTTTTGATGTGGTAGCGATCACCGGCGAGCAGGTGGAATGGTTACCCAATGCGTTTACAGCAGAATAACTAGACCAGGTGAATGACGTGCTGGAAAGAATCAAAGTCTGTTTTACGGAAAGTATTCAAACACAAATCGCGGCGGCAGAAGCGCTGCCGGATGCCATCTCACGTGCGGCGATGACCATGGTACAGTCGCTGCTCAATGGCAACAAAATACTGAGCTGTGGTAATGGAACCTCCAGCGCCAATGCCCAGCATTTTGCTGCCAGCATGATTAACCGTTTTGAGACCGAGCGCCCAAGCCTGCCCGCCATTGCGCTGAGTGCGGATAACGTGCTGCTGACGGCCATTGGTAATGACCGCCTGCACGAAGAGATTTACGCCAAACAGGTGCGCGCTTTAGGCCATGCCGGCGATATCCTGCTGGCGATTTCAACGCGCGGCAACAGCCGTGATATTGTCAAAGCCGTAGAGGCAGCGGTCACCCGCGATATGACCATTATCGCCCTGACCGGCTACGACGGCGGCGAGCTCGCCGGTCTGCTGGGTCCGCAGGATGTGGAGATCCGCATTCCTTCCCACCGCAGTGCGAGAATTCAGGAAATGCATATGCTCACCGTGAATTGTCTGTGCGATTTAATAGATAACACTTTGTTTCCCCACCAGGATGTTTAAGGAGCTTAAATGAAGGCATTATCTGCATGTGCAGTTATCCTTACCGCGTTGATGCTACAGGGCTGTGTCGCGGCGGTTGTTGGCAGTGCGGCCGTGGCGACCAAATCCGCCACTGACCCGCGTTCCGTTGGTACACAGGTTGATGACGGCACGCTGGAACTGCGCGTCACGAACGCGCTGTCGAAAGATGAGCAGATCAAACAGAGCGCGCACATTGTTGCCACCGCTTATCAGGGTAAAGTGCTGCTGACCGGGCAGTCACCGAGTGCCGATCTGGCGCTGCGTGCAAAACAGATTGCCGTGGGCGTGGATGGCGCAACCGAGGTGTATAACGAGATCCGTACCGGCGACAAAGTCAGCTTCGGCACGGCATCTTCAGATACCTGGATCACCACCAAAGTGCGCTCACAGCTGCTGGGTAGCGATCAGGTGAAATCGTCGAATGTGAAAGTCACTACCGAGAATGGCGAAGTGTTCCTGCTGGGTCTGGTGACGGATGCAGAAGCGAAAGCGGCTGCGGATATCGCCAGCCGGGTGAGCGGCGTGAAACACGTCACCACCGCGTTTACCATTTTGAAATAAGATTTACGGGCCGACCGGAAAAGAAGGTCGGCCACTACGTAATACCGTGCAAATCCTCAATACTGGCCGACCGGAAAAGAAGGTCGGCCACTACGTAATACCGTGCAAATCCTCGATACTGGCCGACCGGAAAAGAAGGTCGGCCCCTACGTAATACCGTACAAATCCTCAATACGGGCCGACCGGAAAAGAAGGTCGGCCCCTACAACCGGCTTAAACAATCCATTGCCACCGCCTTGAAGCTGGCGAAATCCGCGCTGTCGCGCAGCCTTGTCATCGCCCGCTCGCGCATAAACGTCACGAACAGATCGTAGATGGCCATCGCCTCTTCGTACTCCGTCTTGCTGATCGCCAGCAGGAAAATCACATATGCGGTTTCATCCCCCCACGCGATGCCCTCCGGTGCCAGCACGGTATAGACGCAGGTTTTCTTTGCCAGCAGCCCCAGCGAGTGCGGCAGCGCAATGCCTTCGCCGAGCATGGTGCTGACGATGGCTTCACGCTCTTCCACCGACGGGTAAAACGTCTCATCCACCATCCCTTCCTGCTCCAGCTCGCCGCACAGCTGGCGGAACAGAGCGCTGCGGTCCAGCGGCCGATCGAGGATCAGGAAATGGCTGGCATCGAAGAACTTTTCCAGCATGTAGGGGCGGGTGCGATCGAGCAGCACCAGCTTGCCGATCTGCTCCAGCTGGTACTCAGTGGGGAACGGCGACATCACCACTACCGGCTTATCCTTGTCGCTAAGGCGCACGGTGGAGATAACAAAGTCCTCGTCCACGCTCGCCAGCTGCTCGTACTCGCGCAGCGTAATAATGCCGTTCACCACGATCTGCGGGTATTTGCGCAGTAGCATCGCCTGGATCATGCGCACCGTGGAGTTACCGGTGTCGCACACCAGCAGGATCTGCGGATGGCGCTGATAGCCCACGTTGTAGTGGCGCTCCAGCCCGACGCCAATATGCAGCACCAGGAAGCCAATCTCGTTTTCGCTGATGGTGTACGGGGTGTATTTGCCCCAGCTGGAAACCGCCGCCAGCGTCACGTCCCAGGCCATCGGATAGTGCTGTTTGATGTTGGTCAGCAGCGGATTGGGAATGTGGATCTGATAGCGCACGCGGGTGATCATCGTTTTGATATGCGTCAGCAGGTCGGCGCGCAGCTGCGGGTCATTTTGCAGGTTGAAGTTGTAGTGGGTGTTGATGTAGCCGAGGATGTAATCCACCAGCGAATCGCCGTCGTCCGGGCTGATGGCGCTGGGCGCAATCTCTTCCACGCGGCGGGCGGCGATATTAACGCGCAGGTAGGCCTCTTCCGCCGGGGAGATCGCCTTGCCGACAATCGGCCGCATCAGGTTAACGATGTGGCGCGCCGCGTCGCGCACCTCATCATCGACATCCTCCGCGCTGAAGTCGGTCAGCGGGTAGCCCTCGCCAATGCGCCGCACCGCCACCGCGCAGTAGAGGCGCAGATAAAACTCGCCGTCGTCGGCCAGGCGGATATTAAAGCGCGACAGGCACTGCTGCAGCAGCGGTTGCAGGGTGGTGAGCATCCCGCTGTTAAGCGCCTCCAGCTGTAGCAGCGGGCTGTCGCTGTCCTCCTGCGCAATCTGGTACAGCAGGTCGGTCAGGCAGGTGCGCATCGCCACTTCGGGGCCGAACAGCTTCATGCCGTAGCGCGGCTTGGTTTCAATCGCCAGCTGATAACGCGCCAGCCACTCTCTCACCTCGGCCATATCGCTTTGCAGCGTGGTGCGGCTGACAAACCATTCGTCGGCCAGGTCTTCCAGCTTGAGGGAAAAAGCCGAGGTGAGAAAACGGGTGAGCAGATAGTGCACGCGGGCGGCAGAGGTGCGCGGCACGCGCAGATGTGAAGGTGACTGCTGCTGCAGCTGAGCGTAGCGGCGCGCATCGGCAATCTCCAGCCGATAGCCCGCACCACGGCTTAGCACAAAGCTGGCACCGTGCTCGGCCAGCAGTTCGTTGAGCACGTTAATATCGCTGCGCACGGTGCGCGTGGATACGTCGAAGCGCCGCGCCAGCTCGTCCTGCGGCAGCGTTTCGTTTTGTAGCAGATCAAACAGCTGGGCCAGTCGTTGGTTGGGGAATCTCACGGAGCGCTCTTCTTTAGATAGTCGACCTTGTTAGCGGGTTGTTGCAGGCTAACGGAATTCACTGCGGGAAAGTAGCGCGCCCCGGCATAATCCCAGGGCGCGGTCAGTATTAACCGACTAACTTTTTGGTCATTGCCAGCAGCGTGGCGACATCCTGCGGCCGCGTCTGCCCGCTCTGTTTATCGATAATCGAGCTGTAAATATGTGGGATGATCCTGCTGACGCCCGCATCCAGCGCGATCTGCAGGATCGCTTCATAGTTATCGAGATCGATGCCGCCGGTTGGCTCCAGCCAGAACCCCTGCGCGGCGCAGGCTTCTGCCACCGCTTTGAACTCGTCGATCGCCTTCAGGCCGCCCATCGGGAAGTATTTTACCGAGCTGCCGCCCATATCCTTCAGCAGCGCAACCGCGGTAGCGACGGGCACAATGCCGTCGGCCTGCTGCGAGCTGAGCGGCCCGGTGGAGATCTTCACCTTGCCAACCGTGCCGGTCGGCGAGATCAGGCCGTTGACCACGGTGTCAGACTGGCCAAGCAGCGCGCGCGAAGTCGCGACGCCGGTAAACACCTGGTTGACGTGCTGCGGCTGCACCTCAGCGGCAATCGCGCTGACCATCGCCGACTGGTTCGGGTCGCCCGCGCCGAGGCCGACCGACAGCGCGTTATCAATCAGCGCCGCGTAATCACGCATATCGGCTACCGCGCTCGCCACGTCCGGGTAGTCCTTCGACAGCACGCCAACCAGCACGTGGCCTTCTGCGGCTTGCCAGATGTCGCTGGCATTCTGTTTCGAACCGGCGAGGACATTCAGGCAGACGCGGTCGCGGTAAAATTTCGGTTTCAGTGTCATGCGCGTGCTTCTCCGGTTAACAGATCTCTGATGCAGATAAAAATGGTGTGCAGCTGTTCGGCAGAGACGCTGCGCACGTCGACTTCAACAATGCCTTCGTTGGCCTTGTAGCCACGGAAGTAGATGGCGATGGCACCGGTTTTCAGCGCCTGCACCACTTCACCGGTGGTGCGGCCTATCACCGCCTCGTCGAAGTGGATCTCAGCGCGGGCGATATCACGCCCGGCGGCATCCCACACCGTGCGCGCCTGAATGCCCGCCAGCTGGTTTAAGCTGTCGATAAACGGCGTCATCTTCTCCACCATCTGCGCGCCGGTGGTCTTCTCCACGCGCAGATAGTTTTCAATCGCCTGCGTCAGGCCGAGGATCCCCTCTTTGCCGACCTTCATCGCGCGGCCAATGCCGTTCGACTGGCGCTTCACCCACTCAACGTACTGCGCTTTGCCGATCACCAGCCCGCTGGTTGGCCCTTCAATGGCTTTTGCGCCGCTGTAGATCACCAGGTCAGCACCAAAGCCGTAATAAGCCTGCAAATCCTCCTCGGCGGCGGCATCCACAATCAGCGGCACGCCGTGTTCACGCGCCACCACGGCGGCCTGCTCCACGCTGAGATGGCTTTTCTGCACGCTGTGATGCGATTTGATATACATGATTGCGGCGGTCTGCGGGGTGATCGCGGCGGAGAGCTGCTGCGGCGAGCACTCGTTGGCGTAGCCCGCTTCCACCAGCTTGCCGCCGCCCAGCGCCACCATGGTGCCCACTGGCGCGCCGTAGTTAACGTTATGGCCCTTCGGCAGCACGATGTCGTGCGGCACCATCAGCGGTGCGGCGTGCAGATTTTCCAGCAGCCAGTCGTTATCCTTAACGATAACCGCCGCTACCGACTGCGCAATCCCGGCCGAAGCGCAGGAGACCACCACCGCCGCTTCACAACCCAGCAGCCCGGCAATATAGGCTCCGGTTTTGTTGACCAGATCTTTCATTTCAAAATAGTGATTGAGGCCATAGCTCACCGTCTCCACCACGTCCGCGCTCGGGGTCGACACACCGAGAATGGTCATGCGGCCGGAGGCGTTGATCACCTGCTTGAGATGATATTTCTCATAAATAGAAAGCTCATTTACTGAAGTCATTACGTTTCTTCCCTTCGTTAGTCACGAATGCCTGACCGGCGACCACAGCGGCCAGCGGCACCAGCTGCGTTGTACCGGACAGCGTTTGTCCGTCTGAGTCGGTGAACAGCGCACTTTCCTGCTGCACGTCGAAAATGGTCAGATCGGCGTCATAGCCGACTTCAAGGCGCCCTTTACCGGCGAGGCGCAGGCCGTCTGCGGCGTGCGCGGTAACGCAGTCGATCACCTGCGGCAGCGTCATGCCGATGCAGAAGAACTTCGACATCACGTGCGCGAGGGTATACACCGGGCCGTTCAGACGGTTGCGGCAGTAGATATCGGAGCTGATGGTGTGCGGCAGAATGCCCTGCGCAATCGCCACGCGCGCCACTTCGAAGCTGAAGCTGGCGCTGCCGTGGCCAACGTCGAGGCGCACGCCGCGTTTGAGCGCAGCGCTAACCGAGGCGCGCAGCTCGCCCTGCGGCGTCAGAATGCGGTTCGGCTTGCCGTTATAGCAGTGGGTGATGATGTCGCCGCTGCTCAGCAGGTCGGCAATTTCATCGAGGTTGGGCGGATTATTGCCGATATGCACCATCAGCGGCAGGCCGCCGTTCTCCTGCTGCATCGCCTTGGCGCGCTGCAGCGGCTTAATGCCGTTGTGCTCTACCACGCTGCTGCTGATACGCGCTTTCAGGCCGAGAATAAATTGCGGCAGGCGCTGCAGCGCGGCTTGTACCGCTGCGGCGTCAATGCGCGCCATATCCGCTAACTCGTTCTGCGTCAGAATGCCGCTGCGGGCGATATTGAGCAGTGCGTAAACCTGGGTGCTGGCGCTGCGCGTCAGCTGGTAGAAATCGTCGATATCGTCGGCGCCGGTGCTGCCGGCGTCCACCACCGTGGTGACGCCGGTTTCCACGCCAATGCGGTCGGCTTCATCGTGATAAATCGGCGATTTGGGGTAGCAGTGAACGTGTGAATCAATCCAGCCCGCGCTGAGCCAGTAGCGCCCGTGCAGGTCCCACTCGCGCTGTGCCGGGCCGTCGATTTGCCCGATTTCGGCAATCTTGCCCGCGCGAATCGCCACATCGCTGAGGGTGCCATCGCTGAGGCGCGCCCGGCGGATAATCAGATCATACATTGCAGACTCCTGAGCGCGGCGGCGTCCTGCCGCCGCGCAAGTTGGTTACAGCGCCACCGGGAAGATCGCCCCCAGCACCATGGCGCCGAGGATAGCGCCGCCGGTAATCGGTTTATTCCACAGGTAAAACAGCAGTGAACCCACCAGCGAGCCGAGGCCAATGGGGATCGAAGCGGCCATTGCCGACAGGATAATCAACGGCCCGAGGAAGCGGCCGGAGGCGTTACCCGCGCCCATCATCACGTCGGCCCCGTAGGTGGAGTCGCTGTTGTTGATGGTGAACTTACGCGCCAGGATAATGATGTAACCCACCGCCAGGCCGAGCGCCAGGCCGGTAACCAGCGAGGCCGCGAAATTGGCTACCGGGAAGACGATGCCTGCCCCAAGCAGCAGTGCCGGCACGCCAAGGCCGATACCGGTCTGGATCGCGCCGCCAATATCGAGAATCCCGACCAGCGAACCTTCGATAATGCGCGCAAACAGGAAGCTGGCACCAAATGCCGCCACCGCGCCGTAGACGCCAGTTTCCATGCCGGAACGCAGCATCGAAACAAACGCGACCTCGTTAAACGCGCCCAGGCCGTAGACGTAATACATATGCGTACCGGCGAACACCCCGGCAGAGAGCAGACCGACAAAGATCGGGAACGACCAGTCGGCATACCAGAAACCGCTTTTTGACTCTTCCATTACCCTTGTCCTCTTATTTGCCGCTCAGGGAGTTGTGGATCATCTCCATCCAGCCGGGCACGCCAAGCTGGAAGGACTGCAACAGCTTCATGTCGAAGCCACGGAAGAAGCCGCTCAGCACGAACAGCAGCACGATGGCGATCATCATCACCTTCGTGACGCGGTTCCAGCCCGCCTCTTCCACCCCTTTGCCGATCAGGATGCCCAGCACCAGGCCCGGCACGGCGTTACCCATAATCAGCTGCGCGAGGCCGCCGAAAATGGTGGCCCAGAAGCCCGATTTCTTACCGGCGTCGATGGCGGCCAGCCAGAAGATCACCGGCATCACGGTGTTCACCAGCAGGTTAGCCGCAGGCACCAGCACTTTCACCGCGGTGACCTGCAGCGCAGCAGGCACGGCAGAGGCGGTGGAGTTGAGAAACGCCACCACAATCATGCCGATGATGCCGCAGGCAATCGCCATCTTTTTCGGGTTATGCAGGGTTTCCGCCACGTTGCGGTTTTTCACCATCAGTGCCGCCGCGCCCCAGTTGGGGATGATGCGGTGGTCAACGTCCTGAGTGAACGAACCTGCCGCCACGGAGGAGGCCCAGGCGTTAAAGAAGAAGCCAAGGCCGAAGGAGAAGTGAGAAGCCGGGTCGCCCTCACAGGAATTCAGTTCACCCAGTGTGCGAAATGCGCCCATGCCCTGTGTGGTCGGGGCGTGGAACATACGCGCTGCCCCGGCACCGACGCCCACTCCGACCAGGCCGCCAATAATCAACGACTTAAATAAGATGATTAAAAACATCAGTTTTTTCCTTTGGATTTATATCCCAACGTTTTTAGTTAACCGCGGTGAAATCCACCTTGTCGGTGTCGACCACCGCGACGTTGACGGTGATCGCCAGCTCAACGCTGTAGGTTCGCCGTTCGCGCGCCAGAAAGAAGAACAGAAACTTTTCCGTTTTGACGCGCAGTTCGGCACGCAGCACCTTCACATCCACCGGCTCAATACGCAGGAGGATATTGCTGGTGGACTTGAGCACCGTGTTTTGCACCCGGCTCAGGGCGTCGGCAAAGGCTTTCGCTTTGCTGTCGCCCTTGCCGCTGACGTTCACCGTGGTGGTGAATTGCTCTTTCATCAGCCGTGCTTCTTCTGCCACGCCTGCACCAGACGCTCGCCCAGCTCTTCTTTATCCATAAAGCCGAAGCCCAGCACGGTAGCGCCTTCGTTGATGGCGGTGACGCCTTCGTCGATGGAGCGCATGCCGTGTTTGGCTTTATAGCCATATTTGTTCTGTGCGGTGATGGCACCTGCGCCGCCGCTGCCGCAGAAGGAGATACCGAAGTTGGCGTTTTCCGCTTTCATCACGTCGCCCAGCTTCATATCCGCTGCCACGCCAGGAACCACGATGGCTTTACCGCCCGCTTTCTCGATACCTGCTGCCACTTTCTGGCCTTTACCTAAACGATCGCCGATCACTACGATGATTTGAGACATGGTGTATTCCTTTAATTTATAGAGTGATTACTCGTGCCGTCGGTGGCGCAGTCAGTTTGGGTGCGGACAGCGCGGAAAAACCGGAGCGTACACGTAGTACGTGAGGATTTTGAGCACTGCCCAATCCCAAAATGGCAAGTAAACCAGGCACACTATTGGTTTTCTTTGGCGACTTCGAAATGCACGGAGAGTAGCCAGGCTTCCTCTTTCGGCAGGTTACCGAACAGATCGACCACCTGCTGTGCCAGCAGCATGGATTCTGGCGAAATATCGTCAAACAGGTCAGCTTCCACTTCGGGTAGCGCCTCACCGGTCAGCGAGCGCAGCGCCATCGCCCGCACGTGGGAGGTAAGCATCTGCTGCTGTACCGGGTTGGGCTGTATTGCCCTGGCCGCAAACAGGTCGGCAATCTGCCCCATCACCCGTGCGGCCAGCGCCTGAATCTCATCATCCTGCTCTGTTGCCACACTCGGCCCCGTTCCATTACTCACGTTCGTCCCCCCCTTTTTGCAATGGTTATAAGCTACCGCTGCGCAGAGGTGCTGTGGAGAACGACTTTTTCCGCCAGCAAGCGGAAATAAACGGATGGGGTACGAGCCAGGTCGCAAAAAACATCAGACCGTGCATCAATAATTATAAAATGAGAGTTAAATCACAAAATAAAGACTATTTTGCGCAATTTATGCAGAGGCAGAGAAAACAGCAGCAGAGTAAAGCGTCCAGCAGAAGGAAATAGAGGAAAAACCTATGACGGATTTAATCAGGGCCGGGGATAATTCCCGGCCCTGAGCGTTAGCGGAACTTTTTGTGATTGGCGTCGCGGGTTTCAGCCATTTTTTTCGCTTCTTCCTTCGCGCCTTTCAGGTCCCCGTCATTGGCCAGCTTGAGGCTGGTATCGATCTGTCCAATCAGGGTATCCAGCCCGGCGTGATAGTCTTTGATCTGCGCGCTGTCTGCCGACTGGCCCTTAAGCTTATCCGGCGTCTGGGTTTTAGCGTTTTCAGCTGCGCCCTTCATATCGGTCAGCGCTTTAATCATTTCGGCTTTATCGTCGGTTTTCTGCACCGTACGCAGGCCGCCTTTCAGCATATCCATATCGCCTTCCAGATCCTGCGACAGCACGGCGAAACTGGATAACAACAGCGAACCACTCAACATTGCAAACATTAATTTACGCATTGCTTCAGTCCTTTTAATTATAAAAAAAGGCGACTGTCTGAGCAGCCGCCTGATAAGCATACGCCTAAATCGCTAAATTACTGCCCGGCAATCTTCATTTCTGGTAACAGAATGGATCCACACTGGATATTGCTGCGGGTTTCAATATCGCTGCCGATGGTCACCATATTGCGCCACATATCTTTCAGGTTACCGGCGATGGTGATTTCACTGACCGGATACTGGATTACGCCATTCTCAACCCAGAAACCGGATGCGCCGCGCGAGTAGTCGCCGGTCAGCGCACTGACCGCCTGGCCCATCAGTTCCGTGACCACCAGCCCGGTGCCGAGCTGCTTGAGCAGGTCATCAAAGCTGTGGCCCTGCCCGGCAATGCGCCAGTTATGGATGCCACCCGCGTGGCCGGTGCTCTGCAGCCCCAGCTTGCGCGCCGAGTAGCTGGTCATCAGCCAGTTCTGCAGTACACCATCTTTAATGATGTCGCGGCGCTCGGTACGCACGCCTTCGCTGTCAAACGGCGTTGAGGCCAGCCCTTTCAGCAGGTGCGGATGCTCCTCAATCGTCAGCCATTCCGGCAGGATCTGCTGGCCGAGGGAGTCAAGCAGGAAGGTGGATTTGCGGTAGACGCTGCCGCCGCTGATGGCCCCCACCAGGTGACCAAACAGCCCGGTGGCCACTTCCGCGGCAAACAGCACCGGCGCTTTCATCGTCGACAGCTTGCGCGGCGACAGGCGTGACAGCGTGCGACGCGCGCACTCTTCACCGACCGACTCTGGCGACTTCAAATCCTCCATCGCCCGGCCAATGGTATAGGCGTAGTCACGCTCCATATCGCCGTTGGCTTCCGCAATCACGCAGCTGGAGAGCGAATGACGGCTGGAGCAGTAGCCCTGCAGCATGCCGTGGCTGTTGCCGAACACTTTAATACCGACGTGGCTGTTAAAGCTGCCGCCTTCGGTGTTGGTGATGCGCGAGTCAGCCTGCAGCGCAGCCTGTTCTGCACGCGCAGCCAGTTCGATAGCGCGATCGGCGTCGATCTCCGTTGGGTGAAACAGATCGAGATCCGGTGCGTCAAACGCCAGCAGCTCGCGATCCGCCACGCCGGCAAAGGGATCCGGTGAGGTGTAGCGTGCAATATCCAGCGCGGCCTGCACGGTGCGTTTGATCGCCTCCGGGCTGAGATCGGTAGAGGAGGCGCTGCCCTTACGGTTCTGATAGTAAACGGTGATGCCGAGCGCACCATCGCTGTTGAATTCAACGTTTTCCACTTCCCCGTAACGCGTGCTGACGCTGATGCCGGTGGTTTTGGTTACCGCGACTTCTGCCCCATCGCTGCTGACTTTCGCCAGCTCGAGTGCTGTTGAGACCGCCTGCTCCAGGGTTTTACGCTGTTCTGCAACTTGGGAGAGTAATTTCATCGGCCTGCCATATAATTAGTTGAGAAATACCTGCATTAAATGCAGCTCTCAAGGTGATAAGGAATGATTTGAGTCTAACAGACTCAGAGAACAATTTCGCAGTAGCCACGTAACCTGATAGCATTAGCCTCTTTTTCAGGAGCCGTACCAATGACCAAGCAGCCCGATGACTGGCTCGACGAAGTACCCGATAACGAAGAAGAAGAAGACGAAGAGATTATCTGGGTCAGTAAAAGTGAGATTAAACGTGACGCCGAAGAGCTGAAGCGCCTCGGTGGTGAACTGGTGGAACTGGGGAAAAACTCCCTGGACAAGATCCCACTGGATGAAGATCTGCGTGCCGCGATTGAGCTGGCGCAGAAGATCAAGAAAGAGGGCCGCCGCCGCCAGATGCAGCTGATTGGTAAGATGCTGCGCTCGCGTGATGAAGAGCCGATCCGTACCGCGCTGGACAAGCTGAAGAACCGCCACAACCAGCAGGTTGCGCTGTTCCATAAGCTGGAAGTACTGCGTGACCGCCTGGTGGAACAGGGTGATGACGTGATCCCGGAGGTACTTAACCTCTACCCGGATGCGGACCGCCAGCAGCTGCGTGCGATGATCCGTAACGCGCAGAAAGAGAAAGCGACCAATAAGCCACCAAAAGCCTACCGTCAGATTTTCCAGTATCTGCGCGAGCTGGCCACCGCATTATAAGCGGGTCGGGCATGCCCGACCCCTACAGACACCGATGTAGGGGCCGATCGTTTTTTTCGATCGGCCCGCCATACCCGCTAAGCTAACCGGTCCAGCAACTTCTGATGGATCCCGCCAAAACCGCCGTTGCTCATCACCAGGATGGTATCCCCCGGCTGGGCTTTTTTGGCGATCATCTCGACCAGCGTATCAATATCCGCACTCCACTGCGCCGGCTGAATGCAGGCATCGGCAACCTCAGAGACCTGCCACGGAATGTGGTGCGGCTGGAACAGGAACACTTCATCCGCACGCGCCAGCGACGGGGCAAGATCGTTCTTGCTGATACCCATCTTCATGGTGTTTGAACGCGGTTCCAGCACCGCCAGAATGCGCGCGGTGCCGCCCACTTTGCCACGCAGCGCGGAGAGCGTGGCGAGGATAGCGGTCGGGTGGTGAGCAAAGTCATCGTACACGTTGATGCCGTTGCTCTCACCGCGCAGCTCCAGGCGGCGGCGGGCGTTGATAAAGTCATTCAGCGCACGCCCGGCATCTTCCGGCTTCACGCCCACATGGCGTGCCGCAGCAATCGCCATCATGCCGTTATGCATATTGTGCTCGCCAACCAGCGCCCAGTTGACCTCGGCTACGCGCTCACCGTCCAGCAGCACTTCCCAGTGCGACGCATCCGGCGACAGCTTCTTCGCCTGCCAGTGGCCGTTTTCACCCACGGTTTCCTGCTCGCTCCAGCAGCCCATCGCCATCACCTGCTTAATATTGGCATCGTGCTCCGGCAGGATGATCTTGCCCTGCCCCGGCACGATGCGCACCAGGTGGTGGAACTGCTTCTGCACCGCACGCAGATCGTCAAAGATATCGGCGTGGTCAAACTCAAGGTTGTTGAGGATCAGGGTGCGCGGACAGTAGTGCACGAACTTGGAACGCTTGTCGAAGAACGCACAGTCGTACTCGTCGGCCTCGATCACGAAGAATGGGCTTTTTCCTAAATTCGCTGAAACCTCGAAATTCCCCGGTACCCCACCAATCACAAACCCTGGCTGATAGCCGCAGGCCTGTAAAATCCACGCTGCCATGCCGGCGGTGGTGGTTTTACCGTGGGTTCCCGCCACCGCAATCACCCAGCGGTCGCGCAGCACGTAATCGTGCAGCCACTGCGGGCCGGAGAGGTAAGGAATATTGCGCTCCAGCACTGCTTCCACACACGGATTGCCACGCGTCATGGCGTTGCCGATGATCACCAGGTCCGGGGCGGGATCGAGCTGTGAGGCGTCATAACCCTGAATTAAATCAATACCCTGCTTTTCCAGCAGCGTGCTCATTGGCGGGTAGACGTTAGCATCTGAGCCCGTGACTTCATGGCCAAGCTCGCGTGCCAGCATCGCCAGACCGCCCATGAAAGTGCCACAGATACCGAGGATATGAATACGCATAAAAGGTCCGTTGCTTAAAAAGTTCCCGCACAGTGTACCGTCCCCATCGTGCGGAAGAAACGGATTTGCCCTATGTTCTTTAGCGCCCAATCGGCTAGACTGCGTACGCATACGTTGGCAGTTTGTGAAGCAGGCTGCTACTCAACCGCAGATTCAGGGATTGTGTTATGAAAACGTTAGGCGAATTCATCGTCGAGAAGCAACACGACTTTCCGCACGCGACAGGCGAACTGACCGCGTTAATCTCCGCGATCAAGCTGGGCGCGAAGATCATCCACCGCGATATTAACAAAGCTGGCCTGGTCGATATTCTCGGCGCCAGCGGCGCTGAAAATATTCAGGGCGAAGAACAGATGAAGCTCGATCTGTTTGCCAACGAAAAGCTGAAGGCGGCTCTGAAAGCGCGCGGTATCGTGGCCGGTATCGCCTCTGAAGAAGAAGATGAGATTGTGATCTTCGAAGGCGTCGAAAACGGCAAGTACGTGGTGCTGATGGATCCGCTCGACGGCTCCTCCAACATCGACGTTAACGTGTCTGTCGGTACCATCTTCTCCATCTACCGCCGTATTACCCCACCGGGTACGCCGGTGACCGAAGAAGACTTCCTGCAGCCGGGCAGCCAGCAGGTTGCGGCCGGGTACGTGGTTTACGGCTCCTCCACCATGCTGGTTTACACCACCGGCTGTGGCGTGCATGCCTTCACTTACGACCCGTCACTGGGCGTGTTCTGCCTGAGCGCAGAGCGTATGACCTTCCCGGAGAAGGGTTACACCTACTCGATCAACGAAGGTAACTATATCCGCTTCCCGCAGGGTGTGAAAAAGTACCTCAAATTCTGCCAGGAAGAGGATAAAGAGACGCACCGTCCTTACACCTCACGCTATATCGGATCGCTGGTGGCGGACTTCCACCGCAACCTGCTGAAAGGCGGCATCTACCTGTACCCAAGCACTGCCAGCCACCCGAAAGGCAAGCTGCGCCTGCTGTATGAGTGCAATCCGATGGCGTTCCTCGCGGAGCAGGCCGGCGGTAAAGCCTCTGATGGTAAAAACCGTATTCTTGACCTGGTGCCGCAAAGCCTGCACGAGCGCTCACCGTTCTTCGTCGGTAACGATCATATGGTCGACGACACTGAACGCTTCCTGCGTGAGTTCCCGGATAACGGCAACTGATTCGTAGGGGTCGGGCATGCCCGACCCGCGTTGATCAGGGCGAGGCATGCCTCGCCCCTACGATTTAGGCGACGTGAGTGACTTTAAACACCGCCATTGTCTGCACTAACTGCTGCGACTGCTCTTCCAGCGACTGGGTGGCAGCGGCGGCTTCTTCGACCAGCGCGGCGTTCTGCTGTGCCACTTCATCCATCTGCGTCACCGCCTGATTCACCTGCTCGATGCCCCGGCTCTGCTCCTGTGACGCGCTGGAGATCTCTTTCATCAGGGTGGTCACGCGCATCACCTCGCTGGAGATCTCATCCATGGTTTCCCCGGCTTTGGTCGCCATGTCGCTGCCTTCGTTGACGCGGACCTGCGACTCCGCAATCAGCGTACGGATCTCTTTAGCGGCGGTGGCACTGCGCTGTGCGAGGTTGCGCACTTCGCTGGCGACCACGGCGAAACCACGCCCTTGCTCACCCGCTCGCGCCGCTTCCACCGAGGCATTCAGCGCCAGAATATTGGTCTGGAAGGCGATACCGTCGATAACGCCGAGGATGTCGCCAATGCGCTGCGAGCTGTTGGCGATCTCCGCCATTTTCTCCATCACGTAGCACACCACTTCGGCGCCTTTATCGGCCGTGTCCGAGACCGAGCGCGCCAGCTGGTGCGCCTGCTGGGCATTATCCGCATTCTGCTTCACGGTGGCGGTCAGCTGCTCCATGCTGGCGGCGGTCTGCTCCAGCGAGGCGGCCGACTCTTCAGTGCGCTGCGAGAGGTTAAGGTTGCCAGAGGCCAGCTCGCGGCTGCCGACGTCAATCTGCATGCTGGCGTCGCGCACCAGGCTGACCGAGTGCTGCAGTGACTGCTGCATGCTGCCGAGCGCAGCATTGAGGCGGCCCAGTTCGGTATTGCCGCTTTCCGGTACCGGCTGGGTGAGGTCGCCTGCCGCGACATGCTCCAGATGCTTAATCGCGCCATCCAGCGGCTTCAGCAGCAGTTCACGCAGCACCATCCACGCCAGCGCGACCAGCAGCAGGGTCAGGCCGCCCGCCACCAGAATCAGCACCGTCATCAGCGTCTGATTGCGTGCCGCCTGCGCCAGCTGAGCCTCGCTCACCTCATCGGCATAGCTGCCGAAATTATTGACCGCATCGGAGAACTTACCGGCCAGCGGGGAGATGTTGCCCTCCAGCACCTCGTAGTAGTCATCCGCGCTCTGCTTTTGCAGCGCGTTCATCATCGGCGTGATGCCGCCGTCCAGGTAATCCTTGTAGGTGGCGACCACCGCATCGGCCAGCGTTTTACCGTGCGCCGTCACCGTACCGGCATCGACGAATCGTTTCAGCTCTTGCTGTGAAATAGCCACATAACTGGCAGAACGCGTGGCGATGGTGGCCGCTTCATCCGGCAAGCCAACCTCAAGCTTGCGAATGGCCAGCGCGGCGGTAGCGCGGGTGCGCAGCAGGTTGCCATTAGTGATATATAAGGCATTGAGTTCAATACCCTGGATGCGATTGATAACATCCAGCGAGCGATTTCCTTTCTGAATAGCGATAATCCCCATGATGCTGACCACCAGCAGCAATAGCGTCATCAGTGAGAGCAGCACCAGTAATCCCGAGCGTATTGAAATCTTCTTCAGCATGATTGTTGTCCCGATAAGATAGTCAGATTATTCAAGAGCGTTAAATCGTCATCATTATCGGCACTTGCGCGGTTAATCTTTACCCTTCGCGCAGGGTTATGTGCCTTCTGACACCTCCAGCCTGATCTGAGTCAATAACGACGTCCGATCGCGCACGCTGGAAAACCCCGGCGCAAAGCGCGGCAGCAGCGACAGCGTAAAGCGCAGGTGCTGACCCGGTTCACGCATTACAATGCGGCTTTCCGGCTCGGCGAAGACCTCACTCAGCGGCTGCGCGCGCTCCGGACTTCCCCCTGACGGCAGAAAATTGAAGCTGGCCGCGCGGCTGTCGAGCCGGGCATCATGCAGCCGCAGCTGCATCTCACCCTGTTGCCCGAAGGCAAAGGCCGCTTCTGCGCCCTGCGCTGAGGTGAAGCGCACGCTGATGATTTGTGGCGCATCGCAGTCAATGCCGATCTGCACCTCGCGCGGCGTCAGGCTCATTTTTTCTGCCGAGCCGGGGATAAGGTGGCGATTCAATTCGCCGTAATCGATGCGCCCGCCGTGGCTGGTCACATGACAGGCTGCTTCTGCTGACGCCGCAGAGAGCAGCATGGCCAGAATCAGCAGGCTGTTACAGGCACTGCGCGATAACTTTTTCATACAGTTGTTTCTCCGATCTGCTGTTTTTGCTGTCGTAATGAAATTCACAGCGCTGTTCGCCGCTGCCGGTCTCGGCGAAAAGATGCACCTGTTCGGGGGCGTTGCTGAGCCAGACCACGCCATCATCGATGGCGCTGGTGATGTAATTGTTTTTTCGATCCCAGACGCGGCTGCCGCGCGGCAGCGGTTTACCGTTTGCCAGCGTCAGGTTGAACAGCAGACGATTGCTGGTGAGCATGGCATAGCGAAACTTTTTCACCGTGCCGCGCGCCAGCGTGGCATCACGGTGACCGTTACTGATATCAATATGTTTTGGCAGCTTCTCGGTATTCACATCGATGCTGCTGCGCTGCCACGGCGTCATCGACGGTACCAGCGCCCGCCCACGCCAGTCGGTCCAGCTGGTGCCGCCGGGCGAGACGATCTCCACCCCGGCCAGCTTCTCATTCAGCTCCACCACGCCGAAGGTATCGCCAATGCGCGAGGCGGTGAAGGTCAGCCCTCCCTCATGCAGCGCCATGCCCCCGTTAAGGCCAAGGGAGTAATTTTGCTGCCCGGCGCTGTCGTAACCTGCGGTGGCGTTCATCCACGTATAGTGCAGATTGGTGTTCAGGGCGCCGTAGACCGACGAGGCTCTTCCCGTCAGGTCGCGCTCGGTCGAGAGCTGGTAGCTACTGTTGTCAGAGACTTCGCCACTGCTCTCCAGCCCAATACGTTCGCTGTCATTGCTGCGGCGGTAGTAGCTGTTTTGCCGCTGTTCGCCGAGCGGGAAGCTCAGGTTAAGCGACAGCTGATGGTCGTTGCTTCGCCCGTCACTGCCGTGTGAAGCGTGCAGCGTTACCAGCGTAGACGCCACGCGCTTACTCCACCCCAGAGTGTGATAGCGCGATGGCTTGCCATCGTGTGAGCGTTGAGAAACCGCGTGGCTGTAGGTGAATCGCCCCAGTTTAGGGGGCGCCCAGGCCAACATCAGGCTGTACTGGGTAGAGCCCTCTTTTTCTGTCGTACGCTGGCGATCCGTCGCTTCAGCCGGCGTGAGAAAACCACCGCTGCTTTTAGTCAGCCCGACGCTGGCAGAGAAGGTGTCAGAGAACTGATAGCGCGTGTTCAGCCGCAGCTGTCTGCTGACGTGGCGACGGTAGCTGTCATTGACCGCGACCAGCTGCGACATGACCGTTAGCGCGGGCAGCGGGGCGGACGAAGCCGCCAGCGCCAGCGAATGATACTGCCGGGAGAGCAACATACCGCTTTGCAGATCGAGCCACTCTGCCGGCTGCCACTGCTGCGACAGCGTCGCCAGCAGCGGTTGATGGCCACCGCCGCTATTGCGCATCTTGCCGATCGCCAGCGAGTAGCCCTGCGCGCTGGAGGTGAGCGTGCGCCCGAAGCCGCTGGCCGGTACGCTGAACTGCTGCACGCGGCCATCGGTTTCCGTTACCGTTACCTCAAGATCGGCATTGCGATTTCTCACCGGAATATTGTCCAGCGTAAAGGCGCCTGCCGGTACCAGCGTACGAAAAACCTCCATGCCATACTGGCGGATTTCGACTCTTGCCTGGGCCGTCGCGCTAAAGCCGTTTACCGTCACACCGGAACCTTTTTCCGGATTCAGGCCGTTGTCCGGCATCAGCTGTACGCCGTTGATGGCGCCCAGCGCGAAGGGCGTATTGCTGACATTCACCACCCCTGCCTGAAACAGTTTGTTGAGCGGCTGCAGATAGCGCTGCGCCCAGAGCGAGCTGATTTCGCCGCCCACTTTGCCATCCATTTTCTGAAACTGCTGGCGACTGCGCACCAGCCAGTTATTAACATTGATGCCGTTCTCGGTGTTCAGCCAGCTGTAACGCTCCTGCCAGCCGCGCGCGCGCGCCAGCGAGGTATAGAATTCGTAGTTGAGCATGCCCGCGCCACCGCCCTCTTCCCCCTGCAGCGCCGGATCCTCCTGCTGCAGTCGATCCTGCGGCACCACCAGGCTGACCGTCAGACGGTAGGGACGATAGCGAATGCTGACGTCAGGATCGCTGTCGGCCCAGTCATGACAGGCGGCACCATCCTCGCCTGCCGGGCCGCCAGGCCGCACCTCTTTCACGCCCAGCTGCTGAAACAGTTTAGGCGTAAAGCACAGTGCCCCCTGTGGGCCAAAGCGGACCCGAAAGGCGCCCACCATCTGGCCGTTCAGGCTGATATCCACCAGGTTATCGCCTGCCGGGAAACGGTTGTTGCGCTCAAGCAGCTGCAGCATGCTGGGGTCGATACCGCTGCGCTTCAGGCGCCCCGCGTCCCAGCTGACGGCAGCGCTGGCCGACTGCGTCCCATCGTCTGCAGCGCCACAGGCAGAATGCAGGGCGCCAGCGAAGGTCAGCAGCAGAAGTAACGGCCTGTTCATTAGCTGGCAAGCGTGACCGGCTGTTTAAACTTGCCGGCAACATAGCCATATTTAGAGAGCGTCTGGATTTGCACCTGACGGCCCGGCTGGACGCCGGCGCTTTCCGGCAGGGTCACGTTCAGCGACTGCCCCGGCAGGATGTAGCTTTTGCTGAGCTTCAGTTTCCTTCTTAGCGGCAGCAGTTCGATCTCCTGTGCCAGGCGCACCACCATGTCCGAGGGGTTGGTGACGGTCAGGGTTGTGCCACGCTGGGTCCATTTCAGCGCCTTCCACGGGTCAGCGCTCATCTCCAGCGCTGCCGGATGGATAATGACCGGCAGATCCTGACGAATATTCATGCCAATACTGTTGGCGCCGCTCGCAGTCTGCGGCGGTATCCCTTCGAAAATAACCCGCTTCATGTGCTGATGCTGCAGCGGTTTATCCTGATTGAGAATAAAGCGCACGCGCTGCGTCTGACCGGCAGCAATGCGGCTAACGGGTTGAGTGACCAGTATCTGCGGCTCTTTATCATCCGGCAGGTCGTAAACTTTTACGTAAAGCAGCGCTTCCGTATCGCTGGTGTTGGTTATATTAATACTGCCACCACCTTCGTCCTCATTAATTAGCACCATTGAGGTTTCAGGCTTCATAATTGATGACTGCGCGAAGGGGGAAATAACAGCCAGTGATAAGAATAAAGAACGTAATAACATATAAATAAACTTTCCGTTAAAAATAAAATATAGAGAAAAAGGACATGCCACCAGGGTTCGTGGCATGCCAAAGATAACTCTTTTTTTCTCTGCGTAATTCAGACTATAAAGGCGTTAATTACGCCTCTATTAAGCGGGGGGAAATAACGTCAGGTCAGAGATAGACCACATCAAACGTTGCCATGCCGGAGAGCGTAATATCATCGGCGGTCCCGAGGTCGTTAATGGACGCAATATAGGGCGTGGCCGAGAGTCCCATGGTCAGCTCTTTGGTTGCGGCTGGCAACGCTTCGCCGTCCAGCGCTAAGCCATACAGACTATTGCCGGATGCCTTCCATTGAATTTCCTGACTGCTGGCTCTCCAGCTGCTGCCGCCAGTATCTGACTCCAGCAGCATCACCGCCTGTCTGTCATCGGCATGAGCGTTTTTTGCCTCGGCACTCAGCGTCCAGGCGCCAATCATCTTTCCTTCTGAAGTGGCGCCAAGACTGAAATAGCTGGCGTCGTTTTTACCATCAATGCTGACTTGCCCCGCCAGTTCAGCAATATCGGCTGGCTTCACCAGCACCAGCGCGCTGGCTTCACAGGCAACTTTGAGGTTAACGCTTTTACTCTCCAGCTGGGTTGCGCGGTTGGCGTGCAGGTTGGCGGCATCAATATCCCCCCAGTTAAGTACGCTGCCACCTTCCAGCGCAACGTTGCAGGCGGGTGGCTCGATAATCCCCCTGACCTGCAGCCGTGCCTGGGTTGCTGCCTGCGCCGCACTGAGAGATCCCAGCCCCAGCACAGCGGCGGCGACCAGTGGTAATGTCATTTTTTTCATATTTATCACTCTTTAATTCAGGCGTTGTTTCAGAGGTAGACAATGTCAAAGGTCGCGTTGCCGTTAAGCGGGATATTCTCCAGCTTGCCCAGCTCGTCCGCCGGAGAGATAGCCGGGGTGACCTGGATATTCAGCATCACGTTTGAGGCGACGACCGGCGTAGCCGTTATGCTGTCGCTGAAGGCATTCAGGGTATCGCTGTTACTCCACTCAATGGTGTTGATTTTGGTCCAGTTTGCGCCATGGTCATCTGAGCTGACGAAGAAAATATCGGGTTTACTGTTCAGTTGAGATGCATCGCGGATAGTGCTGATGCGGTAAACCCCCACCAGTTTGTTTTCTCGCGTGGCACCGAGGCTGAACTGTAGCGCCGGATCGGGCACCCCATTTAGCGGCGTGCCGGCCAGCTCCGCCACATCCTTCGATTTAATGGAGAACAGCGTTGGGGAGGCACAGCTGACGTTCAGGCTGGTGCTTTTCTGTGACAGCCAGGTCGGCTCATCGCGCTTCAACTCTGAGGCGCGGATCTTGCCCCAGTCCAGCCTGCCGCCGCCCTGAAAATCAATGTTGCACGAAGGAGGTTTAATCACTCCGCGAATTTCCAGCGTGGTGCTGTCTGCTGCCAGCGCGTTTTGGCTCACTGTCACGCTGCAGAGTACAGCCAGAGCGCAGGAGAGTTTTTTTATCTTCAGTGTCATTGTTGTAGTCCGTAACTGAGGGGGGCTATGGCAGTGGGAATACACCGCAATCACCCCAACAAGATTCGCAGCCATCATAGTTTTCCTGTCTGGTAAGTCACTTTATTAATCAATTAATCTCTCGCTAAAAGAAGAAAAGCAGTCATTAATGCTGGCTAGAGCGGCATTCACCGCTATTACACTCCCCTGTAACCGGGGCAGACAGGGAAGCTGAAGGTCAGAGGAAATGGAGGGCTGAGCGTGGCGTTTTTTTGCACAAAATGGAGATTATTAATCGATTAATCTGCTTAAAACGGCAGCGCTTAAGCTTTTTTAATCCCTGTAGCGCATCAGCGGCAGCGTTTTTTCTCGCAAACACGGCGCCACCGCGCTCAGGTCTATTCTGAAAGCCGGAAAAAGGGGGGTGCGTTGCCGGGTGAGATAGCTATAATACCTGGCACTTAACTACGCTAATTAAAGGAATCGAAATGAGCCTGAACCACGTTCCTGCGGGCAAAGACCTGCCAGATGATATCTACGTCGTGATTGAGATCCCAGCGAATGCCTCTCCGATCAAATACGAAGTCGACAAAGAGACTGGCGCGCTGTTCGTAGACCGCTTCATGGCGACTGCGATGTTCTACCCGTGCAACTACGGTTACATCAACAACACCCTCTCCCTGGATGGTGACCCGGTAGACGTGCTGGTGCCAACCCCGTACCCACTGCAGCCAGGTTCAGTGATCCGCTGCCGTCCGGTAGGCGTGCTGAAAATGACCGACGAGTCGGGTGAAGATGCCAAGGTTGTTGCCGTTCCACACAGCAAGCTGAGCAAAGAGTATGAGCACATCCAGGATGTGAACGACCTGCCAGAACTGCTGCGCGGCCAGATCACCCACTTCTTCGAGCAGTACAAAGCGCTGGAAAAAGGGAAATGGGTTAAAGTTGACGGTTGGGAAGGTGTGGCAGCAGCTAAAGCTGAAATTGTTTCTTCTTTCGAACGTGCAGCAAAATAATCCGTGCAGGAGAGGAACTCTCCTCCGCGTTAAATAAAAACACCGCTGCGGCGGTGTTTTTTTCGCTTTTATCACTATCTCGTTAAAATAAAAACAGCCCCACGCTTTAATCGACGAGCGATATCGTAATCGCATTCTCAGGGAAAT
This sequence comes from Erwinia sp. V90_4, assembly GCF_029967685.1. NCBI lineage: Bacteria > Pseudomonadati > Pseudomonadota > Gammaproteobacteria > Enterobacterales > Erwiniaceae > Erwinia > Erwinia sp. V90_4. Next base: position 44,147 of record NZ_JASCAQ010000055.1, on the reverse strand, counting down.
AATCATCCTGAATGGCGAACAGACTGCTGCTAAATATCGGATGCAGTTTCAGGGTGAAACTGAGATGCTGCCCAGCCGGGTTGATAATAATCTGACTGCCCGGCAATAATTTTGCCGTACTCTTACTTTGCGCTTCATCGCTGCGCAGCCACGGCGATCGTTCAATAAACTGACTGGCATAGTTGTCGAGCACCAGCGCTGAAATAGCCACCTCGAGATTTCCATCACGGCCAAAAGAGAACTGCTGCGGATTGCTGCCGTTGCTGCCGCTAAATGCCAGTTTCATCTCCCGGGGAGCATCGCAATCCACGCGGACCTGCACTTCACGTACCGGCAGTTCAATCCGGCTGGCGCTGTCTGGCATAATCCGTTTATTCAGCTGACCATAATCCAGCTGTAAAGTACTGCTGCTGATAGTACAGGCTGCTGCGGCCCCCAGCGGAGTGAGCAGCAGGGCAGCAGCCAGCGCGCGCCTTGCCAGCTGACGCATCTGAATTTTTCTTTTAATCACTCTTCCTCCCTGATGTTTGCGCATGCGCTGCCCCACTGACGGGCAGGCGAAACTTTCCGGCGACATAGCCATACTTTGACAGGCTCTGAATTTCCAGCTGGCGCACCTCTGCCCCTCCCTGCCCGGCCAGCGTGATGACCTCCCCGGGCAGCAGATAGCTTTTATCCAGCGTCACGGTTTTCTGCTGCGGCAGCAGCGTGATGCTCTGCGCCAGGCGAACCACGTAGCGCCCGCTATTTTCGATGCGCAGATCGCCGTTGATCGTCCTGCAGCGCAGCATCTTCCACGGATCCGCCAGCATGGGCAGGGCCGCCGGATGGATGATCACCGGCAGATCCTGACGCAGATTGACCGCCACGCGATCCGCGGCGATCGGCACCAGCGGGATCCCCTCGACGATCACTCTTTTCAGGTGCTCATGCGCCAGCGCTGCGCGGGTATTGAGTAGAAAGCGCACGCGCTGCGTCTCGCCAGCCGCCAGCCGGGTCACCGGTTGCGTGACCAGCAGCTGCGGACCCCGATCGTCCGGCAGATCGTAGACCTTCATATACAGCAGGGCGTCCGCATCGCTGGTGTTGGTTACATTCAGGCTGCCGCCCTGCGCCGCCTCCTGGATCAGCACCATCGAGCTGGCGGGGCGCATAATGGATGCTTCTGCTGCGCCCGCCCGCAGCAAAGCGGCCAGGCAGAGGATTAGCGTATTGCATTGGCTGAGTTTCACGGATTGCGGTTACCGTCAGTTGCGCTACAGATAGACTAAGTCGAAGGTGGTGCTGCCCGCCAGAGTGACGCTGTCGTCAAAATCCAGCGCCTGCCGTGCGGCCACCGAGGGGGTAACGCGCAGCGTAAAGACCGCCGTTTTCGCCGGCAGCGGCTGCGGGTTAACGCCGTCAGAAAAGGCGATCAGCTGCTCCCCCTGAGTGGTCCAGCTCAGCTCGTCCTGCAACGATTGCCACGTTTTACCCCTGTCGTCGGAACTTATCAGTGCCGCCATCTTTTTCCCATCCACCAGGCAGCTGCTGGCCGCGCTGTGAAGGGTATAACTGCCAATCGCTTTGCCCCTGCGGGTGGTGCCGAGGCTGAACAGCGTCGCATCGGCGCTGCCTGCGTCTGCCGCTCTGGCCGCAATATCCTTTGCGCGCAGCGCGAACAGGGTAGCGGTTTCGCAGCTGACGTTAAGATGGGTGGTGCGCGCAGGCAGCGTGGTGGAGTGGGTGGTCGACAGCGACGCGCTGTTAATCTGCTGCCAGTCAAGCACCCCCTGCTGGTCAATGGTCAGATCGCACGAGGGTGGCGAGATCGCCCCTTTTACCTGCAGCGTGAGCTGCGTATCGGCGTGCGCGGTTGAAGCGCTAATCAGCGTGCTGAGCAGTAAAGTGCGGCTCACTATTTTCATCCTGTTCCTCCCTGGTTGATGGTATTCAGACGCAGACGCCGCTGATTTTCTGGAAAGGCGCATCCTGCGACTTATCGTCTTCAAGCTGATAGGAGAAGCTGCACTGCTGCTGTTTATCGGCTATTTCGATATGCAGCGTGGCTTTTTCCGGCGAATTTTCGAGATACACGGTGCCGTCATCGATCGCCATAGTTAACAGCTTATTGTTTTCATCTCTCACCATGCTGCCGCGCGGCAGCGGTTTTCCGTCGCTGAGCTGCAGCGTCAGCAGCAGCCGGCGCGTGGTCAGCACGGAGAAGTTGATGCGCTTGACCGCCCCGCGCGCCAGGTTGACGCTACGGTGGCCGTTGCTGACATCGCTGCGCTTCGGCAGCGTTTCGGTGTTCAAATCCAGCCCGCTCTCTCTCCACGCCTGCAGGTTGGGCGCCAGTGCCAGCCCGCGCCAGTCGGTCCAGCTGGTGCCGCCGGGGGTGCTTATCTCAACGTTGGCCAGCGGTTCATTCAGCGCAATCAGGCCAAAGGTCTGGCCGATCGGATTAGATGAGAACAGCAGATGGCGGTCGATCAGCGCCATACTCCCGCTGCCGCTCTGTGAGTAACTGCTGTATCCCCCGCCACTCTGCTGGGTGGTGAACCCCATCATGGTGTAGTGCAGGTTGGCATTAACCCCGCCCTGCACCGACTGCGTGCGCTGCTGCAGATCGCGCTCGGTTGACAGCGCGTAGCTCATATTTTTGTTAAGCGGCCCCTGCGTCTGGGCACCCAGCTGGCTGGAGCTGGCACTGCTGCGGTAATAACTGCTGATCTGCTGCTGCCCCAGCGGCAGCGTCAGGTTAACCGACAGCTGTTTATCGCCAGAGCCGCCGCTGCTGCGCGCATAGCTGGCCGACAGCAGCGCCCTGCTGATATTTCTGCTCCAGCTCAGCATGTTGTAACGCGTGGTACCGCGCCCGGCGCCAAAGCGGGTGCTTTCAGCGTGGCTGAGGGAAACACTCCCCAGCACCGGTAGCGACAGGTTGGCCGACAGCGAGTACTGGGTGTTTTCCAGGTCGACAACGCCGTTGCGCCAGCGGCTGCTGGCTTCACTGAGTGTTAAATAGTTCGGCGTGCTCTTACTCACGCTGCCGCTGAGCGACAGCAGGTCGGAGAGCCGATAGCTGGCTGACAATGAAAGCCGGCCGCTGCGCACCTTGCTGTAGCTGTCGTTGGTCGCCATGATCTGCGCCGCCAGCTGAAAACCCTGCAGCAGCTGGCCGCTGACCGCCATTGCCAGCGACTGATACTTTTTCGCCAGCATGATGCCGTTTTGTGCCGAGAGGCGCGACGTCGGCTGCCAGCTCTTATTCAGGGTGAAGATAGCCGGCACTTCATGATCCTGACTGCCGGTGTCACGCAGTTTACCCAGCGCCAGCGAAAATCCGCGTGGCGCAGCGCTGCTAGACGCCATCAGCTGACTGGCGGGCACGCTGAAGTGCTGCTGCCGACCGTCGGTTTCCAGCACGCTGACGTCAAGATCGCTGTTGCGGTTGGTCAGCGGAATATTGCGCAGGTGAAACGGGCCAGCCGGTACCAGGGTGTTATAAATGACCACGCCATACTGCCGCACCTCGACGCGCGCCTGCGGCGTACTGGCAATGCCCTCGACCATGACACCGCTCTCCTCCTGCTGTTCGAAGCCATTATCAGGGATCAGCTGTACCCCGTTAATGTCGCCGACGGCAAACAGCGTATCGCTGACGCTAATCTGGCCAAACTGCAGCCGCTGCTGCCAGCGTGCAAGGGCGCGCTCAGCATAGAGAGAGCTGACGCTGGCACTGTTTACCCCATTACTCTGGCTCAGCTGCTGATAGCTGCGCACCATCCAGCCGCCGAGATTGAGGCCATCCTCCAGCGTCAGATAGCTGTAGCGGTTGCGGCCGCTGCGGCTGACGTTGAGGGTATTAAAGTAGCTGTAGTTAAGCAGCGCCCCGGCGCCCCCGGTTTCGCTGCTGTTCGCCCGCTCAGCAGGGGCTAGCCAGCTTTGCGGTACCACAATACTGGCTGACAGCGTGGCGGGCTCGGAGCGGGTGGTGATATGCGGGTCGTGCTTTACCCAGGCAAAGCAGCCCTGCGGCGGCATCTTTTCCGCGGGTTTTAACCCCAGCTGCGCGATCAGCTGCGGGGTAAAACAGAGGTCCCCGTCGGCACTCACCGTGACGCTGAAGGTGCCCTTAAACTCACCGTTGACGCTGAGATCGAGGACATTTTCGCCAGCAGGAAAGCGTGCGTTGTTATCCAGTATGCCCAGCTGGGCGGGGTCAATACCGCGCGCTTTCAGTAGTTTTACCGCCAGCGACTCCTGGTCTGCGGCAGCCCCCTGGAATTCGTCCGGCTCACGGTGCTCAGCCAGCGCCGGCGGTGTTTTATTTAACGGCGGCAGCGCCACATCGCTCAGAACTTCTGCCGGCAGTGCCAGCAGCGCCAGAACGCAGAGCGGTGCCGGCCTCAGAGAACGGGACGACATGATAATCAGCTGCCGTGACTAACAGGCATGTCAACTTTGCCGGTATCAAAACCGAACTGCGAAAGGGTCTCAAAGCGCACCTTGCTCACATTGGCCAGGGCTTTGGCATCGGATACCGCCACAGGCAGCGTCTCGCCCGGCAGCAGGTAGCTTTTCGTTATTTTGGCTTTTTGCCCGCCGGGAAGCAGCGCAATATCTTGCCCAAGCCTGATAACGTAAGCCGTGGCGTTGTAAACCGTCATTTTTCCACCGCCCACCGACCATGCCAGTGCTTTCCACGGGTCGGCTTCGGCAACCAGCGTGCGCGGACGAATTATCAGCGGAAGGTTCTGGCGAACGTTGATATTCACCTTATTTTTTCCAGGCTCTGATATCAGGGGAAGCCCTTCTAACGTCACCCGTTTAATGTGTTCCACGCTTAACGGCTGCTGGCTTGACAGCAAAAAGCGCACCCGCTGGGTCTGCCCTGCACCAACGCGCACCACCGGCTGGGTGACCACCACCTGCGGCTGTTTATCGTCATCCAGATCGATGACTTTGACATACAGCAGTGCCTCCCGATCGTCCGTATTGGTCACATTAATACTGCCGCCGCCCTTCTCCTCATCAATTAAGATCATGGAGGTTTGCGGCTGCATCACCGCAAAGGCAGAATGAAGAAACAGCAGCAATGGGAGGGAAAATAACTGAGGGAAAAAAATCTTGAGCATAACAATCATCCTTGATGCTTAAGCGGGTAATACAGCCACCGGCGCAACAGCCACCAGCCTGCGCTGAACTGTTCTTCCGGTGGCATGATTAATTATAAGTAGATGATATCCACCGTCGCGAGACCAGTCAGTTCGGCTTCCTGCACATTGCCAATCGAGCTAGTGGCATTAATGGTTGGAATAACGGACATAGCGAAACGCTTAACTTTCGCCTTATCACGCGTTTGTTCCGTCGTACTAATATCAAAACCTGCCGTACTATTCACGGCGCCATTTGCCATTACGGCCTCTCCAGCCCCAGCCCTTTGAACGAAGCGGCCATCCTCACCACGGAAGAGCATTGAAGCGGCAGGCTTGCCGTCGATATTACTTTCTTTAGCATCTAATACCAGCTTGAAAGTTCCCAGCTCTGCGTTGTTTTTATAACCCAGTGAGAATGCATGGGCGTCCTTGTTAGCCGCAGCCATATCGGAGAATTTGATACCGGTAAAGGCTGCTTCCGGGCAGCTCACCGTGATGGCAATTTTCTTCGCGATATCTTTCAGCTCGGTGGGTTTATCTTTGTTAAGCTTACCGACGTCAATATCACCAAAGGCGATACTCTGCCCACCATCTCCCACCGTGATGTCGCAGGCAGAGGGCACAAGCTTGCCGGTCACCTGCAGATTTGCCGTTGAGCTGGCCATAGCCTGGCCAGAAGCGATAACGCCGAGGATTGATGCGACAAGTACAGTTATTTTTTTCATTGCAATAGTCCTTTATTTTATAGTGACCTGACTACTCGCAGATACTGCGGCAGTGTCGGTCTGGAAATAATCAGCCGCTCAGCAACAGCCGCTGCTTAGCGCTGACCATCGGGCGTATTCCTTTCCAAAAAAACAGAAACAGAACACCTTTAATACACCTAAAGGCTGTAAAAGATTATAAATGTATTTAAGGTGTTTCATTTACCAAAAGCCCCCTTATTTAAGGAAGTTAATGGAAATACGATTCCAAAAATAAGGTTAAATAATACCTACCAAGTTAATCGGGGCGTATAATAACATGCCAAATCATTAAATCTACACACCACTCTTCGACAGGCGCCAAAATAATAAATACTACAAAAAAAAGCTTTTTAATTAGCATTTAATATCGCAATAAGGTCTCATTATTAGTAAGGCGATATGAATGATATCTGCCCTACTGCACCCACAGTTTATATCCCCTTTAAAACAGCAACAGAACAATCCTATTTCCCACTGATTTCTCACCCAGTATTACTGAAGAGACAAAGGCTCAGATAACAGGCAAAAAAAAACACCGCTCGAAAGCGGTGTTTTTTGGGGGGTTATTCAGCCGCATCGCGCCGCAGCCAGTCGCCGCTGGCGATATGCTGCCTGCCGGAGACGGAACGCTGATACACATAGAGCCAGGCGCTGCCATACGGCGTTGGCACCAGCTCCCGCCTGTACTCTCCGCCTTTGGTTCTCAACGCATCCAGCTCGCCCAGCGTGGAGGCGTCGATGCGGTAGACTTCGCAGTAGACCTGACCTTCACCGTGAACCACGCCCGGGTAGAGCCCAAGGTTATAGAGCGCGTAGCCGTCGATCTGATGATCGCCCAGCCACTGCCCGTTGGTCATCCAGTGACTGTTGCCCTGCTTGCGCCGCAGGCTGCCATAAACGATTATTCGCATTGCTAAAACTCAAACTGATAGAGCACGTCCAGCGCCTGGTCGATACCAGACACCGCTTCCAAATAGAGTTTGGGCATCAGGCGGTAACGCAGCGTTAACGTCGCCAGTGAATCAAATATGCCAACACCGTATTTTACCTGTAGACCCGGCAGCACGTAGCCGCTGACCTGCACCTGCTGGCTGTCGCCAACCCCTGCAGTATCCAGCGCCAGATTGCTGACGCCGAAGGTCTCCCCGATTTTACCCACAACCTGACCACTTTGTGCAACCCCCAATCCGACCAGCGCTGAAGTTAATGCGTCACTGTCGCTGCCGGAGGCGCCTAAACCCTGGCCGCGCAGCAGATAGGAGAGCGCCTCCTGCTGGGATTTCGCCGGGTCGGAGAAGATCTCAACCTTGGGTTCATCCGCCAGCCCGGTGACGCGCACCCCGGCGGTGACATCATCCTCGGTGGCTTCCGGGTTACGGATCGCTTCCATATTGATGTAAGGCTGGTCCGGCGGGCCGGAGAACTGCAGCTCGCCCTTGCGCACCAGCAGGTCCTGCCCGTAGGCGTGGAAGCGACCGGACGGAATGTTGATCTGCCCGTTCAGCCCGAGGCCACGCTTATCCTGCACCAGCTTAAGATCGCCGTTGAGCTTCGCTTTCAGGCCAAAGGCGCTGAGGCGCACATCGTTGCCGACATGGATGATCAGATTGCTGTTGATCGGGATGGCGGTGGACTTCGGCGCAATCGGCTTGAGGTCTTTATCCAGCAGCACTTCGTCGGAGGAGACGCCAACCGCGCTCTCCGGCACCTCCTGCACCGTAATGCGCGCCCACGGGATGTCGACGCGGCCATCGAGATTAAACAGCTGCGGCGTGGCTTCAAACACCAGGTCCGGCGACACGTCCATACGCACCATCGGCGGCACGGTGACGCGCACTTTATCGCCCTTGGCCGCCACGCGCGCACGCCAGGCATCCAGCTGGCTCCAGTCGGCGTCACCGTTCAGCGCTATCTGCCCTTGTGAGGTCTGGATCAGCCCCTCCAGCGTCGAACTCATGCCGTTGAACACCATATTCAGATTGGCTGCCGTCAGATCAACCGGCATAAAGCTGCCGTCGACATCGACATTGCGCAGCCCCAGCTGGCCGAACACCTGCGGTTTCTGCAGATTGCCGCCAAGGCGCAGGTTGCTGCTCAGCACCCCGGCGATTTTCTCGCCCTGCATCAGCGCCGGGTTGAGCATCGCCAGCGACAAATTGGCAATATTGATATTGCCGGAGAGCGTGCGCTTGCCCTGCGGGTCGGCAATCTGCACGTTACCGTCAAGCTGGCCGTTACCCGCGATGCGGATCAGCCAGTCGAGCTGCGCGCGGCCATTTTTCAGCGCCGCATTAAGGTTCAGCGTGTCGAAGGCGACCGGCAGCGTGTTGCCCTGCACATCCTGCTCCACTTTCACCCCGCTGCCCTTCAGCGCGATGCGCCCGGTCGGCAGTGCGCCATCGGCAGTCCAGGAGACATCGGCATCGCCGTTGAACACGCCGCGCAGCTGGGTCGCTTCCGGCATAAACGGTTTGATCATCGCCAGGTCAAAGCGATTCAGCACCACGCGCGCTTTGCCGGCAGGGCCCGCTTCCACCGTCTGCGGCACGCACAGCTCGGCGTTCGGGTTCTGCCAGCAGTGTGGGCCAATCTTCACCGTCTGGACGCTGTTGAGATAGTCGAGCGCAATAGCGCGGGTTAAGCGCCACTCGCCAACCGGGGTATCAAAGCGGGTGTTGTTAAGGTTGCCCTGCCAGCGCTGGGTGGCGCGGTCAAAGCTGCCGTTCAGCGCCAGCTGGCCGGAAACCGGTTCACCTTTGAGATTGAGCTTGAGCTGATGCTGCTTCTCCGTGCCGCTGGCATCAAGGGTCAGCAGATCCACCGCCAGCGCATCCTGCTTCAGCTGCTCGACGCGCAGCGCCAGTTTGCCCTGCACCTGCTCGCCGGAGCTGACGTCGCCATCCAGCTTGATGCGGCCAATGCGCATCGCCTGCCAGCGCAGCCCGGTGGCGGTAAGGTTGGCCAGCAGCTGTGGGGTTTTCAGGTCGCCACGGGCGCGGAGAGTGCCTTTCGCTACGCCGCCCAGCCCCGGCAGCGCATTGTCGAGATGCTGCGCATCGATATTGGCATCAAGGTTCAGCTTATCGCCGAGTGAGCCTTTCACATCAACGTTGTTACGCCCCAGCACCAGTTTGATGCCGGGAATATTCCACTGGTTGTAGCTGTTGCCGTACAGCGAACCGTCGGCGCTGACCGCGTTGTTTCTGACGTTGCCTTTCAGCTTCAGCTCGGGCACGCGCATCTGCCAGCTGCCGCCGTACAGGCTGCCGCGCGTGGTGATTTTGCCGTCCAGCTTCGCTGGCCAGTCCGGGTACTGCTTCGCGGTATTGATGCCGCTCAGCAGCAGTTCGCTGTGCCAGCTGACCGCCTTGCTCCAGTCCACCAGCGCGCTCAGGTCAGCATTGCCCTGTAGCGCCGCCAGCCGCAGCTTATCCAGCGCAAACTGCTCAACGTTGCCTTTACCGTCCAGCGTCAGGGTGGCAGGAGGAATGCCCTGGCCCTGTAACGCCGCCTTCAGCGACATCACGTAATCGGTGGCTTTGCCTTTGAAGGTGAAGTTGAGGTTATCCGCCTGATACTGCGCCACGCCATCCAGCGGCCAGCGCAGCTGCGGGCTTTGCAGCGTCATATTCAGCGGCAGGCCGATTTCAGCCAGCTGCGTATCCGCATCCAGCTGGGCGCGCACCGGGCCGGAGAGATTCAGCGCCAGCTTGAGGCTATCGCGCAGCCCGCCGTCCAGCGTCATCTTGATTTTTTCGCCCTTGATGGGATCGATATTCAGCGCGCTGTAAAGGTTGAAGCTGACCGGCCAGCTGCCGCTCAGCGTGGCCTGCCCCTGTGCGTTAAGCTGCCCCTGCGGTGAGTCAATGTCGAGGGTTTGCAGCTGCAGCAGGCTGTTATCGCTCTTCGCCTTCAGCAGCAGGCGGTTGACCGCAATATCGGTATCGCCGGTAATGCGCAGCTGCTCGCCGAGGATCTGCTGCACCTCGACATCCAGCGGCATCGTGAATTCCGGCAGGTCCGGCAGCAGTGGTTTAGCAAACAGCGCCTTCAGGGTTTCACCCAGCGGCTTTTCATCCGGCTGAGGATCCTGCACTTTTGGCTGGACCACCTGCTCGTTGGCGACTTTTGCCGCTTTCGGCAGCGCGATCAGCAGCCCCTGAATATGGGTCGGGGTCAGCGTCAGGCTGCGCGCCTGCCAGTGCATTCCGCTGGTGAAGTCGGCGAGAGAAATGGCGGTATCATCAATTTTCAGATTGATGTTATGCAGTGCCAGCCTGCTGAGAGTGAGCGGATAGGGGGTGCTGATCTCCCCGCTGCTGCTCTCTTCCTCAACCGGTGGCGTGGCGGCCGGGGCCATTTTTTTGCTGTCCACCACCACATTGACGTCCTTCAGCGACAGGTCGTTGACGCAGAACGCGCTCTCTTTCAGGCAGCTTAGCTTGAGCGCAAGATGGAACTCCCCGGCGTTAACCGTGACGCCCGGCATCTCATACTTCAGCCCTTTGACGGTGAGATTACGCCAGCCGCCGTCCACCTGCTGGATATCGAGCCCCGGCACCCAGCGCGCAGCGCCGTTCAGCACCAGATGCAGACCGGTGGTGGTGCCGAGTAAAAAGGCAACGCCGCCCAGCAGCAGTACCACAAAAATCACAATGCCAATCAGGCCCTTTTTCCACCACTTCATAGTTCAGGCCCCAGTCCAATGTAAAACTGAATATCGCGATCGTCCTGGTCGCCAATTGGCCGGGCAATGTCCAGCTTGATTGGCCCAACCGGCGACTGCCAGCGCACGCCAAAGCCCGCGCCGGTTTTGAAATTACTCTGCTTGATGTCGTTGACGGCTTCGCCCGAATCGACAAACACCGCCCCCCACCATTTGCCTGACACGTTGTATTGATACTCCAGCGAGCCGGTCGCCAGTTTGGAGGCACCGGTCAGCTTGCCTTCGTCATCGCGCGGCGAAATACCCTTGTACTTATAGCCACGAATGCTGCGATCGCCCCCGGCGAAGAAGCGCAGATCGGGTGGGACCTTGCTGAAGTTGTTGGTTTCTATCCAGCCGAGGTTGCCGCGCACCACAAAGCGGTGTTTATCTTCCAGCGTGCGGATCCAGACGTTCTGCGCCTGCATCACGGCGAAGTCGATATCGGAGCCCCAGGTGGTATCGGAGACATCCAGCGAGTAGCGCTGGGAATCACCCCAGGTTGGCATCAGCCCACCGCGCGAGCGGGTGCGGTTAACGCTGACGCCAGGGTAGATCAGCATCGTGGTGTTTGTGACGCTGCCCTGGGTAAAGTGGTCGAGGCTCCAGCGCAGATTAATCGCCCGCTGCCAGCCGCTGGAACTGTCCCAGTAGCGCGAGGCAGCCAGCGTGCTGGAGTCGGCTTTGGTGTCGTTGAGATCGGTGCGCTTCAACCCGCCCTGCAGCAGGTAGTACTGCTCGAGGGGGCTTTTGCGCAGCGGCATTTTATAGCTGAAGTCCAGCTGCTGCTCGGGGGCAGAAATATTGGCGCTGGTGCTGAAGCTGTGGCCACGATCGTTGACCCACGGCTTTTTCCACGTCGCTTTGACGCGTGGGCCCACGTCGGTCGAGTAACCTACACCGGTCTCAATGGTGTTTTCGGTGCGCGGCGACACCACGCCATGCAGCGGCAACACTTTGCTGTCGCGCGCCTTATCAAACTCGGGGGCCACCACCACCGAGTTAAACCAGCCGGTCGCCGACAGGCGGCGATTCAGTTCGGCCAGGTCGCGGGAGTTGTAGTAATCGCCTTGTTTAAACGGCACCAGGTTTTGCAGATAGTCTTCGCGGATTTGCGAACCGGAGAAGCTGACGTCGCCAAAGCGATAGCGCTGGCCGCTGTCATAGTCGAGGTCCCAGAAGGCTTCACGCCGCTCTACCGATACCCCCAGCTGGCTTTTACGGTAGTCGCCGTCAAAGTAGCCTTTGCGCAGCGCCAGATTGCTCAGCGAGCTTTTGAATTTTTCATAGTCGCTGTGGTTGAGCACCGTCCCCAGCGGCGGTTTTCCGCTTTTCACCAGCTTTTGATAGTCTTCGTCTGTGCGGGCGCCGCCGCGCAGGATCACGGTTTCCCCCGCCAGTTTTACCGGCTCACCAGGGGTGACTTTTGCCAGCAGCAGCGGACGCTTTCCGCCAGGAGGAGGAGGTTGCAGTTCGAAGTCGATCTCAGGTTCGTAGTATCCCAGCGCCTTCAGGCCCTCTTTCACCGCTTCGCTCACCCGCGAGCGGAAGCGGCCATCGGAGGTCACTTCATCATTAGTGATGGTGGATAAACGCGCCCTGACATTCTTCTGTAACTCCCCTGATAACCCTGTCACCTGCAAACGAACGTTCGCTGCCTCTACGGCAGGCGCAACGATCAGCAGGCAAGACATGCAAACCACATGAACTCTTGGCACGCTTACTCCCGTTTTTATTGCCAGCCCGCAATCCACCGGGCTTAACCTGATAATCCCATTATGCGACCATTGTGCTGCAACAGCTTTCAACCCTGCATGAATCACTGTGGCTAAGTAGCATCTAAACCTAAGACAAATTTTGTGCCTATTGTGTGCAAAGTCACGGTACGTTACAACACAGTATCGCGATTGCGGGTAAAAGGAGTGTAACGCGCTATGGCGATCGGACAAGTCGCCGCACTTTTTCTCCGCGCGCAATCCACTCCCGCAACTGCCGTAATTGTAAGCGCTCGCCGGCACAGTTATAATCTGCCGACAGGGCGCACCGCGCCCTGATTACCCTTCTGCTCCGGCGCACTTGCCGAATCGCAGACATTTTTGGCACGGATAGCCCTGATCGACCCGATTCGACATCATCCTGCGCGCTGCCCAGGCCAAAAATGACAAGTGATTAACCCGGCCCACTCTGACCGCGAGCCTATTCTCACCGCCACAGAGCCGAGCCAAATAATGGATGTTCTATGTTAGACAGCTTGCTTGTCATCGTACTGCTGATTGCCATCAGCTCATTTTTCTCTCTGTCAGAAATTTCTCTGGCGGCTGCCCGCAAAATTAAACTTAAGCTGCTGGCGGACGAAGGTAACATCAACGCGCAGCGCGTAATGAAGATGCAGGAAACCCCCGGCATGTTCTTTACCGTGGTGCAGATTGGCCTGAACGCCGTCGCCATTCTTGGTGGTATTGTCGGCGATGCCGCGTTCTCCCCCGCTTTCCGCTCGCTGTTTGAACGCTTCTTCGAGCCGGAGATGGCGGAGCGCATTAGCTTTATCTGCTCCTTCACCGTGGTCACCAGCCTGTTTATTCTGTTTGCCGACCTGTTCCCTAAACGCCTTGGCATGATCGCGCCGGAAACCGTGGCGCTGAAGATCATCAACCCGATGCGTTTCTGCCTGTTTCTGTTCCGCCCGCTGGTGTGGTTCTTTAACGGTGGGGCTAACATCATCTTCCGCCTGTTTAAAATCCCGCTGGTGCGCAAAGACGACATCACTTCCGACGATATCTATGCGGTGGTGGAGGCGGGCGCGCTGGCTGGCGTGCTGCGCAAGCAGGAGCATGAGCTGATCGAGAACGTGTTCGAGCTGGAGTCGCGCACCGTGCCTTCATCGATGACCTCCCGCGAAAACGTGGTGTGGTTTGACCTGCACGAAGATGAGGGCAGCCTGAAAGAGAAGATCGCCCGCTTCCCGCACTCCAAGTTCCTGGTGTGCAACGAAGATATTGACCATATTATCGGTTACGTCGACTCGAAAGAGCTGCTGCTGCGCGTGCTGGGTAATCAGAGCATGGCGCTGAACAGCGGCGTGCAGATCCGCTCGGCGCTGATTGTGCCGGACACGCTGACGCTCTCTGAAGCGCTGGAAAGTTTTAAAGCGGCGGGTGAAGACTTCGCGGTGATCATGAATGAATACGCGCTGGTGGTGGGCATTATCACCCTCAACGACGTGATGACCACGCTGATGGGCGACCTGGTCGGCCAGGGAATGGAAGAGCAAATTGTCGCGCGCGACGAGAACTCATGGCTGGTAGAGGGCGGAACGCCAATTGATGACGTGATGCGCGTGCTGCATATCGACGAGTTCCCGCAGTCCGGCAACTATGAAACCATCGGCGGCTTTATGATGTTTATGCTGCGCAAAATTCCAAAGCGCACCGACTTCGTGAAGTTCCACGGCTTTAAGTTTGAAGTTGTCGACATCGACAGTTACCGCATCGACCAGCTGCTGGTGACACGCATTGATGCACGCCCGACTACGCCGGCGCTGCCGAAAGATCCTGAAGAGAGTGCGGTTTCGTAGAATGCATTGAGAATGGTGTAAGGGTGGTTTGCGGTCGAGGCATGCCTCGACCCTACTTGTCGGGGTCAGGCATGCCTGACCCTGAATCTTTTTTATCAGTTAAACTCAGTCTGCAGGCGCAGAACCTGACGGTTAACTTCTGACATCACGCTGTAATGCTGTTTATCCTTGACGCGGGGAATAAGGATCTTGCCCTTATCGAACTCAAACGCGCCCACATCCTTGATATACAACCTTCCCCGGAACAACGTTTTGACGTATTTAGCGACCTGAAATGGATTATATCGCTGGAAGATCTTCATTCTGTTTTTACTCCTGAACGTATAGCGTACGCTTCATCGTGACCAAGCACGGTACGAAGTGGTGAAGCGCAAAGTGACTACAATATAGAACAACATTCGTTGCCGATGTTCCTAAAAGCGATTTTTTTTACTGTTTTTACACATCATGACAGAACTCTCTGTTACCTGAACGTACCTGCGCAGTGTAAACCTTCAATACATAGGGTTTTGTGCGATCTGTTGCAAAGATGTTGTTTCGATGCGACAGCAGCATCATCCGCGCTTATTATTGCAGAACCATGACTAACTGGTCGGATCACATCGAAACTCGGGAGCCATCATGACAACAGCCCGCCAACTGGCAGCTACGCTTTGCCTTTTTATCCCTTTTACCGTCGCTGCGCACAACTTCAACATGGGGGAACGCGTTGCGCCGGTCGGGATTGCCGACAAGGGTGAACTGGTGCTGCAGCAGGATAAGTTTAGCTATAAAAACTGGAACAGCGCGCAGCTGACCGGGAAAGTGCGAGTGATACAGCATATTGCCGGGCGATCTTCCGCTAAAGAGCAGAACGCGGCGCTGATTGAGGCGATCAAAGCGGCAAAACTGCCGCACGACCGCTACCAGACAACCACGGTGGTGAACACCGATGATGCCATTCCCGGCACCGGGATGTTCGTGCGCAGCAGCATTCACAGCAACAAGCAGCAGTTCCCATGGTCGCAGTTCATTGTCGATAGCAACGGTGCGGCACGTAAAGCCTGGCAGCTGGAGAGCGGCGGCTCAGCGATTATCGTGCTGGATAAGCAGGGTAAGGTGCGGTTCGCCAAAGAGGGTGCGCTGACGCAGGATGAGGTGAAGCAGGTGATGACATTGTTGCAAGAGTTACTGCACTAATGATGACCAGGGCGGACCGAAAAACAAGGTCCGCCCCTACAGAAATCCAGATAGCATGGGCCCGGCGCGGCAAACATCAATATATTGAGACGCGGAAACCGGGGTTGAGGAACGACTCACGCGGGGTGTAATCCAGCGTTTTTCCCTGCCAGTCGTGCACGTGGGCGCCCGCTGCCAGCGCCACCGCGTGGCCCGCACCGGTGTCCCAGATATTGGTTGGCCCAAAGCGCGGGTAGAGCTGCGCTTTGCCTTCCGCCACCAGGCAAAACTTCAGCGATGAGCCAATCGCGGTGGTCTGATGCTCGCCCAGCTGGCTGAGATAATCTTCCAGCTCGCTATCGGAATGGGAGCGGCTCACCACCACCAGCGGCGGATGCGCGTTCTGTACCTGGATCTGCACCTTATGCCCGCCCTCTTCTTTCCAGGCTTTGCCATTATCGGCGGAATAGAGCACGTGTAATACCGGCGCATAAACCACGCCGAGCACCGGCTTGCCGCCCTCAATCAACGCGATGTTCACCGTGAACTCGCCGTTACGCTTAATAAACTCTTTGGTGCCATCAAGCGGGTCAACCAGCCAGTATTTCTGCCAGTGCTGACGCACTTCCCAGCCGGCAGGATCTTCCTCTGACAGCACCGGGATCGCCGGCGTCAGCGCCTGCAGGCCAGCAACGATCACCTTGTGCGCGGCAATGTCTGCTGCCGTAACCGGGGAATCATCGGATTTATGGGCGACATCCAGCGGCGCCTGGCCGTCGTACACTCGCATAATGGCATCACCGGCATCACGCGCCAGCTGACAAATTTGGTCTAACACTTCCCACCTCCTGACTGTTCTGGTGTTTTCAACAGCATAACGCACCTGACGCGCAGGGACACGATTTCCTGGTATTTTATGATAAATCACAGAGTTAAGGGGCGGGGAAAAGGCGGGTTGTGGCGGTGTTTTCGCAGGCAGGCTCAGGGGCCGGGCGCGATGCCCGGCCCGCGAAGAACTTACAGGATTTCCAGCAGTTCGACTTCAAACACCAGGGTGCTGAATGGTGGGATGGAAGCACCCGCACCGCGCTCGCCGTAGGCGAGGTTGTGTGGGATCACCAGTTCCCATTTAGAGCCAACCGGCATCAGGGTCAGCGCTTCGATCCAGCCTGGGATCACGCCGCTAACCGGGAATTCAGCCGGCTCGCCACGCTGTACGGAGCTGTCGAACACGCTGCCGTCGATCAGTTTACCGGTATAGTGGACGCGTACGCGGTCCTGACGGGATGGGATTGCGCCCTCACCCTGAGTCAGCACGCTGAACTGTAAACCGGTCTCGGTGCTGCTGACGCCGTCACGCTTGGCGTTGTCTTCCAGGAACTTCTGACCTTCTACTGCCATGGCCTGTTGGCGCTCCTGACGCACGGCTTCTGCACGCTCGTGAACTTCACGCAGCGCGCGGTGAACCACATCAACAGGAACGGACGGGGCATTCCCTTCCAGCGCGTCGCGCAGGCCTGCCAGCAGTGCTTCTGGCTGTAAACCCTGCAGACCAGATTCCTGCAGCTGCTGACCGACCTGTAAACCGATACCGTAACTTGCTTGCGCTTCAACGCTGTCAAAAGAAGGGGTTGTCATGGATTTTCCTTTCATCATTGATAAAACCGAAGACGAAGCATAACAGCGCAGACAACGGGCGTAAAATCCCATCTTCCACTGGTGACTTTTCGCCGTGAAACGGAAACAATATCAGTTCCGATTATTAGCCCCAAAACCCCTTGCTGGCCTGTACCGATAAAAACACGCCACCAGCAACCGGCTAAGCTACAGTGTATTAGAGGTATAAATGGGCCAGATTGCCCGCAGGCGAAGGAAAGGCCAGCCGCAGTTAGTCAGCCAGGTCAAAAACTGGCTGGCAAACCGCTCACTGATTGCGCGAGTGTCGCGCCAGGAGGAAGAAGCAATGCCAGTCGCATCGCCAACATCACGTTTATCGTCGTGGCTTCATCAAATCTGGCATTTGCCGGACCAGATAAGCTGGATGAACCCGCTGCCAGCGCCTCATCGCCGCGGCATTATTGCCGCCGCGCTGGTTGTCCTGCTGGCCTTCCTGTGGCCGTCAACCCCGCAACAGCGTGCGGTGCAGCCGGTCACGCCCATGCAGAGCGGCGACGCCGGCACTGAAGTGCCGTTACAGGCGGAAATTACCGATAGCCCTCCGCCAGCAACAACACCCACTGCGCCGCCCGCGCAAACCAGCACCGCCCAGTCGGACAGCCAGGGCGAGTGGCATGAATACCTGATTGCCTCCGGCCAGACGCTGGCGCAGCTGTTCCGTGACAATAATCTGCCGGTCAATGATGTGTTTGCGATGGCGCGGGTTGAGGGCAACGATAAACCGCTCAGCACATTACATGCCGGGCAGACGGTGAAGATTCGTCAGGATGCGCAGGGAGTGGTGACAGGGTTGACGCTGGACAGCGGCAACGGGGAAATACTGTTTACCCGCCAGCCCGATGGAACATTCTTAAAAGCGCAATAGAAACAAAAACGCCGCCCCAGGGGGCGGCGCTTTGAACAACGCTAACGTCAGCGATTAAGCTTCAGCAACGATGTTAACGATCAGCTTAGCGAAGACTTCGCTGTGAACCTGGAAGTCCACTTCATGCTCACCGGTCACACGCAGAACGCCGTTCGGCAGACGAACTTCGCTCTTAGCCACTTCAACGCCAGCTGCAGTAACTGCATCAGCGATGTCGCGGGTACCGATGGAACCGAACAGTTTACCTTCGTCGCCTGATTTAGACGCGATGGTCACGGTGCCCAGTGCATTGATTTTCTCAGCGCGTGCATTAGCTGCAGACAGGACGTCAGCCAGTTTGGCTTCCAGTTCTGCACGACGTGCTTCGAAGAACTCAACGTTTTTCTTGGTAGCAGGAACAGCTTTGCCCTGTGGTACCAGGAAGTTACGAGCGTAGCCCGCTTTAACGTTAACCTGGTCACCCAGGCTGCCCAGGTTTGCTACTTTATCAAGCAGAATAACTTGCATTACCTTATCCTCTTTAAGTCGTTAATAGACGGCGGCCGATTACTGATGACGATCAGTGTATGGCAGCAGGGACAGGTAGCGAGCGCGCTTGATGCAGCGAGCCAGCTGACGCTGGTATTTTGCACGAGTACCGGTAATACGGCTCGGGACAATTTTACCACTTTCAGTGATATAGTTTTTCAGCGTAGCGATGTCTTTGTAATCAATCTCTACAACGCCTTCCGCGGTGAAACGGCAGAACTTGCGACGACGGAAATAACGTGCCATTAGGCTAGTCTCCAGTATCTATCAATTCAATCTGCTCGGCATGCAGTACGATCTTGTTCAGGCCATTGCGCCCTTGATGGCAGCTAATAAATCCCTGAACCGTCACCTGCGTACCGACCGTTATACTTTGAGTAATGGCCTGATGGGCTTTGCCGCTGATAATCACCGGCATCCGACACCAGGCTTGCCGGTTAAAACCGGCTTCCACCTGCTCTGAACGGTGCTCAAGCACGAACTGGCAGTGTGGAATTCCTGACGGGCTCACTTTTCGTATCGGCGTCTTGCACACGGTGCCAGACAGCGTCAGACGATTGGCCGTCACGGACAATTACTCTTCAGAATCCCCAGCATCTGCATCATCAGAGGTTTCGTTAGCAAAATCTTCGCGACGATCACGACGCTCATCTTTAGCTTTAACCATCGGAGATGCTTCAGTTACCGCGTGCTTAACGCGCATAACCATGCTGCGGATAACGGCGTCGTTGAAGCGGAAGTTAGTTTCCAGCTCATCGATCGCTTCCTGCGGCGCTTCCACGTTCAGCAGAACGTAGTGAGCTTTGTGCAGTTTGTTGATCGGGTAAGCCAGCTGACGGCGGCCCCAGTCTTCCAGGCGGTGGATCGTACCTTCTGCACCAGTGATGGTTGCAGAGTAACGCTCGATCATGCCAGGAACCTGTTCGCTTTGGTCAGGATGAACCATAAATACGATTTCGTAATGACGCATCGAATTTGCTCCTTACGGATTATTCAGCCTCCTGTCAGGGTCAGCCGCGGCCCATGGAAGCAAGGAACGTTATAAGCCGTGACCAGAGTAAACTCCGGGTCACAACCTGAGAATGCGGCTGAAAAATTGACGCGTAATCATACTGGCGAGGAGGGATAAACACAAGGTAAATATTGGCGCGGGTACGTTGATTTCGGGCGGACCGAAAAAGAGGGTCCGCCCCTACGGCTTATAAATGATGCTGAAAAAAGGCGGTAAAGGCGGTCAGCGCCGGCGGGGTGATGCGGTGGCCCACGCCGGACTCGGTAAGATACATCAGGTTGCCGTCCTGCCCGCTGTCACGCAGGGCTTTTTCCAGCCGCGCACTTTCTGCGGCGGGCACTACCTCATCGGCTTCCCCGTGCCACAGCAGCAGCGGGCGATTGGCCAGCTTTTCCAGCTGGTGGCCGACATCATACTGCGCCAGCGGTGCCAGCCGCTCGGCCAGCTGTTCTTTCTCCTCCTGCGTGCGCGCCACTCGCGGCGGAAACAGCGTCCGGGCCAGCTGGCTGAAATAGCCGGAGCCCATCATGCTCGCCGCCGCGCGCAGCTGCGGATAGCGCGCCATCGCCCCCAGCGCCGTCATGCCGCCCATGGATGCCCCGGCCACCGCCAGCCGCTCAGCGTCCACCAGCTGGCGCGCGCGCAGCGCCTGTTCGATTGCGGGCAGCTCGTCAATATTGCTACGCAGGATCTCCCAGAAACGCGTCAGGCGCAGTTCGCTGTCGCCGCTGTAGCGCGCACCATGCAGGTCAGCGTCCGGCAGCACCGCACGAAACCCGGCCTGAGCCAGCGCGACGGCGAAATAGGCGTAAACCTCCTTTGACGAGGTGAAGCCGTGATAGAAAATCACGCTGGGCAGTGGCGCATCGCGCTGGCCGGCAGGGAAGGCATGCAGGCACTCAATCCCGGAGAAACTTTCACTCTTCAGCTCGATCATCACCTTTCCTCATAAACTTTATCCGCGCCATGCCGTTAATCCGTGTAACACCCTAACCTAATTAAGGCACAACAATGAAGCGTCTCTCTCTCAAGACATGGAGTCTGGGCGTCAAACTTTCGGTACTGACCTCGCTTGGCGTGGCGGTCCTGTTCCTGATGTTAACCCTGGCGCTCAGCCACAGCGCCGCGAAGCAGGTTCATACGCTGACCCTGAGCGATATGGAAAACCAGGTTAACGGCATCGGCGATATGGCGGGCATGTTCAACACCACGCTGGCTGAAGAGGTAAGTAATTACACCGGGCTGTTCCAGAGCTTCCTGCCAAAGCGTTTTACGCTGGATGAATCCCAGCAGATTGTCGTCGGGGGGCAACCCACGCCAACGCTGCGCGCCGGGCTGCGCACCCTCAACCTCGACCAGGTGCTGGTGGATGACTTCCAGGATCGCACCGGGGCGATTGCCACTATCTTTGCCCTGACCCACGATAACGAGTTTATGCGCGTTTCAACCTCGCTGCGCAAAGAGAACGGCGATCGGGCGATCGGAACCCTGCTGGACCACAGTAGCCCCGCCTGGCAGCCGGTGCAGAAGGGCGAGATCTTCCGTGGCGTGGCCCTGCTGTTTGGCAAGCGCTATATCACACAGTATCAGCCGGTGCGCGATGAGGCGGGCCGGGTGATTGCCATTCTGTTCGTCGGGGTGGATATCAGCAAGCAGTACGCGGCCATCCGCCAGAAAGTGCTGGCGAAACATCTCGGCGACAGCGGCTCGTTCTTCGTGCTGAACCGCGCGGCAGGGAAACAGTACGGCCAGTATCTTTTCCACCCGACGCTGGAAGGGAAGCGGCCAACGCTGCCGCAGGAGACCCAGCAGCAGCTGCTTAACCAGCCTCAAGGCACGCTTGAAACCCTGGATGAACACGGCGAGCCGCAGATCCTCGCCTGGCAGTATCTGCCGGAGTGGAACTGGGTGGTGGTGGCGCAGGTCAATAAAGCCAGCCTGCTGGCCCCGGTTCAGCAGACGCGCAATCTTTTCCTGCTGATCGGCAGCGCGATGGTCCTGGTATTCGCCGTGATGTTTGTCTGGGTAACACGCCGCTGGCTGAGCCAGCCGCTGCAGCAGGTGATCGCCCTGGCACGTCAGTATGCCGCCGGCGATCTGCGCTCGACGCTGAACACTCGGCGCCAGGATGAAGTGGGCCAGCTGATCGTGGCGATTAACGGTATCGGCGAGGGACTGGAGCGGGTGGTGGCGCAGGTGCGCCATGCGGCCGATGAAATCGCCAGCGGCACCGAGGCGATTGTCGCCAGCAGCGGCAATATCAGCGAGCAGATCACGCGCCAGGCCAGCAGCGTCGAAGAGACCTCGGCCAGCATGGAACAGCTCGGCGCCACCGTGGCGCAAAACGCCGGTAACGTTACTCAGGCGCTGCAGCTGGTGGGTGAGGCGGCCAGTGCCGTCAGCCTCGGCGATAATACCGTTAGCCGCTCCGTCGCCACCATGTCGGATATCAAAACCGCCTCGCAGAGCATTGCCGATATTACCCAGGTGATTGAATCGATCGCCTTCCAGACCAATATTCTGGCGCTCAATGCGGCGGTTGAAGCGGCGCGCGCCGGGGAAAACGGCAAAGGCTTCGCGGTGGTGGCGGCCGAAGTTCGCTCGCTGGCACAGCGCAGCGCACAGGCGGCAAAAGAGATCGAGGGGCTGATTGCTAACTCGCTGAGCAAAGTGGTGCAGGGGCATGAACTGTCCGAACAGACGCGCAGGGCGATGGATAACATCACTGCCAGCATCGGCCAGGTGAAGACGCTGATGAGCGAAATCAATATCGCATCGCAGGAGCAGACGACCGGGATCGGCCACGTCAATCTGGCGATGGCGCAGATCGGCCAGGCTACCCACCAGAACAGCGAGCTGGTGACACACTCCGAGCTGACCGCGCAGGAGCTGAGCCGCAAGGGGCACCATCTGAGCGAGCTGGTGAAGGTGTTTAGCGTGAAGTGATGATTGTGGCGTACACTGATATTCAGACTGTTATGAGATGAATATCATGCGCCAGATACCTGCTCTGCTGGTCGCGCTGCTGCTGACGGGCTGCAGCGCGCTGAATACCACGCCACAACCGCCGCCTGCGGCAACATCGCAGGCCCAGGAGATCACCCGTGCGCAGAGCGGCACCCTGCCGCGCCTGGGCACCATCAGCGCGACGGTGCGCGGCTCCCCGGACGACGCCGAGCGTGAGCTGGCCGCGAAAGCCAACGCCGCAGGTGCCACTTACTATCTGATCCAGATGGTCAGTGAGACCGTGGCGCCGGGCATGTGGTACGGCTCAGCCATTCTTTACGGCCCGTCAGCTGCCGCCGCTGGCACGCAGTAGCAGGCGCTGACAGACCTTTTCCGTCAGCAGATAACCTGACTGCGGATCTAACTGCTGGTGGCACCACGCATCCGCCAGCGGTGGGTCGAGATGGCGCAGCACCTGCTCCGCCGTTGCCAGAGTGAATAAACGCTCGACCAGCTGCCGCGCCTGCGCTTCCTGCGGGCGCTTCAGTGCCTGCCGCAGCTGGCGCCAGCGCTGGTCAAAGTAGCGGCTCTGCCCTTTCACACCGTCAAAACCGGCCTCAAGCTGCTCCAGCACCGCAGGCTGCTTCGCCAGCACGCGCAGCACGTCGAGGCACATCACATTGCCCGAGCCCTCCCAGATGCTGTTGACCGGCATTTCACGGTACAGCCGTGGTAGCTCACTCTCCTCGCAGTAGCCAATCCCGCCGAGGATCTCCATCGCCTGCGCGACAAATCCCGGCCCGCGCTGGCAGACGGCAAACTTGGCGGCGGGCGTCAGCAGGCGGCAATAGCTGCGCTCGCCGGCCGTGGCGGGCTGGGACCAGGCGCGCGCCAGCCGCATCAGCACGGCAGTTTGCCCTTCCAGCAGCAGCGCCTGCGCGCACAGCTGCTGGCGCATCAGCGGCTGTTCGATCAGGGTTTTGCCCTGCACCTGGCGCTGGTGTGCATGATAGAGCGCCACGGAAAAGGCGCGGCGCATCAGGGCGTGGCTGCCGAGCGCGCAGTCAAAGCGGGTGTAGCCGCCCATTTTGAGGATCTGCCGCACGCCCTCACCCTCTTCGCCTATCAGCCAGCCGCTGGCGTGGCGAAACTCCACTTCCCCGCTGGCGTTGGAGCAGTTACCCAGTTTGTCCTTCAGGCGCTCGATCTGCACCGCGTTACGCGTGTTATCCGGCAGCAGGCGCGGCAGAAAGAAGCAGGAGAGCCCGCCCGCCGTCTGCGCCAGCACCAGATGCGCATCGCTCTGCGGCACCGAGAAGAACCATTTGTGCCCCACCAGCCGGTAGGCTTCGCCCGGCCCGCGCTGCGCCAGCGGTTCTGCCCGCGTGGTGTTGCTCAGCACGTCGGTACCACCCTGCTTTTCCGTCATCCCCATGCCGATCAGCAGCCCGCGTTTTTGTTCGCCGCCGTGCAGATGGGGATCGTAGCGGTCGGAAAGCAGCCCGGGCAGCCAGTGCTGATAAGGTGGCGGCAGAGATTTTTGCAGCAGCGGAATGGCGCCGAAGGTCATGGTTACCGGGCACAGCGTGCCGGCTTCTACCTGCGCATGCAGCAGAAAACGCGCGGCGCGCGCGACGAACGCGCCCGCTGGCGCATCCGGCTGCCACGCGAGGTTGTGTACGCGGTTGGCGCATAGCCCCTGCATCAACAGGTGCCATGCCGGGTGAAAGCGCAGTTCGTCAAGCCGCTCGCCGCGGGCATCATAGCGCAGCAGTTCAGGAGGATGACGGTTCGCCAGCCGCCCCAGTTCGAGCGATTCGGCGCTACCCAACTGCTGACCGACGGACGCCAGGCGCTCGCTGTCCCAGCCAGCGCCTTCACGCTGCACGGCCTCAAGCAGGGCAGTATCAGAGAGAAACAGATTGCTGTTGCTGAGCGGTCGGGGCTGATTAAAAACGCGATGAGTTTTCCAGTCCATTGCGGCATCCTTTTCTGACAAGCCAGAGGAAAGGATAGGACGGACAGAGGAGAATGCTGGGGCGCAGGTCACGCCCCGGACAATTTACTTCACGCTGCGCTGACGCACCGCTTCAAACAGGCAAACACCGGTGGCGACGGAGACGTTCAGCGATGAAACGCTACCCGCCATTGGGATACCGATCAGTTCGTCGCAGTGCTCACGCGTCAGGCGGCGCATGCCTTCGCCTTCCGCGCCCATCACCAGCGCCATCGGGCCGGTCATTTTGCTCTGGTACAGAGTATGGTCAGCTTCGCCCGCCGTTCCGACGATCCACACGTTGGCTTCCTGCAGCACGCGCATCGTGCGCGCCAGGTTGGTCACGCGGATCAGTGGCACGTGCTCTGCTGCGCCGCTGGCGACTTTTTTCGCCGTGGCGTTAAGCGCCGCGGAGCGATCTTTAGGCACGATGATGGCGTGAACGCCAGCAGCATCAGCGCTGCGCATGCAGGCCCCGAGGTTATGCGGGTCGGTGACGCCATCAAGGATCAGCAGAAACGGGTTATCCAGGCTGGCCAGCAGGTCCGGCAGATCGCCTTCCTGATACTGACGGCCCGGCTTGACGCGCGCGATGATGCCCTGATGCACGGCACCTTCAGATTTAGCGTCCAGCATCTGCTTGTTGGCAACCTGGATAACGATGCCCTGTGCTTCCAGCGCTTTTACCAGCGTCTGCAAGCGGCGGTCTTCACGCCCTTTCAGGATAAATACTTCCTGGAAACGCTGCGGATCGCTGTCGAGCAGCGCCTGCACGGCGTGGATACCAAAAACAATTTCACTCATTTCATTAACTCAGTAGTTCGTGATTTATGCGGGTGCGGTTCAGGCATGCCTGACCACTACGCCGTAGGGGCGACGCATGCGTCGCCCGGATGCGATTAGGCGTCGTCGGTCTTCTTCGCGCGCTTAGCGCGCGTGGCGCCAGGTTTACGGGTTTTATCCGACGGCTTACGCGGTTTCTTCTCTTTGTTTGCCGCAGGGGTATTTTCTGCCCCTTTGGCCGGGCGGAAGGCGCTGTCCGGCTCGAAGTTGGCACCCTTGCGCGGTGCGCGACGACGGCTGCCGCTGTTTTTCGCCGCACCGCGTTTTTCACGCTCGCGCTCGGTTTTGCCTTCGCCACGCGGCTTACGGCTGCTTGAGATCAGCGCGAAGTCGATCTTACGCTCATCCATATGCACCGCCTCAACGCGGACTTCAACAGTATCGCCCAGGCGATAGGTACGACCGCCGGATTCACCGATCAGGCGCTGGCCGATGGCGTCAAAGCGGTAGTAGTCATTGTCGAGCGTCGAAACGTGTACCAGACCATCGATGAACAGATCGGTCAGGCGCACGAAGAAGCCGAAGCCGGTGACGCTGGAGATCACGCCGCTAAAGGTTTCCCCGACCTGATCCTGCATAAAGTCGCACTTCAGCCAGTCGGCAACATCACGCGTGGCTTCATCGGCGCGGCGTTCGGTCAGCGAACAGTGCTGGCCGAGCTGCAGCATCTGCGGCATTTCGTAATGGTAGCCGCCGGTTGGCGTAGTGTTGCCCTGCAGGGTGCCCGCCTCTTTCGCCAGCAGATACTTGATGGCGCGGTGCAGCAGCAGGTCCGGGTAGCGGCGGATCGGCGAGGTGAAGTGCGCGTAAGAAGCCAGCGCCAGACCGAAGTGGCCACGGTTTTCCGGGTCATATACCGCCTGCTTCATTGAACGCAGCAGCATGGTTTGCAGCATTTCGTGATCCTGACGACCGGCGATCTGGCTCAGCAGCGCGGAGTAGTCCACCGGCTGCGGTTTGTCGCCGCCCGGCAGCGTCAGGCCCAGCTCATTCAGCACCGAGCGGAAGCTCTTGATGCTCTCATCACCTGGACGGTCGTGGTCGCGGAACAGCGCCGGTTCGTTATTTTTCTCAACGTAGCGGGCTGAAGCGATGTTGGCGAGGATCATGCACTCTTCAATCAGCTTGTGCGCATCGTTACGCGACACCTGCTCGACGCGCTCAATGCGGCGGTCGGCGTTGAAGACAAATTTCGCTTCTTCGGTCTCGAAGGAGATACCGCCACGCTGCTCGCGCGCTTTTTCCAGCGCCAGATACATGCGGTGCAGCTCTTCCAGATCTTTCACCAGCGGCTGGTACTGCTCGCGCAGTTCCTGATGCCCCTGCAGAATGTTCCACACCTTGTTATAGGTCAGGCGGGCGAAGGAGTTCATCACCGCTTCGTAGTGTTTGTAGCCGGTCAGCTTGCCAGTGGAGGAGATAGTCATCTCACACACCATACACAGACGGTCAACTTCCGGGTTCAGCGAGCAGAGGCCATTTGACAGCACTTCCGGCAGCATCGGCACCACCTGGGAAGGGAAGTAAACCGAGGTACCGCGATTCACCGCTTCGTCATCCAGCGGGGTACCCGGGCGCACGTAGTAGCTGACGTCAGCAATCGCTACCCACAGGCGCCAGCCGCCGCCGCGCTTACGCTCGCAGAATACCGCATCATCGAAGTCGCGGGCGTCTTCGCCATCAATAGTGACCAGCGGCAGATCGCGCAGGTCAACGCGGCCCTGTTTCGCCTCTTCCGGCACTTCTTCGCTAAGGTGAGCAATCTGTTTTTCCAGCGCTTCCGGCCATTCGTGTGGAATATCATGGGTGCGCAGCGCCATATCGACCGCCATGCTGGTGCCCATGTTATCGCCGAGCACTTCCACCACTTTACCGACGGCTTTACTGCGGCGGGTTGGGCGCTGAGTCAGCTCCACCACCACCACAAAGCCCATGCGCGCACCCATCAGCTCTTCAGCCGGGATCAGGATGTCGAAGCTCAGGCGGCTGTCATCCGGGACGACAAAGCCAACGCCGGAGTCGGTGAAGTAACGGCCAACAATCTGTGCGTTACGCGGTTCAACCACGCGCACTACGCGGGCTTCGCGGCGGCCTTTACGGTCGGCGCCCATCGCCTGCGCGAGGATCATATCCCCGTGCATGCACATTTTCATCTGCTCGGCAGAGAGGTAGAGATCGTCTTTGCTACCTTCAATGCGCAGGAAGCCGAAGCCGTCGCGGTGGCCGATAACCTTGCCTTTCAGCAGATCAAGGCGCTCTGGCAGCGCGTAGCACTGGCGGCGGGTAAAGACCAGCTGGCCATCGCGCTCCATGGCGCGCAGGCGGCGGCGCAGCGCTTCGATCTGCTCTTCGCCGCTGATATCTAACTCTTGCGCCAGCTCTTCACGGCTGGCCGGCTTTTCGCGTTTGTCCAGATGGGCAAGAATGAACTCGCGGCTTGGAATGGGGTTTTCGTACTTTTCAGCTTCTCGTTCCTGAAAGGGATCGTGTGACATCGAGGTTCCTCCGTTGTCAGCTACTGAATGAAGGTCGTTCATTCAGCAAAATTTTGTAGAGCGGATGGTTGTCTTCAACCAGATCGGCCAGGGTGTATTGGTCCAGTTCACGCAGAAAACTCTGGACGGCGTCATGCAGCGCTTTTTTCAGGCGGCAGGCAGAGGTGATGTGGCAGAAATCGCTGTGGCAGTTCACCAGCTGTAGCGGTTCCATATCGCGCACCACCTGACCTATCACTATTTCTTCAGCAGGCCTACCCAGTCGGATACCGCCATTCTTACCGCGCACGGCAGCAACATAGCCAGCACGACTAAGTTGATTGATAATTTTGACCATATGATTACGCGACACGCCATAAGTGTCCGTGACTTCGCTGATACTGGTCATCTGGCCTGCCGGAAGCGTGGCGAGATAGATCAGCGCACGTAAACCATAATCTGTAAAACTGGTCAGCTGCAAGAAAACCTCAGAGAGTTCACCGCGGTTGTTGCGATCGTCCGCTTAAGAATGGGTGTGATTAGCAATGATAATAAACCAGCCTCAGCGCTTGGGGCCATTTTATTTATCATGACAGCAGAGGGGAACGGCGGATAACCGGTGCTGGATAAAAGCTGGCCGGGCAATGCCCGGCCTGGATTATGCGTCAAACGGGTCGCGCAGAATCATGGTTTC
This sequence comes from Erwinia sp. V90_4, assembly GCF_029967685.1. Taxonomy (NCBI): domain Bacteria; kingdom Pseudomonadati; phylum Pseudomonadota; class Gammaproteobacteria; order Enterobacterales; family Erwiniaceae; genus Erwinia; species Erwinia sp. V90_4. The sequence goes on along the minus strand of NZ_JASCAQ010000055.1, from coordinate 15,788 downwards.
ACTGCGGTCCGGGCCGGTAGAGATAATATCAATCGGCACTCCGGTCACTTCTTCAATGCGCTTGATGTAGTTGCGCGCTGCCTGCGGCAGGCCATCCAGCGTTTTCACCCCGAAGGTGGTCTCAGACCAGCCCGGCATGGATTCGTAGATTGGCTCAATGCCTTCCCAACCCTCTGCTGCCAGCGGGGTGGTGGTCACTTCGCGGCCATCCGGCATGCGGTAGGCTACGCAGATTTTTACCTCTTTCAGGCCATCCAGCACGTCCAGTTTGGTCATGCAGAAGCCAGAAAGGGAGTTGATCTGCACCGCGCGGCGCACGGCAACCGCATCCAGCCAGCCGGTGCGACGACGACGGCCAGTGGTGGCGCCAAACTCGTTACCCTGCTTGCACAGGAACTCACCGGTTTCGTCGAACAGCTCGGTAGGGAATGGACCGGCACCAACGCGAGTGGAGTAGGCTTTGACAATGCCCAGCACGTAATCAACGTAGCGCGGACCAATACCCGAACCGGTTGCCACGCCGCCTGCGGTGGTGTTGGAAGAGGTCACGTACGGATAGGTACCGTGGTCGATATCCAGCAGCGTACCCTGCGCGCCTTCGAACATGATCAGGTCGCCACGCTTACGCGCGCCGTCCAGCAGTTCAGAAACGTCAACCACCATGCCCGTCAGGATATCGGCAATCGCCAGAGTATCCGCCAGCACTTTGTCGAAGTCGACCGCCTCTTCTTTGTAGAAGTTCACCAGCTGGAAGTTATGGTAATCCATCACTTCTTTCAGCTTCGCCGCGAAGGTTTCTTTGTTGAACAGGTCGCTAACACGCAGGCCGCGACGGGCAACTTTATCTTCGTAGGCCGGGCCGATACCCCGACCGGTGGTGCCGATCGCTTTCGCGCCACGGGCTTTCTCACGTGCCACATCAAGGGCAACGTGATATTCAAGGATCAGCGGGCAGGCTTCTGAAATGAACAGACGTTCGCGTACCGGGAAGCCACGATCTTCCAGACCTTTCATCTCTTTCATCAGCGCGGCAGGCGACAGAACAACACCGTTGCCGATGATGCTGGTGACGTTTTCACGCAGGATGCCAGATGGAATTAAGTGGAGGACGGTTTTCTCACCGTTGATGACTAGCGTGTGGCCAGCGTTATGGCCACCCTGATAGCGCACTACGTATTTAGCGCGTTCTGTCAGAAGGTCAACAATCTTACCTTTACCTTCGTCACCCCATTGGGTGCCCAGTACGACGACGTTCTTACCCATTTTCAAAATCACCGATTGCTTAAAAAAGGATTCTACCATCGTCATTTTAGTCTTTCAGCTGTTTTAGCATACGATTGCGGACTTTTTTGCCAAAGTGCGCTACATCACCCGCAGCGTTAAGCCTATGCCCCGTTCGCGCGGCTGAGCATGTAGTAGATTACTGCGCCTGCCACCACCAGCCCACCGCCAACCCGGCGCAGCAGTCCATCGGGCATGTTTGCCATTGCCAGAATCATCCGCCGCCACAGCTGCGGATAGAGCACCGGGCCTAACCCCTCGAACACCAGCACCAGCCCTAACGCCATCCATACAGTTGTATTCATTATTGTTACTCGCCGCCTCGCCTGGAAAATCCCATAAAAAAAGGGCCGGAGAACCGGCCCTTCGCACGTTATAGCAGATTATTAGCGCGTGGAGGAAGACGGACTTTTCATAAAGCGGAAGAAGTCGCTATCCGGGCTCAGCACCATCACATCCTGATTGCTCTTGAAGCTGTTGTCGTAAGCACGCAGGCTACGCATAAAGGCGTAGAAATCCGGGTCCTGACTGAAAGCATCAGCAAACAGCTTGGCCGCTTCGGCATCACCTTCACCCTGCGTGATCAGAGCCTGACGGCGGGCTTCTGCCAGCGTACGTTCAACTTCGTAGTCGGCCTGAGCACGCACTTTGGCGGCTTCTTCCGCACCCTGAGCACGCTGGCTACGGGCAACGGATTCACGCTCGGCACGCATACGCGCATAGATCGCATCAGACACTTCAGTTGGCAGGTTGATCTGCTTGATGCGCACGTCAACCACCTGGATACCCAACGCCGCCATACTGTTCGGGTTGATAGCCGGTTCGTTGCTGTTGGTCTCGCTCTCAACGCGCTTAGCCACAGAGGCAATCGCATCGTCTGCTGCTGGCGTAGCCACTTCATCATCCGCACCCGCACTACCGGTGTTCAGCGCATCGCGCACATCGGTGGTCAGACGGCCACGGGAATCGGTGACGATATCTTTCACGTCCAGACGCCCAATCTCAGAACGCAGACGGTCGCTGAACTTACGTTTCAGCAGCACTTCGGCCTGAGAAATATCACCGCCGCCGGTGGCGAGGTAATAACGGCTGAAGTCGCTGACGCGCCATTTGATATAGGAGTCAACAATCAGGTCTTTCTTCTCTTTGGTGACGAAGCGGTCGGCCTGGTTGTCCATGGTCTGGATACGCGCATCAAGTGACTTCACAGATTCCAGGAATGGGATCTTGAAGTGCAGGCCTGGCGCATACACCAGCGGTTTATTTTCATCATCGCGCAGAACTTTACCGAAGCGCATCACAATGCCGCGCTGGCCTTCCTGCACCACAAACAGTGACGCGTACAGCACCACCAGCACAACAATCAATAGTACGATTAATGGCTTACGCATCGATTACTCTCTCCCTTCGCGCTGGCTATCGTTACGCTGAGCATTCACCCGGCGCTGATCCATGATGTCGTCCGGACTGAACGACGAACTGCTGCTGGCGCGCTCGCTGCTGCCTGAAGCGGGTGGCAGACGCAGCAGGCTGCTGCTTCCGCTCTGGTTATTGCCGGATGCCGCGCCACTCTGGCCGCGCATCAGCTGATCGAGAGGCAGCACCATCAGGCTGTTGCCTTTATCGTTAACCAGTACCTTACGCGTGTGTGACAGAACACGTTCCATGGTTTCGATATACAGACGCTCGCGGGTGATCTGCGGTGCGGCTTTGTATTCCGGCAGGATACGCGCAAAGCTGTCGACTTCACCCTGGGCTTCCAGCGTCACGCGGGACTTGTAGGCACGAGCCTGCTCAAGGATACCCTGCGCATCACCACGGGCGCGCGGCAGCTTATCGTTGGCGTAGGCTTCGGCTTCACGTACCGCCTGCTCACGGTTCTCACGTGCGGCAATGGCATCATCGAATGACGCTTTAACGTCTTCCGGTGGGCGCGCCGTCTGGAAGTTAACGTCCAGCAGGGTAATACCCATATCGTAAGGGCGAATCGTCTCTTCCAGCTCGCGCTGGGTTTCGCTACGCACCACGGTACGCCCTTCGGTCAGAATTCGGTCCATGGTCGAGCGACCAATCACGCCACGCAGGGCGCTGTCGGTTGCCTGACGCAGGCTGTCATCGGCGCTGGTCACCGCGTACAGGTAGCGTTCCGGATTGGTGATGCGGTACTGCACGTTCATCTCAACGCGCACCACGTTCTCATCCGAGGTTAGCATGGTGCCGGAAGCAGAGAGCTCGCGCACCGCCTCCACGTTCACCGCACGTACCTGATCGACAAAGGTCGGTTTCCAGTTCAGACCTGGCTCGACCAGATGGCTAAACTTACCGAAGCGTGTCACCACGCCGCGCTCGGCTTCTTTGATGGTGTAGAAACCGCTACCGGCCCAGATCACCACCACGGCCACGGCCACGATGCCAACCAGACGCCCGCCGCTGCCCGGCTTGCGCGGTGCGCTGCCGTTACCTGACCCGTCACCGCCGCTTTTTTTGCCACCGCCCAGTCCACCAAGCTTATTGCTCAGCTTACGGAAGATATCATCTAAATCAGGAGGCCCCTTATCGCGCCCTCCTTTATTTCCCCCAGAGTTGCCGCCTTGATTATTGCTGCTTCCCCACGGGTCGCGGTCCTGTCCGTTATTCCCGGGCTGATTCCACGCCATGTTTATACTCCATTAATTGTGTGTGCGGTGGTATCCCAAGCCGGGATACGCGTGTCAGGCAACATCAGTCAAACAATGTAATCCACCAGCGTCGGTTCCTGTTTGCACAGTCGGCGCCAGTCGACGATCGGCATGCGCACGTGTAATCCCACGCTACCGTCCTCTTCATTCCACTCTTTTTCTATCGCCTGCAACTGGTAAAAACGGCTACGCAGCCGCCCTGCAGCCGGCGGTAGACGTAAATCATACTGCGCAATCTCACCGGCCAGGCGCTCGGTCAGCGCCTGGAACAGCAGCGGGATGCCCTCTCCACTTTGGGCGGAGAGCCAGACCCGGATTGGCAGGTTCTCTTCATCACGGTCGATACGCGGGACGAAACCGTCAAGCATATCGATTTTATTCATCACCAGCAGGCTGGGGATTTCATCGGATTCAATCTCTTCCAGCACTTCGTTTACCGCTTCGATGTTCTCATCGACCCGCACGTCCGCTGCGTCAATCACGTGCAGCAGCAGCGCGGCCTCGCGGGTTTCCTGCAGCGTGGCTTTAAACGCGGCCACCAGGTCGTGCGGCAGGTGGCGAATAAAGCCTACGGTATCGGCCAGCACCACTTCGCCCACATCCACCACATCAACGCGGCGCAGAGTCGGATCGAGGGTAGCAAACAGCTGGTCGGCCACGTAAACCTCAGACGTGGTCAGGCGGTTAAACAGTGTGGATTTACCGGCGTTGGTGTAACCCACCAGCGACACGGTCGGCACATCGGCCTTGTTGCGAGCCTGCCTGCCCTGCTCGCGCTGTTTCGAGACGCGCTCAAGGCGGGAGAGGATCAGAGTAATGCGATTACGCAGCAAGCGGCGGTCGGTCTCCAGCTGGGTTTCACCCGGCCCGCGTAAACCGATACCGCCTTTCTGGCGCTCAAGGTGCGTCCAGCCGCGAACCAGCCGCGTGGCCAGATGGCGCAGCTGCGCCAGCTCAACCTGTAATTTACCTTCATGGGTGCGCGCACGCTGGGCAAAAATATCGAGGATCAGCCCGGTGCGGTCAATAACGCGGCACTCGCACAGCGCTTCAAGATTGCGCTCCTGCGCCGGACTCAGGGCGTGATCGAACAGCACCACGGTGGCACCGCTCTCTTTTACCGCTTCGGCGATTTCGACAGCTTTTCCTTCACCGACAAAATATTTGGGGTGTGGCGCTTTGCGGCTGCCAGTGACAACGCGCAGCGCTTCTACGCCAGCAGAAGAGACCAGGGTTTCGAACTCCTGCAAATCTTCCGTATCTCTGTCTTGCGAGAAATAGATGTGAACCAGTACGGCCTGCTCACCGGCATCATAACGGTCAAACAAACTTAAAACCTCTCAGTACCTTGTTAAACCTGCTACGCGTTGGGGCCATACAGCGTTAATACCAGATTCAAAATGCGCGTCCAGCTTGCCAGACGGCGTTTTTATGATCCCACCCAACCGGGGTGAGATGAGGAATTCAGCGATAGTTCTCTTGTTTAATTCTTGTTCATTATTCGAGTATCATCGCCAGGACGGGGAACCTGAATGCCAAAGACTCCCCGTCGTGGAGGGACAGCCACGCTACTTATTCAGCATCTTCACTGTCTTGTGAAGGCTGAGAAGACGCCCCCTGGTTACTGCCACTATGATGATAGTTGCTGCTTCCGCCACCCGTGTTGTTACTGTGGTGGGAGACCGGACGGGACGGAACAACGGTAGAGATCGCGTGCTTATACACCATCTGGCTAACCGTGTTTTTCAAAAGAATAACAAATTGGTCAAACGACTCGATCTGGCCCTGAAGTTTGATACCGTTTACCAAATAAATCGAAACCGGAACACGTTCGCGACGCAGTGCGTTCAAGAACGGATCTTGCAATGATTGCCCCTTAGCCATTCTATCTTTTCCTTATATGCTTGTTGTTTGTAACTTAAGAACCCTGCGGTTCGAAATACGACGTAAAAATTTGCGCAAGAAAACAGACCAATTGTACACAATCACCCATGCTTCGCACTAAGAACCTGTAACACTTGGGAGTACGCCGCTTCAGGCTGTTCGCTGTCAAGCCAGTGAACGTCCTTCCAGCCGCGTAACCAGGTTATCTGGCGCTTAGCTAACTGCCGGGTTGCGCAAATCCCCCGATAAACCATGTCATCGTAATCAATTTCACCGGATAAAAATGACCACATCTGGCGATAACCAACACAACGAATGGAAGGCATGTCCGTATGCAAATCACCTCGTGCAAAGAGCGCCCGAGCCTCCGCTTCAAATCCTGACGCCAGCATCTGATGAAAGCGCTGCTCAATTCGTTGATGGATCAGCTCGCGGCTCGCGGGTGCGATGGCGAACTGGGCAACATCATACGGCAGAGCTTCGCCCGATGTTTTTGTCAGTTCCGTTAAAGTTTTACCCGAAATAAAAAAAACTTCCAGTGCTCGCGAGAGTCTCTGGGGATCATTCGGATGAATACGACGTCCAGCAACGGGATCTACATCACATAACTGACGGTGAAGTGCTTCCCAGCCCTCTTCACTCGCCATCTGCTCTATACGCTGACGTACCTCTGGATCCGCCGAGGGCAACGGCGACAATCCTTCCAGCAACGCCTTGTAGTAAAGCATGGTGCCACCAACAAGCAACGGAATATTCCCACGTTGGGTAATTTCCGCCATTTCAGCCAGCGCATCGCGACGAAACTCAGCGGCTGAATAGGTTTCAGCCGGGTCGCGGATGTCCAGCAAACGATGGGGCGCAAGCGCCAGTTCTTCGGCAGAAGGCTTGGCGGTGCCAATATCCATTCCGCGGTAGATCAGCGCCGAATCAACACTGATTAGCTCAACCGGTAACGCCTGACGTAATGCAATCGCCAGTGCGGTTTTACCGGAGGCCGTCGGCCCCATCAAAAATATTGCCTTAGGCAGGCCAGCCGTGGATTGTTCACTCATGCTTCAGGGCATTCATCGCCGTCGCAAGATCGACATCTTGCAGTAATCCAGAAGGTGGCGATTTCACCAGTTGCGGGCAGAGTCGTTCGACTTCAGCCAGCAGGGAGATCGCCTGCGAGTGATTCCAGTGCTGATGTTCAGAGACCGCCTGGCGCGCTAACCACTGCGCCGTCTGGCTGACTGAAACATCCTGCTGCCGGGCCAAATACCCTAACATTTCTGGAATCAAGTTTTGTAAATTTTGTTGGCGTAATGGTAAAGGCACGGCGCGCAGCATCACATGATGGCCGTCAAACTGCAGGTCGATACCCATCTGGTTTAATAAAGCCGCGCTGCTGCTACCCGCCTCTCGTTCCGCCTTCTCCAGCTTCAGCCGGACCGGAATCAGCAGCGGCTGCGGTTTTAACGCCTCGTTGCCAGGGTCGAGCTGCGCCTGCTTTAACCAGCGCTCCGCCACCGCTAACGCCACCAGCGCCAGCCCTCTCTTCCCTTCGACCAGCGCATACTGCTGCTCTACCACCGTCAGCACGCGGCCAAAGCTGTGAACGTGGGCGCCGAGCGGTGGCTCTTTTACCGACTGCGCAGCAGGCTCTTCGCTGCGGGCGGGCGCTGGGGTTTTCAGCAGCTGCTGATACACCGCGCCTTCCCGTTGCTGATAGGTCGGAGGCAGCGGCGGCTGCCTGCTGCTGCCTCCCCCTCCGCCACCCGACGTTGCCGCCGGGCGCGGCGCCGCTGCCGCTGCCGGCGTGGCGAAGTGATTGCCGCCAGCCGCCTGGCGGTTTTCCGGCTGCCAGCGTTCAGCGGGCGCGGAATCGGTCACGTCGGGCAGGCTTTCCGCACCGGTTTCCTGTAGCGCGCTGACCACGCCCTGATAGATAAAGTCGTGCACCAGCCGCGACTGATGGAAGCGCACTTCGTGTTTCGCCGGATGCACGTTGACATCCACCTGGTGCGGATCGATCTCGAGATAGAGTACATAAGCGGGCTGATGCCGATCGCCGAGCTTATCCTGATAGGCCTGGCGGATGGCATGATTGATCAGGCGGTCACGCATCATACGCCCGTTGACGTAGCAATATTGCAGCTCAGGCAGCGCTTTCGACCCGACCGGGTCGGCGACCCAGCCGTGCAGGCTCAGCTCGCCGTGCTGCCACGCAATTTTGAGTGCATGGGTCAGGAAAGCGGTGCCGCAGATCGCCCCTAAACGGCGCTCGCGCTGGCTGTTATCGCTGACGCCGCGGTACTGGCGCATCAGTTTGCCATTGTGGCTGAGGGAGATCGCCACATCAAAGCGTGCCAGCGCAATACGGCGGATCACTTCATCAATATGGGTAAATTCGGTTTTCTCGGTGCGCATAAATTTACGCCGCGCCGGGGTGTTATAGAACAGGTCCAGCACTTCCAGGGTAGTGCCGACCGGGTGCGCGGCCGGTTTCACCGTGACGCTCTGATCGCGCCCTTCAGCATAGGCCTGCCAGGCTTCACTTTGCGCCTCGGTGCGCGAGGTCAGCGTCAGGCGTGAAACCGAACTGATACTGGCCAGCGCTTCACCACGAAATCCGAGGCTGATAATCGCTTCAAGGTCATCCAGCGTGGTAATTTTACTGGTGGCGTGGCGCGCTAAGGCCATTGCCAGCTCGTCTTTACCTATGCCACAACCGTTATCGCGAATGCGGATCAGCCTGGCGCCGCCCTTCTCGATATCAATGTCGATGCGCGTGGCACCGGCATCCAGGCTATTTTCCACCAGCTCTTTGACTACCGAAGCCGGGCGTTCAACCACCTCTCCGGCGGCAATCTGGTTAGCAAGCTGTGGCGGTAATACCTGGATGGGCATGATGTATCCTTCGAAAGGGGCCAGAAATCGGGTCAGAAATCGGGTCAGGCATGCCTGACCCCTACGTTACCCGCCCGTGATTATGACGTCGGGATCTTCAGCGTCTGGCCCAGCATCACATTCTGCGACTTCATTTTGTTCGCCTGCTGGATCGCCTGCGGGCTGACGCCGTATTTGGCCGCAATCGCCGTGAGCGAGTCACCGCGCACCACTTTATGGCGCAGCGGTTTTTTACTTCTGGCCACGCTGGCCGTCGCCGCAGTGCTGCTGCCTGCCGGCACTTTCAGCCGCTGTCCGACCCACACCACGTCTCTTTTCAGGGTGTTCATCGCACGCAGCGTCGCCATGCTGACGCCGTAGTTCGCGGCGATACCGGACAGCGTCTCACCGCGTTTCACCACGTGGCGCTGCGTCGGGCCGCTGTACTCTGTGCCTGCCGGGGCCGGGTTAGCTTCTACCTCAACCGCCGCTGCGGACTGCAACGGACGGTTTTCCTCCTTTGGGATTGATTGCAGCGGGTGCGCCAGGAAGTAGTTGCGTAAGCCTTTATAAATCGACTCGGCAATCTTCTGCTGGTATGCGCTACTGCCTAGCAGTCGCTCCTCCGAAGGATTACTGATAAAGCCGGTTTCCACCAGCAGGGAAGGAATATCCGGCGAGCGCAGAACGCCCAGGCTGGCATGTTCCGGTCGGCGCTTGTGCAGTGCGCCCACGCGCTGCAGCTGAGCAATCACTTTTACCGCGACATCATATCCCACCCGCTGCGAGTGGCCGAACTGCAGGTCGAGCACCGCCTGGCTGAGGTAGGGATCCGCCTGGCTATTTGCCAGCAGATCTCCGGCCCCGCCAAGCAGTTCAGACTGTTTCTCATGCTGCTCTAACCAGCCTGCCATTTCACTATTGGCGCGGCGGTTCGACAGCACCCATACCGATGCACCGGAGGCGCTGCGGTTTGGCGCGGCATCGGCGTGAATCGAGACCAGCAGGTTGGCGTTCTGCTTACGCGCCACGTCCGAACGGCCCATCACCGAGATAAAGTAGTCGCCATCGCGCGTCATCACCCCTTTAAACATCGGGTCGGCATTCAGCAATGCCTTCAGCTTGCGGGCAATGGCGATGGTCACATTCTTCTCTTTCAGCCCGCCGCCGCCAATCGCGCCCGGATCCTGACCACCGTGCCCGGCATCGATCGCCACAATCACCGTGTCATTACTGCTGGCAGCGCTGCGCGGCCGTGCCACCTGATTACCGCTGCTCACTGCCGTCACCGGGTTGGCATCGAATGGGCTTTTAGGCGGAGTGCTGCTGACCGGGCGTGAGGCGGTAGCGCTGCTGACCGGCGCACTGCGGCTGGCCGTTTGCGCCGGCTGCGTGCCGGAAATGGTGAACACCACGTTGTAATTGCTGCCGCTGCGCTTGGTGACCGCCCGCGTTTTGCCGCGCTGGGTCAGTTCAAACACCAGGCGGATGCTCTGGCTGTCCTGCGCGTTGCTGGAGCGGATGCGCTTCACGATATTCTCACCGCTGAAGGTCAGCGGTAATCCCTGCACCACCGCACTCTGGCGGATGTCGAGCACCACGCGCTCCGGATTATGCAGCGGGAAGAAAGCGTAGATCGGCTGTGAGCTAAAGCTGAGCGTCACCTCCGCCTGATTACTGCCGTTCGAGACTTTGATATCGGAAAGATTGGCGGAGAGCGCGCTAAACGAGCAGCAGAACAGGGCCAGCAGGCACCAGGATTTAAAACGCAGCATCATGCCTCACCCTGCTCAGCAGCAACGCGCTGCAGCATGGTTTCGCCCGCGGGCGAGCAGGCGCGCAGTTGGGCCTGGCGTGCGTGGCCGACATAGCTGAGGTGCAGCTCCAGGTCGGGCTCGGGTAAGACGCCCGCGCCCTGCTGCGGCCATTCGACCAGGCACAAGCTGTCCGCGCCGAAGTAATCACGAATGCCCATAAACTCCAGCTCTTCCGGGTCGGAGAGGCGATAAAGGTCAAAATGATAGACGCGGCGATCGGGCAGTTCATAAGGCTCCACCAGCGTATAGGTCGGGCTTTTAACATTGCCCTGATGCCCCAGCGCCTGCAAAAATCCGCGGCTAAAGGTGGTTTTACCCGCACCCAGGTCGCCATAAAGATAGAGGGTCGCCGCGCCTTCACAGGCGCGGGCCAGGCGGGCACCCAGTGCGAGGGTTGCTGCCTCATCGGGCAACGCAATTTCACAGGTCATCATTCTTTTGTATTCGACATCTCAGGATTGACAAACAGATACAGCTCGGAAAACAGATCGGTGGCTAACATCCCGCGTGTACCCTGACGTTTTGCCACCGCTTCGGCCGCCGCTCCGTGCGCTACGCATCCTGCGCAGGCGGCATCGTACAGTGAGAGCTTTTGCCCTGCCAGACTGCCGATGATACCAGATAACACATCTCCCATGCCCCCGCTGGCCATACCGGCATTACCCACATCCGCTATCGCCATGCTGCCGCCGGCGTCGGCGATTAACGTTCCGGCACCTTTTAACACCACGACACCGCCATAACGCTTCGCCAGGCGCCTTGCAGCAAGTAAGCGGTCACTCTCAATTTCACTGACTTTACAGTTAAGTAAGCGGGCCGCTTCACCGGGGTGCGGCGTAATGATTCGATTTTGACGTTTATCGGGGCTGATTGCCAGCAGGTTAAGCGCGTCAGCGTCCCAAAGCATCGGTTTCTGGCAGTTTTCTACTTTGTTCAGGGCTTTTTTGCCCCAGGCATTCTGTCCCAGACCGGGGCCAATCACGATGACATCGGCCCACTCCAGACCGTCATCCATTGCGGCCGCGCTCAGTTCCTGCACCATCAGTTCTGGCCGGGCGGTCAGCAGCGGGCCAAGGTTATCTTTGTGAGTAAGTACTCGCACTAAGCCAGCTCCACTTCGCAGCGCGGCCTCGGCGGTCATGCGGATGGCTCCCGCCGTGCCGTGGTCACCGCCAATCACCAGCAGCTTGCCGTGATCGCCCTTGTGCGAGGTGGGCCGACGCGGCTGCAGCCACTGCGTCAGGCTGGTGGCATCATAACGGGCCAGCGGCGCGGGCTGGGTGTCCAGCCAGCTATCCAGACTCAGCGCATGACAGTGCAGCTGCCCGACATGGTCACGCGCCTTGCCGGTCAGTAATCCCGGCTTAAGGGCAATAAACGTTAAGGTATGGTCGGCATTTATCACGCTGCCGGGCGCTGTGCCGTTAGCAGCCACTAACCCCGAGGGCACATCAACGGCAAAAATCGGCGCTGAATGGCGATTAGCCTGCTCAATCAGCTGGTCATACGGCGCTTGCACAGCCCGGTTTAGGCCGGTACCCAGCAGCGCATCGACAATCACCTCCACCTTTTCCGGCCAGGCGATCGCCGCATCGTGGATCGCGCCGCCCGCCGCCAGCCAGCCATCGCGCGCCTGCTGCGCCTCTTCCGGCAGCGCCTTGCTGCCCTCGACGGCGATCACCGTCACCGTCAGCCCGGCGGACTGCGCCAGCCGCGCCACGATATAGCCATCGCCGCCGTTATTGCCATGCCCGCACAGCACCAGCCAGTGCTGAGCCGCAGGGTAGCGCTGGCGCAGCTGCGCAAATGCCGCTTCGCCGGCGCGCTGCATCAGTTCGAACAGCGTGAGGCCGAGTGCATCGGCCCCTTCGCGCTCCAGCCGGGCTAACGCCTCTACAGGCCAGACAGAATAGGGTAAACTGTCAGAGTCTTTCTGCTGGTTCAGGTTATTCATGTCGCATCCTCTCGATTTCAATCAACTCGCCCTGGATATTAAACAGTGGGGGCTGGCGCTCGGCTTTCAGCAGGTGGGTATTTGTGATACCGACCTGACGCTCGAAGAGCCGCGGCTGCAGGCCTGGCTGGATAAGCAATATCACGGTGAGATGGACTGGATGGCGCGTCACGGTATGATGCGCGCCCGTCCCCATGAACTGCTGCCCGGCACGCTGCGGGTGATCAGCGTGCGGATGAACTACCTGCCTGCCAAAGCAGCCTTTGCCAGCACGCTAAAAAATCCGCGTCTCGGATATGTTAGTCGCTATGCGCTGGGGCGTGACTATCACAAAGTATTACGCAACCGCCTGAAAAAGCTTGGCGATATGATCCGTGAGCACTGCGAACAGGCTGAGTTCCGCCCCTTTGTTGACTCCGCCCCGCTGCTGGAGCGCCCGCTGGCGGCGAAAGCCGGGCTGGGCTGGACCGGCAAACATTCGCTGATCCTCAATCGTGAAGCCGGCTCCTGGTTTTTCCTCGGCGAGCTGCTGATCAATCTGCCGCTGCCGGTGGATCAGCCGGTTGAGGAGAACTGCGGGCGCTGCGTCGCCTGTATCACTACCTGCCCAACCGGCGCCATTGTTGAACCCTACACCGTCGATGCCCGCCGCTGCATCTCCTATCTCACCATTGAGTTAGAAGGCGCAATCCCGGAAGAGTTTCGACCGCTGATTGGTAACCGTATTTACGGCTGTGACGACTGCCAGCTGATCTGCCCGTGGAACCGCTACGGCCAGCTTACCGATGAGGATGATTTTAGCCCACGTGCGGTACTGCACGCTCCGCCGCTGACCGATCTGTTTGCCTGGGATGAAGCAAAATTCCTGCGCGTGACGGAAGGGTCGGCTATCCGCCGCATTGGTCATCTGCGCTGGCTGCGCAATATTGCGGTGGCGCTGGGGAATGCCCCGTGGGACCAAGCCCACCTGTCAGCGCTGCAAGCGCGGCTGGGTGAAAACAGCATGCTGGATGAGCATATTCACTGGGCGATAGCCTGCCAGCTGGCGCGCAGAGATGAAAATACGATTGAAGTGCAGAGCAGCCAGCAAAAACGCCTGGTGCGGGTGGTGGAGAAAGGCTTACCCCGTGATGCTTAAATGCACAACACGCTGAATATTACCGACGCGAAATCTTTTCCACATGCTGTGAATAAAAATAAAAACTCGTTGTCATTCAAGCGTCACAGAAAGCACAAGCGATCCAGATAACATTTTGAAATAATCACAATAAACTTAAAATCAATGAGTTACACAAGTCATGTAAGATTTTGCTCATTTCAGCTGATAAGCGTGCGGCAACAGAAGCTGTGGATAAGTCTGTTTAGAAAATTATTTCAGAGAGGGTAAATGAGCGAGCGCACGGCGTCTGGCGCTGTGGATAAGTATGGGGCTAAATGAGAAAAAATTTTATTTGGAGCGGGAAACGAGACTCGAACTCGCGACCCCGACCTTGGCAAGGTCGTGCTCTACCAACTGAGCTATTCCCGCTTAGGAGTGGTGCTGCTTTACTGCGCTAAAAACCTGTAAGTTATTGATTATACTGATTTTTAACCCTCTCTTTCTGAGGAGAGGTCGCCATTATGTACCTGTTTAATGGTGCTGGCAAGCGTTGCGTCAAAAAAAATTCATGTTGCTCACAAATGCAACAGCACGCACTGCGCCTGCCAGCTGACTGGTTACTGAGAGTTCAGCTGTTGCCAGCGCTGATAAACCTTAATTGCCTCGCCACTCTTCTGCTGAACCATCGGCAGGCGGCGCTGGGCAATCGGCTTGCTGTACTCAGCATAGAAGGTATCCAGCTCAAAGTACTTGCGGTCATCCTGGTAGAATGGCGCGTAGTCTTCGCGCGTGGTGAGATAGACCACTTTTTTCGGGCTGCAGTAGTAGAGCGAACCCAGGCACATCGGGCACGGGCTGGCGAGAATATAAATTTCGCAGTCGGTCAGGTTTTCCGTGCCCAGCTTAGTGCAGGCTTCACGAATTGCGAGGATCTCCGCATGCGCGGTCGGATCGCTGGTCTGCGCAACTTGATTGGCGCTTTCCGCAATCACTTCGCCATTGCGCACAATCACCGTGGCAAACGGGCGCCCGCCCTCTTCAACGTTTTTCAGCGCCAGGTCAACGGTGCGTTGTACAAAATCCATGATCTTCTCCTCATTAGCAGTAGTGACAGCACTGAGGTTAAGCGGGCATTGGTATAATGTAAAAGTCGCATTTATAATCAACGCTATAAGCTGAAGTTATAGGAAGCGGTATGCTGTTGCGCCATATTCACTATTTTTTGGCCGTGGCCGAGCACGGCAGTTTTACCCGTGCTGCCAGCGCGCTCTACGTCTCCCAGCCCGCCCTGTCCCAGCAGATTAAACAGCTGGAGGAGACGCTCGGGGCGATACTGTTTGACCGCTCCGGCCGCACAGTACGCCTGACCGATGCCGGTGAAGTGTATGCCCGCTATGCGCAGCAGGCGCTGCGCGAGCTGTCGGCAGGCGAACGGGCTATCCACGACGTCGACAACCTCAGCCGAGGCGCGTTACGCATCGCCATCAACCCGACGTTTACCGGCTACCTGCTTGGTCCGCTGGTGGCACGCTTTCATCAGCAGTATCCGTCGATTACGCTGGCGATCCGCGAGATGCCGCAGGAGCAGATGCAGCAGGATCTACTGGCTGACCGGCTGGACCTGGCGCTGGGGTTTGCCGACGGCGTGCAGGCGGATATCGACGCCCAGCCGCTGCTGAGCGAGACGCTGGCGCTGGTCGTTGCCCGCCATCATCCGCTGGCCATTGAGAGCCAAATCGGGCTGAGCGCGCTTAACGACCTGCATCTGGTGCTGCTGACGCCCGAATATGCCACCCGCGAACAGATTGACTATTACTGCCGCCAGCACCAGCTGCGGCCAAAGGTGCAGATGGAAGCCAGTTCGGTCAGTGCGGTGGTGGAGATCGTGCGGCGCACGCAGCTGGCCACGCTGTTACCGGCGAAGATTGCACGGGAAAACGGGGAGCTGAAGGCGGTTGCACTCTCCCCTTCTCTGCTGGAGAGAACGGCGGTGCTGCTGCAAAGAAAAGGGGGCTACCAGACGGCGGCGGCACGGGCGTTTATCGACCTCGCCAGACTGAGCTTTGCCAGCTAAGCCGCGCGAAAAACAGGCATAAAAAAAGAGCCTTGCGGCTCTTTCTTTAATTGCTTACAGACCGGGATCTGCAAACTGAATTTGGAGCGGGAAACGAGACTCGAACTCGCGACCCCGACCTTGGCAAGGTCGT
>NZ_JASCAQ010000039.1:0-81754 GCF_029967685.1 Erwinia sp. V90_4 | reverse complement strand
GGGCGCGGCATGCCGCGCCCGCCAGGGGTGATCATTCCGAAAGTCGTCAGAGGCGCAGTTTCAGGGGCTACAATGGCTGGCGCATACGCTTAAAACGGAGAACCAATGAAACCCTTACTTCAGGAGAAGATCGGCCAGAATATCCTGCTGAAGCTGGCCACGCTGATGGTGATCCTCGGCGCGATTAAGCTGTCCGCAGAGATCGTCGTGCCGTTTTTACTGGCGTTGTTCTTTGCCATCGTGCTTAACCCAATGGTCAGCTGGCTGATGCGGCGCGGCGTGCGGCGCGGGCTGGCGATCGGCCTGGTGACGGTGGCGATTATTATTGTGCTGGGGCTGCTCGGTCTGATGATTGCCGGGTCGGCGCAGGAGTTCAGCGAGGTTTACCCGCAGCTCCAGGCGCAGGCGGAACAGAAGCTGGCCGTGGTGCAGCATCTGGCCGGGCGCTTCCACATTAATATTTCGGCGCAGTCGCTGGCGCAGCGGCTGGATCCAAACGCCATCGTCGACGTCGCCACGACCATGCTTGGGCAGTTCTCCGGGGCGATGGCGCAGGTTATTCTGGTGGTGATGACGGTGATTTTCATGCTGTTTGAGGTGCACCACCTGCCGTACAAGCTGCGCTATGCCCTGGTCAATCCGCAGATCCGCATCGCCGGGCTGCACAAGGCGCTAAAAGGGGTGACGCACTATCTGGCGCTGAAAACCCTCATCAGCCTGTTTACCGGGGTGCTGGTGTGGCTGGCGCTGCTGGCGCTCGGCGTCAAGTTTGCGCTGCTGTGGGGCGTGGTGGCCTTTGTGCTCAACTTCATTCCTAATATCGGCCCGGTGATAGCCGGAGTTCCGCCGGTGCTCCAGGCGCTGTTGCTCAATACGCCGCTGGATGCCGGGCTAGTGGCGGGGCTGTTTATCGCCATTCATATGCTGCTGGGGAATCTGCTGGAGCCGCGCGTGATGGGGCGCGGGCTGGGGTTGTCGAGCCTGATTGTGTTTCTGTCGCTAATCTTCTGGGGCTGGCTGCTTGGCCCCATCGGCATGCTGCTGTCGGTGCCGCTAACCAGCGTGTGTAAGATCCTGATGGAGACCACGCCGGGCGGCGGAAGGCTGGCGATTTTACTGGGTAACGGACGAAAAGCGCTGTAATCAACGCGGGTCGGGCATGCCCGACCCCTACCACGATCTATTCAATAAACAGCCGGTCATACACGTGCTGTAAATGGCGCTCCATGCAGGCGCGCGCCTGCGGGGCATCGCGGGCGATAATCGCCGCGGCAATATCGGCGTGATCCTGATTCATCTCGCGCGGGAAATCACTTTCGGCGTAGTGGCTCTCCAGGCGCACAAAGCGCGAGCTTTTACGCTTGTTCCACAGGTATTCCATCATATCGCGCAGCACCTCGTTGCCGGTCATCTCGGCAATCAGCAGGTGGAAACGCTTATCTTCGCGCAGAAACTTGTCGTCATTCACGTGCAGCTGGATGAGATCCTGGGTGATCTCCTGCAACTCTGCGCGCTGGTCATCACTGCCGTTGCGCGCCGCCAGTTCCGCGGTCATCGCTTCATACACCTGGCGCGCCTGTATCAGCGCCTTGAGGCTGAACTCCTCCTCTGCCGGGGCGCTCTCGCTCTGCGGCAGCGGGTTCATGACGTAAACCCCGTTACCGGTGCGGATCTCCACCCAGCCGGTAATTTCCAGCGCAATCAGCGCTTCGCGGATCGACGAGCGGCTGACGCCGAGCTGCTTCGCCAGCTCCCGCTCCGGCGGCAGGATAGCGCCCGCCGGAAACTGTCCCTGCTTAATGCAGTTAATCAGCAGGTTAGAAATCTGCCGGTATAGGCGCTCTACTTTTAGTGTCGGTAAATCCATACCTGTTCCTGGCGGGGAAAGTGATGCGCTGAGCTTATCACAGCCGGGCGAGGCATGCCTCGCCCCGTCAAACGCACGCGACGCACGAAGGAGTTTGCCCTACCCAACCCACGCCAAATTTACCGTGCTGAGATCGCCATCACGGAACCGTAAGGTGATTAGCGTTTATTCTCTGGTCCAGCGGCCTGACCACTGGGCCGGAAAATCCTATAACGACACCGATAAACGGCCGCTGAGCCGGCAAGGATTACCGATGACGGTTTCTACCTTTGCAACACCTCTACAAAAAACCAGCCGTATCAAACGGATACAAACCGTATCGCTGATACTGCTGTTCACCGCCGGGATCATTAACTTTCTCGATCGCGGATCGCTGTCGATCGCCAACGCGGCGATCCGCAACGATCTCGGGCTGTCCGCCACCGAATTCGGCGTGCTGCTCTCCGCCTTCTCGCTCTCTTACGGCATCTCGCAGTTGCCGAGCGGCCTGCTGCTGGACCGTTTTGGTCCGCGCATCGTGCTGGGCGGCGGCCTGCTGTTCTGGTCGGTGATGCAGGCGATGGCCGGGGCAGTGAACAGCTTCAGCCACTTTATTATGCTGCGTATTGGCCTCGGCATCGGCGAAGCGCCGTTTATGCCGAGCGGCGTTAAAGTGGTCAACGACTGGTTCAGCGCCCGCGAGCGCGGCCTGCCGATGGGCATTTTTAACTCCTCCACCACCTTCGGCCAGGCCTTTGCCCCGCCGATCCTCGTGGCGCTGATGCTGGCGTTCGGCTGGCGCATGATGTTTGTGATTATCGGCGTGGCGGGCGTGGCGGTAGCGCTGTGCTGGGTGGCCTGGTATCGCAACCGCGACCGCTTTCCCCTGACCAGCGAAGAGCAGCAGTATCTTGACCAGGACACGCAGCCGTCGCAGAAAACCCGCGTGTCGCTAAAGGAGTGGGGGGCGCTATTTAAGAAGCGCACGGTGTGGGGGATGATCCTCGGCTTCAGCGGGGTCAACTATACCGGCTGGCTCTATCTCTCGTGGCTGCCGGGCTATCTGCAGGCGGAGCGCGGGCTGAGCCTGGCGAGCACCGGCTGGGTGGCGGCAATCCCATTCCTGTTTGGCTCCATCGGCATGCTGGTCAACGGCACCGTCGCCGACCGCCTGGCGCGACGCGGCTATGCGCTGGCAAAAACCCGTAAAGCGCTGATCTGCTTCGGCCTGGTCTGCTCCGCCGCCTGTACCCTGCTGGTAGTGCAGTCCACCTCCACCGCCATGGCCGTGGGCTTTATCAGCCTGGCGCTGTTCTTTGTCCACTTTGCCGGCACCTCAGCCTGGGGGCTGGTGCAGGTGATGGCGCCGTCGCGCATGGTGGCCTCGGTCAGCAGTATTCAGAACTTCGGCAGCTTTATCTGCGCCTCATTCGCGCCAATTGTCACCGGCTGGGTGGTCGACACCACCGGCTCGTTCAATATGGCGCTGGTGATCTGCTCCTGCGTGACCTTTGCCGGGGCGCTGGCCTATTTCTTTATCGTAAAAGATCCGATTACAGACTAATCAAGGAGAACTCATGGAACATACATGGCGCTGGTACGGCCCTAATGACCCGGTATCGCTGGATGATGCCCGCCAGGCGGGAGCCACGGGCATCGTCACCGCTCTGCACCATATCCCTAACGGCGAAGTGTGGCCAGTGGAAGAGATCAAAGCGCGTCAGGCGCTGCTGGCGGAGAAGGGCCTGGTGTGGTCCGTGGTCGAGAGCGTGCCGATCCACGAGTCGATCAAAACCCAGCGCGGCGACTACAAACAGTACATCGCCAACTATCAGCAGTCGCTGCGCAACCTTGGCGCCTGCGGCATCGACACCGTGTGCTACAACTTTATGCCGGTGCTGGACTGGACGCGCACCGACCTCGGCTGGGCGCTGCCGGATGGGGCGAAAGCGCTGCGCTTCGACCATATCGCCTTTGCCGCCTTCGAGCTGCATATCCTGCAGCGCCCGAACGCGGCGCAGGATTACAGCGCGGACGAGCAGCAGCAGGCCGCAGCGTACTTTAAGGCGATGAGCGCGCAGCAGGTCGAGACCCTGACGCGCAACATTATTGCCGGGCTGCCGGGTGCCGAAGAGGGTTACACGCTGGAGCAGTTCCAGGCGCAGCTGTCGCAGTATGACGGTATCGACCACGCCAAACTGCGCGAGCATATGGCGGAGTTTTTACGCGCTATCGTGCCGGTAGCGACGGAAGCGGGCATTGTCCTGGCGGTGCACCCGGACGATCCACCGCGCCCCATTCTCGGCCTGCCGCGCATTGTCTCCACCATTGAGGATATGCAGTGGCTGAAAGAGACCGTCGACAGCGTAAACAACGGCTTTACCTTCTGCACCGGCTCTTACGGCGTGCGCGCGGATAACGACCTGGTGAAGATGGCGGAGACCTTTGCCGACCGCATCCACTTTGCTCATCTGCGCTCGACCAAACGCGAAGAGAACCCCAACAGCTTCCATGAGGCCGCGCACCTGGCGGGGGATGTCGATATGGTGGGGGTGATCAAGGTGATTCTGGCCGAGGAGCAGAGGCGCCGCCGCAGCGGTAATCAGCGTGCTATTCCGCTGCGCCCGGACCACGGCCACCAGATGCTCGACGACCTGCATAAAAAAACCAACCCGGGCTATTCGGCGATTGGTCGTCTGAAAGGGCTGGCGGAAATTCGCGGCGTCGAGCTGGCGCTGAAGCAGATCTTCTTTAATTCTGACGCGAAATAGTTCTGGCGGCAGGAGGGCGGCAAGTTCACGCATCCCCGCACTGTAAGCGGGGTAGGTGAACGCAGCCAGCGCATCTGCGGCTTGAAGTATGACGGGTCAGTCGACGATAAACAGATGCGCACCGTTGTCAGTCCACGAGCGGTGCGCTTCCGCATTATCCGCCACCTGGTAACTCATGCCCGCCGTCAGGGTAAAAACGCGGCCATCTTTCAGCTCGGTATGCAGCTCGCCGGACAGGCACAGCAGGATATGGCCTTTACTGCACCAGTGGTCGGCCAGGTAACCTGCGGTGTACTCCACCATCCTCACCCGCACCGCGCCAAACTGCTGCGTGCGCCACCATGCCGTGCCCTTCTCACCCGGATGTTCCGTCGCTTCCAGTGCTGACCAGGCCGTGGTGCCAAAAGGAATGTCGCTCATCTTCATTATCTTGCCCTTTCATCTCGCGAAAAAACCAAACTACGCCTGCCTGTCGGCGGCGACAAGGCTTCTCGCCTCTTTCTGGCATTTACTGGCAGTATTCATATTTGTTATGCAAATTTTTTAATTGTTTAATGCAGGGTGTCGATAATTACTTGATAACATGCGGTGTAAAACCGACCATTTCCCGCCATTGCGGACTATTCGTGCGCCCTTCCGCGCCCACAGGGGATCAGCTTGCAAGCAATCATAAAGCCAAAGTATGAGCGTTTATGGCTGGTCATCGCCGGGCTGCTGCCGCTGATCCTGTGCCTGATCTTCACCTTTATTGAGGCGCGCCAGGCGGTGAAACGTCAGCAGGAGGTCACCGCCTCCATGCTGCTAAGCCAGGCGGAACATATCAGCGATATGGCGTGGAATATGTCTGACCGCCTGCGCCAGTTCAATAACCGCAGCTGTAACGAGATTAAGTTCAAGCTTCAGCAATTTGGCACGCTGTACCCCTATTTCCGTTCCGTCGGCGTAACGCAGGATGACACCGTATTCTGCTCCTCGGCCTTCGGCGATACCCGGGGCACGCTGGAAACCATGATGCGTCAACCAATGCCGGCCCTGCGTAAAGCCTGGTGGAGCCTGTCGGTGGCGGGGACTTTCGGCGTCCAGGACCGTCCGGCAGTGGTGTTTATGCGTGAAATCCCCAACGGCTTCGGTACTTATGCCGTGGTGGATGGTCAGTATCTGATAGATGTTATGCAGGCTGCCGGTACCCGCCACGGCTACCATATCGCCATGCGTTTTGGCGGTGGCTACCGCATTATTAGCGGTGAAATGCAGAACGATCGGCCCGGTATCCTCGGTAACAGCATCTACCGCCGTAGCTCTGAGCGTTACCCGATTGCCATCAGCATTACCGCCCCGCGCTCTGAAGCGCTGCTAAGCTGGCGGCAGGTGTTGTTCACCTTCCTGCCGATGGCAATTATCCTCTCGCTGCTGTTTATGGCCCTGACCAGCAGCTGGCTGAAGCGGAAAAGCTCGTGGGGTGATGAAATTCGCCGCGCCATTAGCCGCGATGAGTTCTCGGTAAATTATCAGCCGGTGATGAATCTGCAAACTGAATCGCTGGCCGGAGCCGAAGCGCTGATGCGCTGGCAGCGCTCCGACGGCAGCTGGGTGCGCCCGGATATCTTTATCGCCGCCGCCGAACAGGAAGGCATGATCGTTCCGCTCACCCGCCATCTGTTGGCGTTAGTGAGTAAAGACTGCGCCAGCTGGCAAGTGTCGCCAGGATTTCATATCGGTATTAACGTGGCGGCAGAGCATTTACAGCATGAGGCGTTCGTTAGCGACATTCGCCAGTTCGCTGCCAGCGTCGCGCATCTGCAACTGGCGATTACGCTGGAGTTGACCGAGCGCAGCCTGATCGTCGACGGCGCCGAGGTGGCGCGCAAGCTGGCCGAGCTGCGTCAGGAAGGGATGCACGTGGCAATCGACGATTTCGGCACCGGTCACTGCTCGCTGAGCTATCTGCAAACCTTCCCGATCGACTATCTGAAGATTGATAAAGGGTTCGTCAATGCGATTGAAGCGGTTGATGGCGAAACGCCGGTGCTGGACGCCATTATTCAGCTGTCGCACCGTCTGGCGCTGGAGGTGGTGGCAGAAGGCGTGGAAAATGCGATGCAGCTTGAATACCTGAAAAAACAGGGGGTGGCGTTTATCCAGGGCTTTTACTACGCCCGCCCGCTGGACAATGCCGCGCTGCTCAACTGGGTTAAGCAGCAGGAGAATAAGCCGCGATAACCTCTACTGACGCCAGCCGCGGAAGGTTCACCCCAGTTCCCGGGGGGAAAATGCCGTTAGTCGTCATCCCTCCCCCCGCTGTTTCTGAGCGAAATTATGTGACCTCGCCAGGAACAGATATACTGTATGCGGGCAAAGTGCGCGGACGTGCTACATGCAACGTTTCTGCATGGCTGACGATGGCGCATTTTGCTGTAGGTTTTTCACCCGTGACCGGTCAGGCAGACAGCGCGGGCCTGACCTTTGTCGTGTGAATTTTTATTTGTGAAACAGATAATTACAGGGTGTTTTATATGAAGCTACGTAGGAAGCGTGTTAAGCCTATTGGGATTAAAGACGTCACCATTATTGATGACACCAAATTACGTAAAGCCATTACCGCGGCCTCACTCGGCAACGCGATGGAGTGGTTTGATTTCGGCGTTTACGGCTTTGTGGCCTATGCATTGGGCCAGGTATTCTTCCCGGGAGCTGACCCGGGCACACAGATGATTGCCGCCCTGGCAACCTTCTCCGTTCCCTTCCTGATCCGTCCATTAGGCGGCCTGTTCTTTGGCGCTCTGGGCGATAAGTATGGTCGTCAGAAAATCCTGTCGATCACCATCATCATTATGTCAGTCAGTACCTTCTGTATCGGGCTGATCCCGTCCTATGCCTCCATTGGCATCTGGGCACCGATCCTGCTGCTGCTGTGCAAAATGGCACAGGGCTTCTCGGTCGGCGGTGAATACACCGGGGCTTCAATCTTCGTTGCCGAATACTCACCGGACCGTAAGCGTGGATTTATGGGCAGCTGGCTGGACTTCGGTTCAATTGCCGGTTTCGTGCTCGGTGCCGGACTGGTGGTGCTGATTTCAGCCGTTATCGGTGAAGCGAACTTCCTCGACTGGGGCTGGCGTATTCCGTTCTTCGTTGCGCTGCCGCTGGGCATCATCGGCCTTTACCTGCGCCATGCGCTGGAAGAGACCCCGGCGTTCCAGCAGCACGTGGATAAACTGGAGCAGGGCGACCGTGAAGGCCTGGCCGACGGCCCGAAAGTCTCGTTCAAAGAGATTGCCACCAAACACTGGAAAAGCCTGCTGGCCTGTATCGGTCTGGTGATTGCCACCAACGTCACCTACTACATGCTGCTGACCTACATGCCGAGCTACCTGTCGCATAATCTGCACTACTCGGAAGACCATGGCGTGATGATCATCATCGCCATCATGCTGGGTATGCTGTTTGTCCAGCCCGTTATGGGCCTGATGAGCGATAAGTTTGGCCGTCGTCCGTTCGTGATTATCGGCAGTGTCGCGCTGCTGCTGCTGGCAGTGCCTTGCTTTATGCTGATTAACAGCGGCGTGATGGGGCTGATTTTTGCCGGTCTGCTGATTCTGGCGGTGATCCTCAACTGCTTCACCGGCGTAATGGCTTCCTCACTGCCGGCGATGTTCCCAACGCATATCCGCTACAGCGCGCTGGCCAGTGCCTTCAATATCTCGGTGCTGATTGCCGGCCTGACGCCAACTGCCGCCGCATGGCTGGTAGAAGCGACCAGCAATCTGTATATGCCGGCTTACTACCTGATGGTGGTGGCGGTGATTGGTTTAATCACCGGCATCACGATGAAGGAAACGGCCAATATGCCGCTGCGCGGTGCCACTCCGGCAGCCTCTGATATGGCAGAAGCCAAAGAGATCCTGCAGGAACACCACGACAACATCGAGCACAAAATCGAAGATATCAGCGAGCAGATCGCCGAGCTGGAAGCCAAGCGCTCCCGCCTGGTGGATCAGCATCCGCGTATCAACGAGTAATCGTTACGGGCCGGGCATGCCCGGCCCCTACCACGATCGTGCAAATGGGTAGGGGTGAGGTATGCCCGGCCCCTACCACGACCGTGCGAAGTGGTAGGGGTGAGGCATGCCTCGCCCGTTTTTTTATCCTGCATTTGCCCACTTTCCCCGCAGTCAGCCCTTCAGATAAACCTTACGTGCGGCGAAACGCTCACTTTTACCGCCCGAGCAGCTACACTTCTCCCCTGATGGAAAACTGAATCTGAGGTAATAACGTGAAAATCAAAAGCTACGCGGCAATGAAAGCAGGCCAGGCTCTGGAACTGTATGAGTACGACGCGGCTGCGCTGAGCGCAGAGGAAGTTGAAGTCGAAGTGGAATACTGCGGCGTCTGCCATTCTGACCTGTCGATGATCGACAACGAATGGGGTATTTCCCAGTACCCAACCATTGCCGGCCACGAAGTGATCGGCCGCGTTTCCGCGCTTGGTGAAGCGGCACAAGACAAAGGCCTGAAGGTTGGCCAGCGCGTCGGCATTGGCTGGACGGCAAAAAGCTGCCAGCACTGCGATGCCTGCATCAACGGCGAGCAGGTCAACTGCCAGAACGGCAGCACGCCAACTATCCTCAACCACGGCGGTTTTGCCGAGAAGCTACGTGCCGACTGGCAGTGGGTGATCCCATTACCGGAAAGCCTGGATGCGGCCAGCGCCGGTCCGCTGCTGTGCGGTGGCATCACCGTATTTAAACCGCTGCTGATGAGCAACATCACTGCTACCAGCCGCGTCGGTGTTATTGGCATTGGTGGCCTGGGCCACATCGCGATTAAGATCCTGCGCGCCATGGGTGCCGAAGTGGTGGCGTTCAGCTCCACACCGAACAAAAAGCAGTCGATTCTCGATATGGGCGCCGACGAAGTGGTCAACAGCCGCGATCCGGAAGCGCTGAAGTCTCAGGCAGGCCGTTTCGACCTGATCCTCAGCACCGTTGCCGTCGACCTCGACTGGAAGCCGTACTTCACCGCGCTGGCGCCAAAAGGCAAGTTCCACACCGTCGGTGCCGTGATGAAGCCGATCGAAGTAGGCGCGTTTGACCTGATCATGGGCGACAAAGCCGTGACCGGTTCTTCCACCGGCTCCCCGGGCCAGCTGCGTTCGCTGCTGAAGCTGGCGGCACGCCGCGATATCGCGCCGCACGTGGAGTTCTTCCCGATGTCGAAAATCAACGATGCGCTGGACCACGTCCGCGCCGGGAAAGCCAATTTCCGCGTGGTGTTGAAAGCCGATTTTTAATCGGTTTCACCGTCAGGGCCGGCCTTTTTTTCGGTCGGCCCGTTTTATCCCCCTAACTCCCTCCCCCCGATAGCATTCCCGTCCCCCTGTAATATTTATTTACATCGCAATGCTAAATACATATAGTTCTCATTTGCTTTAACATTACAGGCCAGCAGTGGTCTGGATTGCACGCCAGTGGACCTCACCGCGTCATCAGGGATTCAGTTCAGAGACTCTACCGCTCAGGGATATTCGGTAAATTTTTCATGTCCGGTGCAGGAAATTAATTAAAACTATCGAGTTATCCGAGGAATTACCGTGCTGTTTTCTCGTCCTGAATTCACGAATAAAACACCCGCTACGTCATTATCCGCTCAGCGCATTTTCACCCCCTCCGTCGCCGCGTTACTGGTGATTTCTGCACTGCATCCGGCACTGGCAGCGGAAACCGCGCAGAGTGAAACGCTGACCGTGGAAGCTAACACCGCCAGCAGCCCGGCAGCACAGGCCGCAGCGGACTACAGCGTGCCGGTAACGACCGCCGGCACCAAAATGACGCTGGCGCTGCGCGATATCCCGCAGTCGGTCAGCATCATCAGCAAACAGCGAATTCAGGACCAGGCCCTGCACAGCATCGGCGAAGTGCTGAATAATACCACCGGCGTGTCCGCCTCGAATATCGACTCCGACCGCGCGAACTACTATTCACGCGGCTTTCTGATCAACAACTATCTGTTCGACGGCGTTCCGACCGTGGTGCAGGATGTGTGGGACCTCGGCGACGCCCAATCCGACACCGCCATTTACGACCGTATTGAGATCGTGCGCGGCGCTAACGCCCTGTCGCTCGGCTCCGGCAACCCTTCCGCCTCGGTTAACATGGTGCGCAAGCACGCCGACAGCAAAGTGGTCAGCGGCAGCCTGTCTGCAGAAACCGGCAGCTGGGACAAGCAGCGCTATGTTGGCGATGTCACCGTGCCGTTGAACGAGTCCGGCAGCGTGCGCGGCCGCGTCATCGGCGGCTATCAGGAAAATGACACCTGGCTGGATCGCTACCATGCCCGTAAGAAATTCCTCTCCACGCTGATCGACGCCGACCTGAGCGACGCCACCACCCTGTCGCTGGGCTGGGATTACCAGGACACCAGCAGCGAAGACCCAAGCTGGGGCGGTATTCCGACCTTCTACAGCAACGGCGAGCGCACTCGCTTCGACCGCAGCTTTAATTCCGGTGCGGACTGGGCCTATAGCGATAAACAGTCAAATAAGATCTTTGCCACGCTGAAGCAGAGGTTTGATAGCGGCTGGCAGGCGCAGGCCACCGGCAGCCACAGTAAAACCACCTTCGACACCCGCCTGATGTACCCGGACGGTTACCCGGATAAAGCCACCGGCCAGGGGATTGCCCTGTACAGCGGCTGGAACAAAGGCCGCCGCACCACCGACAGCGTAGACCTCTACGCTAACGGTCCGTTTGAGCTGCTGGGCCGCAGCCATGAGCTGATGATTGGCGGCAGCTACAGCAAGCAGGACAACACCTTCTTCAACAGCTTTGCAGACCTGTCCGGCGTCAATGTTGGTGATTACAGCAGCTGGAACGGCTCTACCGGCGCGACCGACTGGTCAGCCTTTAGCCCCTATCTGGAAGACACCATTCGCCAGAAATCGGTGTATACCGCCGCACGCTTCTCGCTGGCTGACCCGCTGTCACTGCTGGTCGGCGCTCGCTATACCGACTGGAGCGCCAACGGCACCTCCGGCACCAACGACAGCGATAAAATCGCGCCGTATGCGGGCCTGACGTACGATCTCAACGACACCTACTCCGTCTACGCCAGCTATACCAGCATCTTCCAGCCGCAGACGTCACGTAACAGCGAAGCGAAGTACCTCGATCCGGTCAGCGGAAAAAGCTATGAAACCGGCATCAAAGGCGACTGGGCCAACAGCCGTCTGACCGCCACGCTGTCGCTGTTCCGCACCGAGCAGAACGGCCTGGGCGTCAACAGCTACACCTACATCCCGGGCAGCACCGAATACGCTTACGACGCTGTCGATGCGGTCAGCCGCGGCGTGGAATTTGAAGTTAACGGTGCCCTGACCGACAACTGGCAGATGACCTTCGGCGCCTCGCGCTATATTGCCGAGCAGCGCGATGGCACCGCCGTGATGCCGGAGATCCCGCGCACTACCGCCAAACTGTTCACCAGCTATCGCCTGCCGATGCTGCAGGACCTGACCGTGGGCGGCGGCGTCAACTGGCAGAACAAGACCTTTAATAACGTCGCCGGTGGCCCGGCTGGCAGCGACTACATCGATCAAAGCCCGGTGACGCTGGTCAATCTGTTCGGTCGCTACCAGGTGACGAAACAGGTTTCCGTACAGGCCAACGTCAACAACCTGTTCGACAAAGAGTACTACGACTATATGGGCACGTATGTGGTGTATGGCGCGCCGCGTAACTTCTCCGTTTCGGCTAATTACGCGTTTTAATCTGCGTTAAAATCGGCCAGCCGCGCCCCTGCGGCTGGTTTTTTTTCACATATTAAGAAAAGTCCGATACGTTCTGATAATTTCCGATACACTGCTTTATCGACCCGCCCACATTGCTGATTCATGCACTACTACTCACCCGATGACAGCCAGTTAAAACTGCGCTCAACGCGTTTTATTCGTCGCATGTTCGCCATGCGTCAGCTGGGCACCTTTTTGTGTTTTTTTCCCTTTCAGTCGGTGCTTTCGGAACTGGATCGCAGCACGTGGTTCACTATTTTGCTGTTTATTAATGCCTTTATCTGGCCGTCGGTCGCCTGGCTACTGGCGCACTCCTCACCCGACCCGACCAACACCGAGCGCCGCAACTTAACCATTGATGCCGCGTTTGGTGGCGCATGGGTGGCGCTAATGGCCATCAGCCCGATGCCTTCGCTGATTATCATCGCTGTGCTGGCCTCTGACCGCTATGCCGCCGGCGGCTGGCCGCAGCTGAAACCGGCGATCCAGGCGTTTACGCTGACTTTTATTCCCGTCTGGGCGGTGCTCGGCCTGCCACTGCAGCCGACCTTCAGCACGCGCACGGTGTGGCTGACGCTGCCGCTGGCAACCTGTTATATGCTGGTGCTCAGCGCGGTGTCGTATCAGCTCACGCTTAGCCTGCGGCGTAAAAACCGCGAGCTGGAGCGCATCTCGCTGATGGACCCGAGCCTGAAGATCCCTAACCGCCGCCTGTTTGACCGCCGTCTGGAGAGCGAATACCTGCGCACCCAGCGTGGCGAAGGCCGCGCCTGGCTGATGCTGATCGACGTGGATAATTTCAAGCAGGTCAATGACCGTTTTGGCCACGAAGCGGGGGATTATCTGCTGGCGGAGATCTCACGCCTGCTGCGCAGCGAAGTGGGCACCCGCGATATTCCGGCACGCTTCGGTGGCGATGAGTTAGGGGTGATTGTGCGCGATGCCGACGATATCACTATCGTGATGCTGGCAGCGGCGCTGAAAGAGAAAATCGCCCAGATCCGCCTGCCCGCCTCTGCTGAATTCCAGTTCTCCGTCAGCATCGGCATTGCCCCGGCCAGTAACGCCGACTCCATCCACCAGTGGCTGCGCCATGCAGACCAGGCGCTGTACAGCGTCAAACGCACCGGCCGCGACGGCATTCACCTGTGGCAGGCTGCGGAAGTGTGAGCTGACAGATGATTCACATCACAACCTGAGACGCTTCTCCGCGATCAAATCACATTATTGCGTCGCGCAAAATCGAGCAGATCGACGGTTTTTTCCAGGCCGAGCTTGGTCATGATCCGCCGTTTGTAGGTGCTGATTGACTTGTTGCTAACGTGCAGCTTTGCGGCGATGTCGATCAGCGCCTCTCCTTTTGCCAGGTAGCCGAGCACTTCCAGCTCGCGGTTAGATAACATGCTGAGCGCGCCTTCTTCAGAAACTTTATCGGCAGGGGCTGCTCCTTCGAGTGCTCTTCTCGGGAAAAAATCATAGCCGTTGTAGATCGCTTTGAACGCATCCACCAGCTGGTCGAGATCGTTATCTTTACTGATGTAGCCATTTGCTCCGGCGCTGCGGGCGCGGTCGATAAAGTGCTGCTCACCGTGCGTTGAAAGCACCAGAATGCCGCCCGTGAACCCATCCGCCCGCAGTCGTTTGATCACCTCCAATCCGTTAGGTGGTGGGATATCGATATCGATAACCACCAGCTCCGCCTGACTGGATTGCAAAGCGCGTAGCGCTTCGCGGCCATTATCACACACGCCAACGACCTCATGACCGTTCGCCGTCGCCGTCACCTTCACGGCCAGCTGTGAAACAGGATGATCATCTACAATAAAAATCTTCGCCATATCATCAGCACCCAGAAATTAAATGGAATCAGTGGAAAACTTGTCGCGCAGCCTTTTCAGGGTGCGGACGCTATGCATTGCGTTCGCCCAGCGCCCGTTGCAGCTCATCCTTGAGCGTATCAATCTGCACCCTACACTCGGCCACCAGCGCTGACAGGCGCTGATACTGCCCTGCATCGACGGCCAGTTCCAGCTGCCGCGACGCATCGGCCAGCGCCAGCGCATTGATGGTCCGTGCGCCACCCAGCAGACTGTGTGCAACCTGCTTTAACTGCGGCATATTTTGCTGGGCCAGCGCGCTAGTCAGACGCTCACCATCGCGCTGGTTTTGCGCCAGTACCGAACCGATGAGTTGATTAAAGATCTCCGGCTGCGACTGCGCCAGCTTATCCAGCGTCAGGACGATATTCGGGTCAACTCCCCCTTCCTCATTCGCCTGCAATCCGTTGATGCGGGCGAGCAGGCTGCCGAGCTCAACAGGTTTGAACAGACAGTCGGTCATTCCCGCCTGCTTCGCCTGCGCCATCACTTCCTGCTCCGCCATCGCGGTCAGCCCAAACATCGGCTGCGGCGCCAGGCCGCGTTCAGTTTCCAGCTGGCGCAGGGCCCGCACCAGCTCAAAGCCGTTCATGACCGGCATATTACAATCGGTGATCACCAGGTCAAACGACGGTTGCGCCTGCTGCCAGGCATGCAGGGCGGCCTGACCATCTTCGACCGCGAGGCTGCGATGTCCGGCAAACGCCAGCTGCTGACTCAGCAGCAGCCGGTTCGGCGGATGATCATCAACAATCAGGATGTTGCGTGCCACAGGTGCCACCTGCGGCAGCGATACGCTCTTGTCCACCAGCGGCCCCTGCCAGACCGGAGCGGAAAAACGGAAAATAAACGTGGTGCCTTCATCGGGGGTGCTCTCCACTTCCAGCGTGCCGCCCAGCAGATCGGCTAACTGGCGGCAGATACTCAGCCCCAGCCCGGTGCCGTGGTGCGCGGCGCGGCTGCTCTCCACCTGCACAAACGGCTCGAATATCGCCTGCTGTTGCTCCGCACTCAAGCCCACTCCAGTATCACACACCTCAAGCACGAAGTGCGCATGCTCATCTGGCGCTTTTGCCGCCTGATAAATAACCACTTCCACCTCACCCTCGGCGGTGAATTTAATGGCGTTACTTAACAGGTTAGAGATGATCTGCTTCAGCATTACCGGATCGAAAAGGATCCGGTCATCCCGCACCTCAACACGGGTCACCAGCGTAATATCTTTCTCGTCCGCGCTGTAGCGAAACAGCGTGCTGATGCTGTTAAGCGTCTCCGTCAGGGAGAGCGGGATGCTGCGCACCTTAAATGTGCCCGACTCAATTTTCGCCATGTCGAGAATGTCGCCGAGCAGCATCAGCAGCGAACGCGCCGACTCGTAGGCCACGGCAATATTATTTTTACGCTGCTGCGGGCTGGATCGCCCCTGATTCTCCAGCTCCAGTAGGCCGATTAACGCGTTCATCGGCGTGCGGATTTCGTGGCTCATCTGCGAGAGAAACATACTTTTCGATTCGCTGATTTTGTCGACCCGGGACTTAGCGATTTGCAGCCTGCGCCGCAGGTTTTGCTGCACGGCGAGGTTGCTCTTCAGCAGCCGATTGCGCCAGAAAAAGAAGCCCAGCATCAGGCCGATGACAATCAGCGCAGCAATCGAGCTGACGATAATGTTCTGATAACGGCCCCAAACGTCGAGCCGCTCAAGAGTAAAGCGCAGCTGCCATCCGCTGAGCTGTGCATCCATCGCCTGTGGCGAGATATCGATCAGCGCGCTGTCGATAATCGTGAGCAGTGTGCGGTTCTGTTCGGTCGTCGCCATCGCCATTTTCAACGGCGGGATCGGCAGAATCATTGCCATTTTAAAGCGATCGGCAAGGTAGCTTTTCAGGAAGAATCCCGCTGCCGTTTGCGGTAGCACGGCCCCGTCCAGGCTGCGGGTCCACAGTGAAAACACCGTTTCTAACGAGAAGTTTTCCTCAACGAATTTTACCTGCGGGAACTGCGCGCGCAGGGCAGGCAGGTAGTAACTACCGGGATACACCGCCACAGTGCGGCCATTCATATCCGCCAGCGACTGCACCGCCGCACTCTCTTTGCGCGTGACCAGTACCCAGCTTGAGATCAGATAAGGGCGCGAGTAGATAACGCCATCACCACCGCCAGCGGAAGCATCTGCCAGCGCGATCAGCGATTCAGGATGTTGGCGCAGGTGGGCGCGCATCGCAGCCAGATTATCGAAGTTTTGCCAGCGAAATGTTATGCCGCTTTGCTGGCCGATTCGCTTCAACAGCGAGATAGTAAAACCACTCTCTTCACCCTTATCGTTAATAAAGGTCATCGGTTCGTGGGTATTGGTGATCAGTACCGGCACTACCGGATGCTGCTGCACCCAGGCACGCTGTTCCGGGCTGAGGGTGATGGCGCTGTTGATACTGAGCGGCGTCGCCAACCGCCAGGCCTCTGCCATGCGGGCAAAAGTGCGGGTAGGTACCGCACTGCGCACCTCATTGATGGCGGTAATCAGCGGTGCGAATTCCTGACGAGCGACAAAAATCAGGCTCTGATCCTCCAGCAGCGAACTTTTTTCACTGGTCAGCCGATTCTCATAAATGCGTGCATTGATTTCGCTGGCGGTAACGTCATTGCTCCACATCACCACGTTTTCATCATTGGCGACGGCGGCCATTGCCGAGTAGTAATCGTCCCTGGCCACCAGCCGGGCCTGCGGATAAGCCCGCTGCAGTGACCGACGCAGGCTGTCATCACCGACATAAACCAGCGTTTTGCCCGCCAGCCCTCCGGCACCGTTCAGCTCAATAATTGGCTGATGAACCAGCACCGCGTGGTCGGCCACCCAGGCGTCGGACAGCGTCAGCCCGGGCTGCTGCGCCAGCTGTGGCGTAGCGGGCAGCAGATCGATGTCGCCGGCATTTAACGCCTGCAGCGCCGAATGATGGTCGGGGTAGCGGATAATATTGAACGACAGCGGCAGGGCGCGCTGCAGCAGTGAGAGATAGTCGGCCATCAGGCCTTCAAAACTTTGCGGATCGGTGTCAACAACGTAAGGTGGATGGGCCGGCAACCAGACGCCAACGCGTATCTGCCGATGCTGTTGCAGCCAGGCAAGCTGGCTGGCTGGCAGCGTGAGCTGCGGAACATCAACGCGCGCACGCGGCAGTAACGTCTGGGAAACCGGGGCGGCTGCCAGCAGCAGCGGCGCGGAGAAAATGACCCCGACCAGCAGACGGCGAAACGCGGCGGTCAAAAGCACGTGGCAATACCTGAGTTCAGCTAAACATACTTTGATAATAGCAGGCAAACCCTCGCCTGCTGTTACACTGCCTGACGTTTATTTCCTCTCGTGTAGCCAGCGCTCTATGGCGCTATTCAGCTCAGTCACCGCGTCGATCACCGACTGCCACAGGCGGCTGATTTTCACTTCATCTGCGGGGACTTCCCGGCAAGCTAACTCCATGCTGCGGGAGACAGTTTTCACCCCCTCTGCGCCAAAAATCTGTGCGGCCCCGGAAATACTGTGTATAGATTTCGCCAGCTCAGGCCAGTCCTGCAGCTGGAATAGGTCGGCCGCCTGCGCCAGATCCTGCTGGTTGGTTTGCAGGGTAATGCTCATCAGTTCACGCAGAATCTCATCGTCATAGTCGCTGAGCGACTGTAGCTTGTCGTAGTTGACCAGTTCCTGCAAAGCCCGGGCATCAGTCGACTCCTGCGGCATATTTTTCATCACGATATCGAGGATAGACTGCAGCTGCGGCAGCTGTAAGGGTTTAAACATGCAGTCGTTCATCCCTGCGGCCAGGCAGCGGACGCGCTCCTCCGGCCATGCATTCGCCGTTAGCCCGAGGATGGTCACGTCCGCTTTCTGATGTTCACGGATCAGGCGCGTCAGCTCTAACCCATCCATTCCAGGCATGCTGCAGTCGGTAATCACTACGTCAAACGCCTCCTGCTGCCAGCAAACCCAGGCCTCTTCACCGTCTTTTGCCTCTTTCACCCGATGCCCGAGGTGCACCAGCTGGCGCCGCAGCAGCATACGGTTAGCCGGATGGTCATCAACCGCCAGAATACGCAGTGCCTGATGCTGAACCCGGCTTTCACCTGCGGTGCTCTGCCCATGTTCCGGGCGTTTATGGCTAAGGGCCACTGGCACGGTAAAACTGACCTGCGTTCCCTGTCCGGGATGGCTTTTCATGGAAATTTCACCGCTCATCATATGCACCAGCTGCGCGCAGATAGCGAGGCCGAGGCCGGAGCCAATCTGGGTGCAGCCGTTGTGCGCCTGCACCCACGGGTCGAAGATATCCTGCTGCTCCTCCTGCGAGATGCCTTTGCCGGTGTCCGTCACGCTGATGCGTAACATAGCCGAGCCGGCGATCTCATCGTTTTCCAATGCCATATCCACATTAATGCTCCCCTGATCGGTGAATTTAATCGCATTACTGACCAGGTTAGAGAGCACCTGACGAAAGCGCAGCGGGTCGATAAATAACTGGTACGGCAGCTGTGGCGGCAGCGTACAGCGCAGCCGTAAGCTCTTCTGGCGCGCCAGCCCTTCAAATACCCGCACCACCGGCGGCAGCAGATCGGTAGATCGCACCCACTCCGGCGCCAGCTCCAGACGGCCTGACTCGATGCGTGCCATATCCAGGATATCGCCGATTAACCCCATCAACGTGCGTGCCGACTCCCAGGCAACGCGTACCGGATCTTCCTCATCTGGCCGCGTCTCGCTGGTTTTTACCGACAGCTCCAGCAGCCCGATGATCGCGCTGACCGGCGTGCGGATCTCATGGCTCATGGTGGCGAGGAAGGTGCTTTTGGCGCGGTTGGCCTGCTCGGCCCGCTCGCGTGCTTCAGACAGGGCCTGCGTCAGCGTTTCGTTATGCTCCAGCTGCGATTGCAGATCCTGCTGAGCCACGCGCCTGGCGCGAACTTCACGGCGCAGATAGTAGATCCACAGCACGGTGGTGAGGATGATCACGCCCGCCACGCTGAATACCAGCCAGAACTGGGTTTTATAAAGCTCCCAGGTATCAAGCCGCACATCCGGCCGCGTCTGCCACTTATCAATGACGCTGTTGATATCAGCCGGGGAGATATTTGCCAACGACTTGTTGAGAATGCTTTGCAGCTCAGGCTGATCGCGGGCGATCGCAAAGGCAATAGCAGCCGCCTGGCTACCGACCTGCCCCCCTATTTTCAGCCGATCGCGGAAATAGCGTTCAATCATATAGCTGGCGCCAAACAGCGTATGCACCGCCACATCCGCATCACCGTTATCCACCATCTGCAGCGCAATGCTGGCATTCGCGGTTTCAATAAGATGGATGCCCGGATTGAGCCGTGCCAGTTCTGAGATCAGGCTGTTTTTGCTGACTATCGCTACGCGCGTCCCTGGCGGTAACGGCGTGGAAAAACTGCTCTCTTTGCGCTCAATCAGTACAAACGGCGAGTTAAAATAGGGCCGTGAGAACAGTAGATTCTCATTGCGGTCGTCACTGTGGCTGAGGGCTCCGATAAACAGCGCCTTTTTCGTTGCCACCTGCTGCTCCATCTCTTTCACCGAATCGGCCGCGACCGGGCGAAAATGGATGCCGGTACGCAGATGGATCATCCGCAGGATATCCGCGGTGACGCCATAAAAGTTGCTGCTGGCGTCCATCATGGTAAACGGTGCATAGAAGGCATTGACAGATACCGCCACGCTCGAGTGCTTCGCCAGCCATTTTTTTTCCGTCTCGCTGAATTCAACCGGCTTATTCACGCGCCACTGGTTGGCGCGCTCGCTCCACTGTTGCAGGATCACCTGCTGCTGCGTTCGCGGGATAGAATCCAGCACGCGGTTGACAATGCGGGTCAGGACCTCATCCTCTTTACGCAGCACAAAATGGCTGCCGGTGTCGCGCGCAGGATAGACCTGCTGTAACGTCAGATAGTGAGAGTAGTTGCGTTCCAGCAGATATGAGGTAGTGACCAGGTTGCCGATGTAGAAGTCGTTTTCGTCAAAGGCCACCGACGCCAGCGCCTGATCGTCCGTATTAAAATGCATAATGCGTACGCCGGGAAAGTTCTCCTCAATCCAGCTGTCATCCACGTACCAGCGGGCGATCGCCAGCCGCATGCCCTGACGATACTGAAAGGGTATTCCGCTGCCTTTCTTGCGGTGAACCAGCACCGGATGGTCGCTGATAAAGTTTTTTGAAGGGGTCAGATCGCTATGCAGCGGAATATCCTTGCCGGAAGGATCGGCCACCATATCCACCTGCTGCTGTAACAGGGCTTCCATTGCCGCTTCACGGTTAGGGAACCTTTGCATCTGCAGTTTTATCCCAAGATACTGGGAAACAAGGAAGATATAGTCGGCGATCATGCCTTCGAAATGCCCTTCTCCGCTAAAAATAGCCAGCGGCGGGATCTCCGGCTGCCAGACGGCCACGGTCAGCTCGCGCTTGTTACCCAGCCAGCGCCAGTCGCTATCATCCAGGGTAAACACTTTCGGGTTATAGACCTCCTGGCTGAGAAGATTGAGCGGTTCAGGCCGGGTGGGAATGGCAGCGGTCGCTGCCATGCTGAACATAAGGAACAGGGAGAGGATGAAATTTTTCACCGTATTAATCCAGGTTATGCCGACGGGCGAAATCGATCAGCTCCAGCGTGTTGTTTAACTGAAGCTTGGTCAGCAGCCGGGATTTATAGGTGCTGACCGTTTTATTGCTGATGTGCATTTTCTCCGAGATCTCAATCACCCGGATGCCGCGACTCAGATAGCGCAATACCTGAAGCTCACGGCTGGAGAGCTGGGTTACCACTTCCAGCTCTTTCGGCGGGGCCTTGCGCGAGACGCCGGGCTGGCGCCGCAGCGGAAAATAGCCATAGCCGCGCACCACGGTGCGTACCGCATCGCGCAGTTCATCAAGGTTATTGCCTTTGCCGATAAAGCCATCCGCACCGATGTTGATACAGCGGTTGAGATAGTGCTCATCATCGCGTCCGGTCAGCACCAGCATGCGGCCTTTAAACTCTGAGGCATTGAGTTTTTCAATTAGCTCAATTCCGCTAAGTCCGGGAATATCCAAATCTACAACGATAATATCCGGCTGCATTTTCTGCGCCAGCTTGAACGCTTCCAGTCCATTACCCGATTCAGCAAGAATCGTATGCCCGTCTTTTTCCAATAACATACGGATAGCCAGACGCGCCATTGGATGGTCGTCGATTATAATTACGTTTGCCATAGGTGTACCTTTAAATGTTTTCTCGCTATAAAGGTTGGCACAGGCACGGCAAAATAATCAACACAAAATTGATATTTTTTTATTTAAACCAAAAAACAAAAACTTAAATCAGAATATTAAAACCTTTTTAATCAGTGCGAGAAAACATGAAGGATGACAAAGATTTTCTTTTTTCCTGATTGTCACATGCTGATTATACCCTACAAAAATCAAACAAATGCTCACTCATAAATAACTGATAAAAAACAATTAAATCTCAAATGGCATTATCAAACCCACATCTGCAACAGCGATTACCCTGACTCCCCCCCTTTCAATGTAGTCCATGGATGACATTACGCGCTGAATATGATGACAGCGCTTGCCGCATCGCCCTAATGTTTATCAAATCCACGAGGGTATAGTAATCCCCAGCAAAAGAATAACTCAACAGGCTCATTCAAATACATCATAGATGAATAAATGACGTGAGTGAACGCTTTTGATATTTATTTCATTACAACAATCCAGACATCGCCTGGCCATTAACAATGAAATAAAAACCCTTATTGAAAACAGACCACAGGAATTTAAATCATGAAAAAGCAACTTCACGCTCTGGCGTTATTTTCTGTTTTTTGCGGCGCGGCAGTTTCAACTGCAAATGCAGCTGATGGCACTATCCAGTTCAACGGTGAAATCATTGATGCTGCTTGCACCGTGTCGCCAGCCAGCGCCAACCAGACGGTAACCCTGGGCCAGGTGAGCAGCTCTGCGCTGGCTACCGTTAACCAGCGCGCAGCCGCCACGTCTTTCCAGATTGATCTGACCGCCTGCCCGGCCAGCGTGACCACTGCCAGCGTTAAATTCGACGGTAACTCGTATCAGGGCGATAGCAGCACCCTGGCACTGTCGCCTGTACCGGGTGCTGCAACCGGTGTCGGTATCCAGATCCGTACCGCTACCGGTCTGGTGCTGCCACTTTATTACGGTTCGACGCCTACAGCACTGACTCAGGGCACAACGAATACCCTGAAATTCGACGCGGCCTATGTCGCTAAATCCGTTCCGGTAACTGCGGGTCCGGCAAATGCCGTTGCCACCTTCAGCGTTATCTACAACTGATTATCGGGCAGTGCCCTGCGTACTGCAGCCTTCTGCAAAGCCGGCTTAACGCCGGCTTTCACTTCCTCAGGAGTCACGATTGTGAAATCAAAACTTTGTTCTCTGCTGTTAGCAGGTTTACTCGCAGGAAGCGGAATTGCCCATGCCGGTGTGATCATCGGCGGCACGCGTCTCGTCTATGACGGCGCAAAAAAAGAGTCATCCATCAGCCTGGAAAATCCTGATGCCTCTCCTTATCTGATCCAGTCGTGGGTGGAAAACGAAGCGGGCCAGAGTGACAAAAGCAGTTTTATTGTCACCCCGCCGCTGTTTCGCCTTGACGCTAAACAGAAGAACACGCTGCGCGTGATGCAGGCCGCATCGGGTTTAGCTCAGGATCGCGAAACGCTCTACTGGCTGAACATTAAATCGATCCCAACGGCCAATCCAGACCGTGCGGAAAATACATTGCAGCTCGCCGTCAATACACGCATCAAGCTGATCTATCGCCCTGCTTCGCTGAAAGAGAGCACGCCTGACCAGGCCAGCGCGCAGCTGCAATGGTCGCGCCAGGGCAACAAGCTGAACGTCAATAATCCGACCCCTTACTACGTCAACTTCAATGCCATCAGCGTGGGCGGCAAAGCGCTCGCCAACGTGACCTATGTTGCGCCACGCAGCTCCGCCAGCTTTACGCTACCAGCTGCCGTTAGCAGCAGTCAGGTGGAGTGGAAAGTGATTAGCGACTACGGCGCGATCGGCGCTGCTCACAAGTCATCCTTCTAAGATTCGGCTGGAAAAAACAATGCGCTCCCTTGCTCATACTGAAAAATACCGCGGCAACCTGAAACCCTCATATCTGGCGGTGGCAATTGCCCTGCTGCTGCCGACGCTGTCGGTACAGGCCAAAGACTACTTCAACCCTGCGCTGCTTGAGCAGCCGGGGGAAAGCACTGCCGCAACCGATCTCTCGGCATTCGAAAACGGCGGGCAGCTACCGGGCCGCTATCCCGTCGAAATCTGGCTGAACGATGAGAGGGTCGACAGCAGAGATGTGGTGTTTTTTCAGACGGAGAGCAGAGGGCTGCAGCCCTGCCTGAGCGTGGACGAACTGCGTCTGTACGGCGTGAAAGTGGATCAGTTCCCCGACCTGCAAAAGCCCGGTGAGCGCTGTGTGGACCTTGCCGCCATTGCGGAAGCGACGGCAGAATTTGTCTTCAGCGCACACCGCCTGAATCTGTCGGTGCCTCAGATAGCCGTCACCCCCCGCATCCGCGGCTACGTCCCCCCTTCCCAGTGGGATGAGGGCATTAACGCGGCGCTGTTAAACTACAGCTTTAGCGGCACCAGCGAGCTGGAAAATCAGCAGAGCAGCAGCGGTAACAGCCAGTATCTCAACCTGCGCCCGGGAATAAATGTCGGACCATGGCGCGTACGCCACTACTCAACCTGGTCACGCAACAGCAGTGGCGAGGACCGCTGGGATACCGTCTACAGCTACGCGCAGCGCAGCATCGTGCCACTGAAAAGTCAGCTCACGCTGGGTGAAAGCCAGGCCCCTTCGGACGTGTTTGATAGCGTGCCGTTCACTGGAGCGCAACTGGCTTCCGACGATGAAATGCTGCCGGAGAGCCTGCGCGGCTATGCTCCGGTAGTGCGCGGCATTGCGCGCGGCAATAGCGCTCAGGTGCTGATCCGTCAGAACGGCTACCTGATTTATCAGACCACCGTGCCCGCTGGTCCGTTCGAAATCACCGATATGTTCCCGACCGGCGGCAGCGGCGATCTGTACGTTACGGTAAAAGAAGCCGACGGTAGCGAACAAAATATGGTGGTGCCATATGCTTCACTGCCGGTCCTGCAACGTGAAGGCCGGCTGCGCTTCAGCGTCACCGGAGGACAGTACCGCGCGTATGACCGCAGCGTCGATAACGCCGCATTTGCACAGAGCACGGCGATCTATGGCCTGGGTAAGGGCATGACGCTGTACGGTGGAGTCCAGGCGGCCCAGCACTACCGCTCGCTGGCGGCCGGAGTTGGGCAGAATCTCGGAGAAATTGGGGCAATTTCCGCCGATCTCACTCACTCCAGGGGGGAACCTAAAGAGGGGGAGAGCCGCCAGGGGCAATCGTGGCGACTGCGCTACAGCAAAAGTCTGGCGGAAACCGGCACCAACGTGGCGATCGCCGGTTACCGCTATTCGACAGAGGGCTTCTATACCCTGGCGGACGTGCTGGACAGCTACAGCGATAATCCCAACACCCTGCTGAGCAATAGAAAGCGTAATCGTGCCGAGATAACGCTCAGCCAGGACCTGGGCGACGAACGCGGCTACCTGTCGGTTGGCGCAGTCTCTGAAAGCTACTGGAACAACAGCCGCAAGACCTCATCATGGAACCTGGGCTACAACAACAGCTGGAACGGCATCAGCTACGGCCTGAACTACGCGATGAACCGTAACACCACGTCCGCAGGTACCACCGACAGCGGCCTGAGTAAAACCTACGATCGCGATCGCGTGGTCTCTTTGAATCTGAGCATCCCGCTGAATCGCTGGATGGGTAATACCTATGCCAACTACAACGTTAGCAGCAGCAAATCACGCGGCACGGTGAATACCGTCGGCCTGAACGGCACGGTGCTGGAAGATAACAACCTGAACTGGAATCTGTCGCAGGGCTATGCCGCCAACGGCCAGGGCAGCTCCGGCTACGCCGGTATGAACTATCGCGGCACCTACGGTGAGGTCAACGGCGGCTACAGCTATGCCAGCGGTCAGCGCACCATGAACTACGGCGTGCAGGGCGCGATTGTGGCGCATGCCGACGGCATTACCGCCGGGCAAACCATGGGGGAAACCTTTGGCCTGGTGAAAGTCCCGGGAGCCAGCGGCGTCAGCGTTAACAACCAGACCGGAGTCAAAACCGATTATCGAGGCTACGCGCTGGTGCCTAACCTGATGCCGTTCCGTAACAACGACATCACGCTAAACACTGAAACCCTGCGGGACGATGTCGACCTGCAGCAGACCACCCGTAACGCTGTGCCGACGCGCGGCGCGATGGTCAGGACAGATTACCGGGCGCAGGTCGGACAGCGTGTGCTGATGACCCTCACCCGCGCTGATGGCAAAGCCGTGCCGTTCGGTGCCACGGTAGTGAATGACGCCGATCGTGACGCGGGCAGCAGCATTGTCGGTGACGGCGGCCAGGTCTATCTGGCCGGGATGCAGAACCAGGGAACGCTGCTGGTGCAGTGGGGCAAAAACGCTGACCGCCAGTGCCGCGTCACCTATCGCCTGAACAGCGAGAAAAATGTTACCGGAATTCAAACGCTCAACGGCCAGTGCCGCTGATCGCCTCATCGTTAAGGTATTGATATGAAAAATTTGCTCAAAAAAGTGTTAACGCCTCACTTCCTTTGCTGTGCTGCTTTACTGGCTGCCTCCAACGGAGCAATGGCGTCCTGTAGCATCACTGATGCACGCTATACTGCTGCCGATGGTTTCACCATGAACCTGCCAACGATTGTGGTACAGCGAGATGCCCCCGTGGGGAGCATCGTGTACAGCAATACGCGCAACGAACTCAACTCGCGCGGCAACTTTATCGAATGTACCGTCGGCGGATTCAGTTCGCAGTGGGGTACGGGCGGTGCCCTTACCCCGGTAAGCTACGGCGGCCAGACGCTTTATGCCTCAGGCGTTACAGGGCTGGCATGGCGTGTCGTTACCCCCGGAGCGGGCTCAACCAGCGGCCGCTACGGCACGGGTGCACTCCCGCGCCAGCTTAACGGCGTTGCCTGCGTGTCCGGTACCAACTATTGGCGGCTGTGTGGCGGAACCTGGGGCAGCGTGCGCTTCGAACTGGTAAAAATCGCCTCGGTTACCGGCTCCGGTATGTTGACCACCGGGTCACTGACGCAGGCCAGCGTGGTCGGCGAGACAAATATTTATCATTTTTCTATCGGCGGCGGAGCAGTACAGACGGTGGCGTGCTCGGTGACCAACCCAAATATTACCGTCACGATGGGCAGAACCAAAAATACCGAC
The DNA here is from genome assembly GCF_029967685.1 of Erwinia sp. V90_4. Taxonomy (NCBI): domain Bacteria; kingdom Pseudomonadati; phylum Pseudomonadota; class Gammaproteobacteria; order Enterobacterales; family Erwiniaceae; genus Erwinia; species Erwinia sp. V90_4. Next base: position 55,090 of record NZ_JASCAQ010000039.1, on the reverse strand, counting down.
TTCAGCGGCGTAGGCAGCACCAGCGGCGATGCGGACTTTAATATCGGCCTGAACTGCGATGCCGCCACCAATGTCAAAATGACTATCAGCCCGGGCAGCTCCGGCGCGGAAAACGCCGCTAACGGCGTACTGAAGCTGGATAATCCCGGCAGCGATGCCGCCAGCGGCGTCGGCGTACAGCTGCTGTACAACAGTGCTCCAGTCGCGCTCGGCAGCCGCATGACGATTGCCACCACCAGCGCGGACGGGGCGTATAATATTCCGCTGAAGGCGCGTTATATCCAGACCGGCGCGCAGATTGTGCCAGGTAAAGCCGATGCCAATGCCACCTTTACCATGACCTACCAGTAAGGCGGTAAGCGGTCCGCTGCCGGGCGACTGCCTTTTGCGCCCGCCGCGCCGCGAGTACGAACAGTGGATCGGTGTGTACTAAATGTCTATAGTAGACTTTAAATACACTTACTGGATGCCATCATGCTGACCCTCTCTCAACTCTGCGACGATAGCCAGCTGGCGCACGCCGCACTGCGCCCTCAGGTAAAAGTGACGCCGCTCGACCGTAGCCACGCACTCTCTGCGCAGTATCATTGCGAGCTGTTCCTGAAAGGCGAACATCTGCAGCATACCGGTTCGTTCAAGTTCAGAGGGGCGAGCAATAAGATGCGGCTGCTCTCGCCGCAGCAGCGCGCACAGGGGGTGATCACTGCCTCATCCGGCAATCACGGCCAGGGCATGGCGCTGGCCGGGGCGATGGCGGGCATACCAGTGACGGTGTACGCGGCGGCAACCGCGTCTCCGCTTAAGCTGGAGGCCATTGCCTCCTACGGTGCCCGGGTGGTAACGCTGGAGGGCGACGCGCTGAGCGTGGAGCTGGCCGCTGCGCGTACCGCCGCAGAACAGGGCGTTCCGTTTGTCTCCCCGTATAACGACGCGCAGGTGATTGCTGGCCAGGGCACCGTGGCGCTGGAAATGCTGGAGCAGGAAGCGCCGCTCGACGCCGTTTTTGTCGCGGTGGGCGGCGGCGGGCTGATCTCCGGGATTGGTGCGGTGATGAAAACGCTGTCGCCGCAGACGCGCATTATTGGCTGCTGGCCTGCAGCCTCCGTCGCGATGTGTGCTTCCCTCGCGGCGGGCGAAATCGTTGAGCCGCCCGAGCACGAGACGCTGTCCGACGGCACTGCAGGTGGCCTGGAGCCTGGCACCATCACCTTCCCGATCTGTCAGCAGGTGGTCGATGAGTGCGTGCAGGTCAGCGAAAAGGAGATCAAAGCCGCGATGAAAACGCTGGCGCGCTACGAGCGCTGGATGGTTGAAGGCGCGGCGGGCGTGGCGATGGCGGCGTTTATGCAGCAGGCAGAAAAATGGCGCGGCAAGCGCGTTGCGGTGATCCTGTGCGGCAAAAACATCACCCTGGAGAAGTTCTGCGAGGCGGTGCAATGAGGATTATTGAGCAGGCGGTGATTCAGGCGCACTACCATGAGGCGGACGCGCTGGAAAAGCTCAAAGAGGGGTTTCGCGCTTTTTCAGCAGGCCGCGTTCAGCTGCCGCCGGCGCAGCAGTTTCTGTTTGCGCAGGCGGGTGGCGACTGCTGTATTAAATCCGCGTGGATGGAGGGTTCAGAGAGCTTCTGCGTCAAAGTCTCCAGCGGCTTTTACCGCAACGGCGACCTCGGCCTGCCGGGCAATGACGGGCTAAATATGCTGTTTAGCGCACAAACCGGGCAGCCGCTGGCCCTGCTAAATGACCACGGCTGGCTGACCGGGATGCGCACCGCGCTGGCCGGAAGGGTTGCCGCCGAACTGCTGCTGCCAGAACGGGTTGAGCAGATCGCCATCTTCGGCACCGGGTTACAGGCCGAGCTGCAGCTGCGCCAGCTGCTGGCCCTGACCGCCTGCCGCCAGGTGATTATCTGGGGGCGCAGTGAGAACGCGCTGGTGCGCATTCGCCAGCGGCTGGCTGACTGCGATATCAACCTCATTACCACGCTGGAGGCCGAACAGGCGGCGCGCGCGGCCTCGATTATCGTTACTGCCACCCCCTCCTCCGTGCCGCTGCTGCGCCGGGAGTGGATCCGGCCGGGGACGCATATCACCGCCGTGGGTGCCGACTCGCCGGGCAAACAGGAGCTGGATGCCGCCATCGTTGGCGCTGCCGCCTGCGTGCTGGTCGACTCGCTTACCCAGTGCAGCAGCTATGGCGAGCTCAGCCATCTGCCCGCAGCACAGCGCACGGGAAAAATCATTGAGATTGGCAGCCTGCTGAGCGATAGCTCGCAGTATCAGCGTGCGGCGGAGGCGATCACCGTCGCCGATCTGACCGGACTGGGCGTGCAGGATGCGCAGATCTCCGCCAGCATTCTCGCGCAGATGGGGGGCCTGAGATGAACCAGCAAAGCCCAGCAGAAAGCCAGCAGTTCGCCACGCTGACAGCGATAGCGGACGGTATTGCCGCGCTGTTTTTCCCCATGGTGGAAGTGGCCATCCACGATGTCACCAGCAGTAAAATTGCCTATCTGGCGAATAACCTGTCGAAGCGCAGCATCGGCGATGATGCCGGGCTGGAGCAGCTGACGCTCAACGACCTCGATACGCTGACCGGGCCTTACGAGCAGCTGAACTGGGACGGGAAAAAGATGCGCTCCGTCAGCATTCGCGCCAGCGTGCCGGGCAGTGCGGGCTACATTTTCTGCATCAACTTCAGTACCGCGATGCTGGAAGATGCGCGCAATGCGCTGGAGACGTTCCTGTCAATGAGCCAGCTGCAGCCCCAGCCTGCGCCGCTATTTGCGCACGACTGGCGGGAGAAGATTAACACCGCCGTGCATCAGTGGCTGGCCGAGAACCACAGCTCGCTGACTATTCTGACGCGCAGCGACAAGAAAGCGCTGGTGACGGCGCTTTACGCTCAGGGAATATTTAACGTGCGCCACTCGGCCGACTATGTGGCGAACGTGCTGTCGCTGGGAAGAGCAACGGTGTTTAAATATTTGAAAGAGATTAAGGGTTGAGGTGGGCGTCGATTCTGTTCCTACTCTCAACCGTATCAGGATGGTCTTTCACTGCCCATGGGAAATAAATTATTTTTAGTGTTGTGTTAGCTCAGCATGGGCGGCGCCTGAGTTAACTATCCTGCGATGTTATCGCTGACGCTGTAGTCTTTGATTGATAAATACCACATCTTCCCAGCCGATAACTGGCTGCATATGACTCTCCCCAGTGATATGCATCTCATGGGGTGAAACAGGATCGTATTTTCGCCACAGCCGATCCTCAGGCAGGGTATTGTGTGGATTGGGATCGCCGTATTTGATGAAGCTGATCCACGCCGTCTGCATCTCTTTGACAACGCCTTTTGCCTTGTCACTCCATGCATCAGAATCGGTAAAATTATTAAAAATAAACTTAAGCTCCGATCCGTGGATCACCCCTAACCCCGTCGAAGCAAGATCGGGATCGATATAATCAAAATGGTAAAGATAGACATCACGGTGGCGCGCTAATGCATCGGCGTACAGATACAGACCGCTACGCAATAATCCCAGGGTAATGAGTTGGTTCATGCGTGCGGCTGCGCTGTATTGCTGGTTGAGCGGAAAACGCAGGAGAATCTCATCCGCACTCGGGCCAAATGCACTTTCAATTAATGATATATAGTGCTGTTCAGTGGCATCAGGGGGGACGAAAAGGCTACCTTCGTCCGTATTAAATCCTGCAAGCAGTCTTACCGGGTTTATCTCACCTTTTGCGACTGTATCAACGGGGTCTGCATGATAAACGTGTCCGTCTGGTACTGGCCAGAAACCGGCTACCTGCGGCGGCTGTAGCGTGGGTTGGGCTGTCTGGGTCAGCAGTTTATATACAGGTAATTCTCTTAACGCTGAAAGTCCTGCAGCATCATCCTTTAATCCTAACTTTTCAAAAAAATGAGATGCCCTGGACTGAGCCTGCTCAATTGAGAGCGCATTTTCAGGTGCAACCGCTGTTGCGTTAGGGAGGCTACCACTTTGCATAATGGCCTGATCAAATAAGCCTCTGGCAAGCGGTGACACAATCAGCGTACTGACCGCATAAGAGCCTGCAGATTCTCCCCCCACCGTGACGCGAGCAGGATCGCCCCCAAATGCCCGGATGTTACTCTGAACCCACTGGAGCGCGGCAACGATGTCCAAAAGACCCCAGTTCCCCGTTGTACCCTGTTCTGCGAACGCGGCTGCGGAGGGCAAAAAACCCAGGGTCCCCAGCCGATAGTTCAGGGTGACAACAATGATCCCCTGCTGAGCCAGATTTTTTCCCTCATAAAGCGGCTGGGAGCCACTTCCCATTAGATAACCACCGCCATGAACGAAGACGTAAACCGGTAATGCAGCTGCGCTACTGGCTGCCGGGCTCCAGATATTCAGATAAAGGCAGTCTTCGGAGAAGCTACCCTCGCCGTGTTGATGACTCATCGGTCCAAACTGAGTGGCATCCCTGACTCCTTTCCAGGGTTTAATTTTCTGCGGAGGGGAAAAACGCCGCGATCCCACTGGAGGTTGCGCATAGGGAATACCTCTGTAGATGAACACACCGTCGTGCTGACGGCCACGAAGCTTGCCGGCAGGAGTGCTGATTTCATGTGGAACTTCTCCTGGCCAATGCGGTGCACTGACGGGCGTCAGAAAATCCGATAACCAGCGATTCAGACTCTTATCTTCCATCGTATTTACCTCAATATTCATCACAACTCTGCAAGCCACAGGGGTAGCAGCATCTATGAGGAACAGGGTAAATTCGGAACAAAACGAAATAAATGCACGACTCATAGATACTTTATCTATGATTTGTTTTTAATAGCATTGACTGATTCGTTCCATTTTGGAATTTATATTGCTAATTTTGACCTGATAATCATCTTCAGGGAAAGGGTGTAGAGTCTCCTCATCAACTTAATGAGAGGAAAACGCCATGTTCGATACCCGCACAACACCTTATGCTGCACTGCTGATGCGTCTGACGCTCGGCACTCTTTTTCTGGCACACTTCGGGCTGAAATTTTTTGTTTTTACTCCCGCAGGTACTGCGAAATTCTTCGCTTCGCTGGGTCTGCCTGCTGGTCTGGCCTACCTTACTATGGCGGTGGAGCTGATTGGCGCAATAGCCTTAATTCTGGGTATCTACACGCGAATTGTCGCCGTGCTGCTGATCCCTGTTTTACTGGGTGCGATCGTTACCGTCCACGGCCCAGCAGGCTTCTTCTTCACAAATCCAAATGGTGGATGGGAATTCCCTGCTTTCTGGATTATTGGCCTGCTCGTTCTGGCGCTAACCGGTGACGGTAAGTTTGCCCTCAAACCGACCCAGCTGAACAAATAAGCTCTCTCTAAATGGCGAACGCGCTGTTCGCCTTTTAACCTGTCTGTGTACTGTTGTGACTTTCCGCTTTAGGCTAAAGTACCCCTCAGATTTCCAGCCAGGCCTCTACTATGTCAGCCCTGTTTTCTACCGAATCTTTCAGCAGCATTGTCCACTTTGTAACGGCAGCAAATTCAAGCAGTTTTACTGCGGCCGCTGAACAGCTGGGCGTTTCGAAATCGGCAATTGGTAAGAGTATTCAGCGGCTTGAGGCCAGCCTGGGTACGCCACTTTTCCATCGCACTACTCGAAAAATAAGTCTCACCACTGAAGGTGAAGCCTATCTTGCAAGCTGTCAGAGTGCGCTTGAAACCCTGCAAATGGCAGAAATGGCGCTGCGTTCAAAGCTCACTGAACCTACGGGGACAGTGAGGATCGATCTGCCCGCAGCCTTTGGCCGCTCGGTAATGATGCCGGTGCTGATGGACATGACAAAACGTTATCCCTATCTGAAATTAACCATCACCTTTAACGATCGCATCATAGATCCCCTTGATATTGGTTTTGATCTCGCCATCCGCTTTGGCCCCATAAAAGACACTACCGACCTAATCGCCCGCAAGCTAAATGACCAGCACCTGATTATCTGCGCTGCGCCTGACTATCTCTCCACTTATGGCACGCCTGAAACTCTGGCCGATCTTACTCATCACCGCTGTATTCTGGCCTGGCGCGGCGGGGCACCGCTAAGCTGGTTGATTCGTGACGAGGCCGGGAAAGAGATCAGGCTCAAGCCCGTGCCTTTTCATCAAATCAGTGATGGCGATGCCATGATTGATGCCTGTATCGCCGGAGCAGGCTTAATACAGTTTCCAGAAGCGCTGCTGCGCCCTCATATTCAGAGCGGCAGGCTGGTGCCGCTGCTAGCTGCCTGCAACCCTGCCCCCACAGAACTCAATGTCATCTGGCCCCGCGCCCGTCATTTGCTGCCGGGCGTACGCTTCATTATTGACGAGTTGATTGATTTAGCTGCACGCAAAGCATTCGAATAATTGTAGACTTCAGCTCTACACTCTGTGCCCTTATAGCCTGTTTATCCACTCAGGTTATCAGCGTAGGATCTCTTCAACGTCAGGTTGTCTGACAATTCATCCATTCATGAAGGGGTTCTACCATGCCAGTAGTCAATATCCAGATGTTCGACGGTCGCGACGACGCTAAACCTGCTATCGCTAAAGCAGTGACTGAAGCTATCGCTACCCACGCCAAAGTTGATCCGCAGTATGTCTATGTCATTTTCAACGATGTCACCACCGATAACTGGGCGATTTCAGGGGAGATTTTTGCTGAGACGCTGAAGAAATCCAGCTGACACAGGGCACTGATTAAATCAGCCGTTATGCATCAGCGCGTAACGGCATATTCCTGTTACAGGGAATGTCTCCCCCCTCTTCTTTGCACGTTTTCCTGCTGCCAAAGCTCTGGAGATTACAATGAAAAATGAAATTACCTGTGTGTTTAACCTGGCCGTCAATAACGGGCAATTCCCTGCGTTTAAAGAGTTAGTGTCACGCGTGGTTGAAGCCACCAGTAAAGAGCCTGGCACGCTAAGCTATGTGTATAGCGTCAGCGACGATCAAAAAACCGCACATATCGTCGAGCGTTATCGTCAGCAGGATCTGGTGAGCCATGTTGATCGCACGTTCGCCCCTTTTGCTGAGACCTTCCTCTCTTTAGTCACCATCACCGGCCTGACGGTTTACGGTGAACCCGATGATGAAATTCGCAAGCGATTAGATCCGTTCGGTGCCGTATATATGAAGCCTTTTGATGGGTTTACACGCTAATTAACAGCCTGAAGATGATGGATATCTCTGCTATGAAACTTTATGTTTACGATCACTGCCCGTTTTGCGTTCGTGCGCGCATGATTTTTGGCTTGAAGGATGTTGCCTGTGAAATCATTACTCTGCCAAACGATGATGAAGAAACGCCAGCGCGACTTATCGGCAAAAAAATGCTTCCCATCCTGCTGACGGAAAGTCATGAAGCAATCGGAGAGAGCCTGGATATCGTCAAGTATATTGATGACACCTATGGCTCGCCTGTCTTGACGATGCCAGACAATTTAGCCATTGAAACCTGGATGGAAGAGGCGACGAAACTGATTTACCCTCTGGCGATCCCAAGATGGGCAAACTCAGACTTTGCTGAGTTCAGCCAGGATGCGGCAAGGCACTATTTCGTTAACAAGAAAGAGACCGTTTTTGGTCCTTTCTCGCGTTTGCTGGAACAATCAGAAAGCATGGTGACTGCGATCAATGCACAGCTTGAAGTTCTTGAGTTGCTGTTCTCTCAGCAGCAGAGAGAGGCCGGGCATTTCTCACTGACGGATATCCGCCTGTTTCCCCTGCTGCGATCTTTATCTATCGTTAAGGGTATTAACTGGCCGCCACTGCTTGATGCCTGGCGGAGAGAGATGGCCCTAAGATCGCAGGTCAATCTTAATGACGATATCGCTATTTGAGTGGGATATCACGGGCGGCGGAGATTCAGAGCCGCCCGGAGCCAAAGTGGTCAGATGCAAAATCGAGAAAGCTACGTACTTTAGGCGTCAGGCGACGATCGGGTGCGTGGAGAATATGCAAAGGACGCGTGGGTATTTTGAAATCGGCAAGCACCTGAACCAGACTGCCCTCCTTAATCATAGGTGTAACCAGTTCAGCCGGTTGTAGCGCTACCCCCTGGCCAGCACGAGCTGCACTGATAAGTGCTTCTCCGCTGTCCAGCATTAACCGCCCCCCGACCGCTACCCGTAATATCCCTCCCTTATCTGCAAATTCCCAATGTGTTCTCAGTGATGTATGGCTAAAAATCAGGCACTCGTGTTGGCTCAGATCGTTGGGATGAACTAATGCAGGGGCATCATTAAGGTAAGCCGGTGACGCACAGGCGATCAGCTCATAGGGGTGTAACGCGCGGGCGACCAGCCCACTGTCGGGCAGCTGGCCAACGCGAAACACAATATCAAAGCCTTCATCAATCAGGTCTACCATCCTGTTTGCCAGCATGAGTTCCACGGTAACATCGGGGTTTTGCTTAAGGTAGAGGGGTAATAGCGGTGCCAGGGCATGAACACCAAATGTGACCGGGGCATTAATACGGATGCGGCCTCGTGGCGTTGAACGCGTCTCAGCAGCAAAAGACTCAACCGCCTCCAGTTCGGCAAGAATGATTTTTGCCCGCTCATAGAAATCGCGCCCTGCTTCCGTCACGCTGTGCTGGCGGGTGGTACGATTGATCAGGCGAACGCCGAGATGATGCTCGAGGAAGGAAACGTTTTTTCCCACCAGTTGTGGCGACATATCCAGCGCTTCAGCCGCGGCGGTAAACGACCCCAGCTCTACGGAACGCGTAAAAACCGTCATACTGGTAAGACGATCCATTAGAAACATCCTGTTGTAGATGAGCCGATAGTTGGCATGAATAATGTCATTTATGGGTAATGAGTACAATGTCAGGCAGACCTGGACGTTCCCCCTTCAACACATAAGAGTGTGAGTATGATTAACGCGGAATTTTCTCTAAGGCGTGAAAGCACACAGTTTATCTACCCGGAATCAGATAAGAAAATTGATATCGCGAAAGGCGTGGATTACATCCTGTCAGGAATAACGGCGCAGACATCACTGACTGCGTGGCATCTGGAAATGATGATTTACCGTACCGAGGAGATTATTGAAGCCGATGCGACCATCAGACCAATCCACGGTGAGATAGTCTGTCGAGAACCGTTATTGAAGAGCGTGTGCGCCAGCTATTTAGACGGTGCATCTATAGCCACGCCCGAGCATATTGAAGCAGCTTTTAATAAGCTGGCAGATGATATTTCCTACCATCCTCTCTCACTGTCCGATGAAGCGCTACCGGTTCTTGCCTGGTTCGTCTTCATCCGCGAGATAACGCATCATCTCGGTATTACTGCAGTGCGGGCGGCTTAGGTTTAGAGCAAAAAAAACCGGCTACTGTAGAGGCAGGTAACCGGTAAGGTGCTGCAGGATATCATTTTTATAAGAGTTTATATTTGGCTAGCGTGGCTTATGCCAGCCAGGTACCAGCCTTTTGATCGGGCGCGGCAGTCATGCCGCACCTGACAGAGTCAGTCATCAGTAATGAATAACGGTGCGGATCGATTTGCCTTCGTGCATCAGATCAAATGCATCATTGATATCATCAAGTGCCATGGTATGAGTGACGAAAGGTTCAAGCTCAATGTCGCCTTTCATGGCATCTTCAACCATGCCCGGCAGCTGGCTGCGGCCTTTAACGCCACCAAACGCAGAGCCTTTCCACTGGCGCCCGGTCACCAGCTGGAACGGACGGGTGGAGATTTCCTTGCCCGCGCCGGCCACGCCGATAATAATCGACTGGCCCCAGCCGCGGTGTGCGGATTCAAGTGCCGAACGCATCACATTCACATTGCCAATACATTCGAATGAGTGATCAACACCCCATCCCGTCATTTCGACAATAACCTCCTGAATGGGTTTATCGAAATCATTGGGATTAATACACTCTGTCGCACCGAACTGCTTCGCCAGCTCAAATTTAGCCGGGTTGGTGTCGATGGCAATGATGCGGCCTGCCTGTGCCTGACGCGCGCCCTGAATGGCTGCAAGCCCAATGCCGCCCAAGCCAAAAATAGCGACGGAATCACCAGGCTGCACTTTCGCCGTATTATGGACCGCACCAATACCTGTTGTTACGCCGCAGCCCAGCAGGCAGACATGTTCGTGATTTGCCTGTGGATTAATTTTTGCCAGAGACACTTCGGCAACCACGGTATATTCACTGAACGTAGAGCAGCCCATATAGTGATAAACAGGCTGGCCGTTATAGGAGAAACGCGTGGTGCCATCAGGCATCAGTCCCTTGCCCTGCGTTGCTCGCACCGCTGTACAAAGATTGGTTTTGCCCGATTTGCAGAACAGACATTCGCCACACTCTGCGGTGTACAGTGGAATGACATGATCGCCAGCTTTAACGCTGGTGACGCCTTCCCCTACTTCTACCACCACGCCAGCACCTTCGTGACCGAGAACCGCAGGGAAAACGCCCTCAGGATCATCCCCGGACAAGGTGAAAGCATCGGTGTGACAGACGCCGGTGTGGCTGATTTTTACCAACACTTCGCCAGCACGCGGTGGCTCAACATCAAGCTCAACAATCTCTAAAGGTTTACCAGGGCCAAATGCCACGGCAGCACGGGATTTCATATATTGCACTCCACTTTAACGAGGGGATCAGAAGGAGCGGAGTGAGAAATTTACATCCCCTTTGCACCGCTCTCGGCAGATGATGAATGATTCATCGGATGGGAGGAGTATAGATCACATACCCCATAGGGTATACAAAATTAATACAAAAACAGCCTAAGCACACTTCAACTTACTGTTATTAGAGTTAAATTAATTTAAGCAGATCGGCTGCTTACCCATAGTTACGCTTGAAAGAAGTTTGATGACTGAGGTACTGCAATAAAGAACAGCACCCTAAGGCGCTGCCTGATACCCGCGTTGATGAAGTGCGACTGAGCAAAGTCAATTTATTTAAAATAAGATCGAACCAGCTTAACCAGTTCACCTATCTGTTCTTCAGGAGCATCATCTGGGTTTAGCTTCCCGGAAAATTCCTCTTTTATATATATTTCAAGTATTTCCGTCATCAGACTGTTCATGGCACCTCTCACCGCAGCCATCTGCATCAGTACCGGGGCACAATCCACGCCAGCTTCAAGCGAGCGCTGGATACCTTCGCACTGTCCCTGGATCCTTTTGATTCGATTAAGCGCACGTTTTTTGTCTTCGGGGGAGTGTGGCATACATCCTCACATACTGTACCGGGGTATATTACAACGTGAAGATATTGCTGAGATGAGTGATGACCAAAATGATGATTCGTCACTTAAACAGGGAGAAGAACGCCTTCACGCATGAGCTATAGCGGACAGTTTGCCAGATGGGGATGACTTCACCAATACCCCCTCGACTAAGAGAGGCAGTGTAAGGCTGATAAGGTTCAGGCATAAAGTACCCATTCATTTTGAGTGAACAAACGCCTTATTTTTAATCCTTAATTTGATGCTGACCCTGCATCCCGAACTGACACTCTGGCTCCCCGTTAAACCTCGATGACTTCCCGCGCCCGCCGCGTCATGAAGAGATTCATCAGGATGCAGATAAACAGCACTAAAGCAGATAGCCGCATGGCTTCGGTCATACCCTGTGAAAATGTGTTGGCGTCGGCATGCGTTATAAGTGCACCAAAGATCGCCACGCCAATAACCCCCCCTAGCTGTCTGGCCGACGACATCAAGCCCGAGGAGATACCGGCATCATGCTGTGAAACAGACCCAAGCAGGGTGTTTGTGACCGAAGGAACTGACATTGCACTTCCCGTTCCAACCAGCATCAGCGCGCCATTCAGCAGCCACAGGGACGAGTGAACGGAAAGCTGAGATAACAATAAAAAACCCACAATTTGTACGCTAAAGCCCGTGGTGATGATGCGAACAGCACTGACCCGTCGAGCCACGCGGGAAGAGATCATGGTGGATACCGTCAGTACGGCGGTTAAAGGAATGAATGCGATGCCGGTCTGAAGTGCGTCATAGCCTTTGACTGTCTGAAAAAAGAGACTCAGTACGAAAACGGTGCCGTAAAAAACCAGATTGATCACCGCCCCACTCAGGCACATGGCAATCAGCATCTTGTTTTTAACCAGACGCGGAGGCAGCATCGGATCGGCAACATGCCTTTCGGTGACAATAAAGCTCAGGGTAAAGATCGCTGCCAGGCACAGGGCGCTCACAGGCAACGCAGTCCAGCCCCGCTCGCTCGATTCAGTCACAGCATAGGTCAGGCTGGCGATAGCCATTGCGCTCATTATCTGGCCTGCAACGTCGACTTTCTTCTCCACGCGAGGTGAGGCTGGCGCAAAACGCAGGATCAGGATGATAGCAATGAGACCAATGGGGACATTGATCAAAAACACGCTGCGCCAGCCGAAATATTGGATAAGGATACCACCCAGTACCGGTCCGGCAGCCAGCGCGATACCTCCACAGGCTCCCCACATAGCGACGGCTGTACGGCGGGTATTGGCATCCTGGAAGGTCAGCCTGATGAGCGTTAAAGAGGTGGGTACTAACAGGGCAGCACCTGCCCCCTGGATCCCCCGGAGCGCGATAAGCACTGTCATGCTGTTGGCTAACCCGCAGCCGATCGAACCCAGCGTAAACACGGCAAATCCCCAGCAAAAGACGGCTTTAGCACCATATTTATCCCCCCATGCGCCACCGAGAATTAACAGCGCTGAAAAAACCAGAGCATAGCTGTTGATCACCCACTGAAGGCCGGTAAGGTTAGTGTTAAATGCATCTCTCAAAGCTTGCAGGCCAACATTGACCACGCTGACGTCAAGCTGCACGACCAGAAACCCCAGGCAGGATGAGATCAGTATTGCCGTCAGGGCAGGTGTTACTTTTGACATGACTGATTTGGCCACAATGAGTTGAACATAACGCAAGGATAAGAATTGACATGTCATGCGTAAATACTAGAATTTGCACACCAACCATGCAAAAACGCATACCTTATGAATTGGGAAGACCTCCGTTTTTTTCTGGCCATAGCGAAAGCCGGGACAATTTCATCTGCTGCAAAAGATTTAAACGTGGATCAGGCTACCGTGAGTCGTCGTCTGGCCTCTCTCGAAGCAGACCTGGGGGTTCAGCTGTTCATTCGCTTACCGCGAGAATCACGCCTGACGCCAACAGGGGAGAAAATTTTAAACGAGGCAAAGGAAATTGAGGCGAAGGTATTCACAGTCGCCCGCCTCTCTTCCTCCGTTAAAACCTCGGCCCATTCCCGGGTAGCGATTTCGGCTCCGCCCATCCTTGCTCGCCATTTTTTTGCTCCCGCTATTTATCAGCTGGCACAGCGAAATCCTGAGATAAAGCTCGCCATCCAGAGCGAACCACAATTTGTTTCGCTCGCAAAAATGGAAGCTGATTTATCCTTGCGCCTCTCTGCGCCAATTGAAGAGACCGATATTATAAAAAAAGCAGGGCTGATGAAGTTTGGTTTATATGCGGCCCCTCATTACAAAAATCTCACAAACCCAGCGCTGTGGGAATTTATAGCTTACTCCCACAAAGAGCCGGATTTCGCCCACAAGCGCTGGCTGTACGCGCTGGCAGGAAAAAGGCGGGTGTGTTGTGAAGTCAGCGATTTGAGCAATCAGTATGAAGCTGCCTGTAGCGGAATTGGCGTTGCGGGTTTGCCCTGTTTCCTGGCGGACAAAGAGCCACGCCTGATTAAATTGCCCGCTGAACACCCGTTGCTAACCCTGGATATCTGGCTTGCTAAGCATCCTGACCGACGTGACGATCGGCAGATTCGTAAGCTCGCTACGGTCATCACAGAGTTTTTAGAGCGAGATGGGCTTGGCCTGCATCAGTAGTGCAGGCAACCCATTGGTTTTCAGGCATTAAGAAACCCAGGGGAAGCGTTGGCCTCACCTCCACTGGGTAACGGTAGTGTTTGGTCCACAGACTGTGTCAGCTGAACCTGTTAATACTCAGATTCCTCTCCCGGCAGTGGTACAGACAGCGCCATCCCTTTTGCACCTGCATAGAAGATGATGACATCGGTGCTTTGGCCGGTGGTGAATCCCCGGTGGGCAATATCGATGGACTCGTTGAAAGCCTCACCCGCGCTGAATGTCCTGGTATCCCCCGTCGCTTTATCCTCAATGGTCAGGGAACCTGACAGAATATAGGCCGTGTTAGGAATGGGGTGGGTATGCCAGGGCAGCTCTGAATGCGCGGGGATGGTCATTTTCATCACCGTAATTTCAAGCTCACCCGAAGGGTAATTTTGCAAAGTCTGGCCATTCCACGCCTGGCCACTTTGAAGCAGGGTTTCGCTGGTGTTTTTATGTCCGCTGGAAGAGTTTTGCATTTTACCGCCTGAGAATCAGTTAAATCAGATTTCTCATTATAGCGCCTGCGCACACGCCCAGGCTGAGCTCCACGCCCACTGGAAGTTATAGCCGCCTAACCAACCGGTGACGTCAACCACTTCGCCAATAAAGTACAGCCCCGGCACATCACGCGCTTCCATGGTTTTCGACGACAGCTGGCTGGTATCGACGCCGCCGAGCGTAACTTCGGCGGTGCGGTAGCCCTCGGTGCCGTTGGGCTGGATTTTCCACTGGTGCAGCGCGCTGGCCAGCTCCGCCTGCTGGCGGCTATTGAGCTGCTTCAGCGTGCATTCCGGCACCCTCCCCAGCAGCTGCAGGCACTCGACCAGGCGCTTCGGCAGCAGTTTGGCAAGGGTGTTTTTCAGGCTCTGATTGGGGTGCTGCTGGCGCTCTTCATTAATAAAGGCATCGATATTCTGCGCCGGGGAGAGATCAACGCTGACAAATTCGCCCGGCAGCCAGTAGCTGGAGAGCTGCAACACCGCCGGGCCGGAGAGGCCGCGGTGGGTAAACAGCAGCGCTTCTTTAAATACCGTGCCGTCTTCGGCGGTCAGCACCGACGGCACCGAAACGCCGGACAGCGTCTGTAGCTGCTCCAGCAGCGGTTTATGCAGGGTAAACGGCACCAGCCCGGCGCGGGTCGGGAACACCTTCAGGCCAAACTGTTCGGCAATTTTATAGCCAAACGGCGATGCGCCCAGCCCCGGCATCGACAGCCCGCCGCTGGCGATCACCAGCTTTTCCGCCTGCACCTCTGCACCGTTGAGCTGCAGCGTGTAGCCGCTGTCATCACGCGCTACCGCGAGTACTTCACTACGCAGGCGCAGCGTGACGCTGCCGGCTTCGCACTCTTTCAGCAGCATGTCGACCACCTGCTGCGCTGAGTCGTCGCAGAACAGCTGTCCGAGCGTCTTCTCGTGCCAGGCAATGCCGTGACGGTTAATCAGATCGATAAAATCCCACTGGGTATAGCGCGCCAGAGCGGATTTACAGAAATGCGGGTTATGCGACAGATAGGCCGCTGGCTCGGTATAGAGGTTGGTGAAATTGCAGCGCCCGCCGCCGGACATCAGGATTTTACGCCCGGCTTTTTTGCCATTATCGATCAGCAGCACGCGCCGCCCGATCGCGCCCGCCTGAGCCGCGCAGAACAGGCCAGCCGCACCCGCACCAATTACGATAACGTCAAATTTTTCCACCACAGACTCCGCGCCGAACCACAAAAACGCTGATTGTAGAGAGTTGACGGCTGGGATACCAGCGTGACACTAAATCGCAGCTGAAACATTTTGTAACCTGATGATTTCATGATGGTTTCAGGGGTAACAGTCACTCAAATGACACATTAATGTCAAAAAAAGTCTATATTTCCCTTTCCCCAGGCGCGGTTTGTCGCTGATAATGCGCCGCGTTCATGTCCTCCAAAATGGCGTAACGCTTATGCTGCATCTGTTTGCTGGTCTTGATTTACATACCGGCCTGTTCCTGGTTCTTGCTCTGTTGTTCGTACTGGTTTACGAAGCAATCAATGGCTTCCACGATACGGCCAACGCGGTAGCTACCGTGATTTATACCCGTGCAATGCGATCGCAGTTAGCGGTGGTAATGGCCGGGGTATTCAACTTCTTTGGTGTACTGTTGGGCGGCTTAAGCGTGGCTTACGCGATTGTCCATCTGCTACCCACCGACCTCCTGCTTAATGTCGGGTCGGCTCACGGCCTGGCCATGGTCTTCTCCATGCTGCTGGCTGCGATTATCTGGAACCTCGGCACCTGGTATTTCGGGTTACCGGCCTCCAGCTCCCATACCCTGATCGGTGCCATTATTGGTATTGGCCTGACTAACGCGTTGCTGACTGGCACCTCGGTAGTGGATGCGCTCAATATCCCTAAAATGATTGGCATCTTTATGTCGTTGATTATCTCGCCGATTGTTGGCCTGGTGATTGCCGGCGGGCTGGTATTTATCCTGCGCCGTTACTGGAGCGGGAATAAAAAACGTCAGCGCATCCATATGACTCCGGCAGAGCGCGAGAAGATCGACGGCAAGAAAAAGCCGCCGTTCTGGACGCGTATCGCGCTGATTGTCTCGGCGATTGGCGTCAGCTATTCGCACGGTGCCAATGACGGCCAGAAAGGCATTGGCCTGATTATGCTGGTGCTGATCGGCGTGGCGCCGGCAGGCTTTGTGGTGAATATGAACTCCAGCGGCTATGACATTACGCGTACGCGTGATGCCGTGAACCACCTGGAGCAGTATTACCAGCAGCACGCGGCCTCGCTGACGCACATCATCCAGATGGCGCCGCCAGCGTTACCGACGCCGGAACAGGTGCCTTCCGGCCCGCATGATTTCCACTGCGACGCTGCCCGTGCGCTGCCGGCTATCGAGCGCGTGCAGGGCCTGCTGAACAATCTCAGCAGCTACGATGCGCTGAACGTTGAGCAACGCAGCCAGCTGCGCCGCCTGCTGATGTGCATCTCGGATACCGCTGAGAAAACCGCCAAGCTGCCGGAAACCAAGCCTGACGACAAACGTTTCCTCAATAAGCTGAAGAGCGACCTGCTGAATACCGTTGAGTACGCGCCGGTATGGATCATCCTGGCCGTGGCGCTCGCGCTGTCGCTGGGGACCATGTTCGGCTGGCGTCGCGTTGCCACCACTATCGGTGAGAAGATCGGTAAGAAGGGCATGACTTACGCTCAGGGGATGTCGGCGCAGATGACGGCGGCGGTCTCTATTGGCGTGGCGAGCTATACCGGAATGCCGGTTTCAACCACGCACGTGCTCTCCTCTTCCGTGGCGGGCACCATGCTGGTTGACGGCGGTGGCGTTCAGGGCCGCACCATCAAGAACATCCTGCTGGCGTGGGTGTTCACCCTGCCGGTCTCGATTGTGCTGTCAGGTGGGCTGTACTGGATTGCGCTGAAGCTGATTTGATCGTGCTGCGGGCGGACCGAAAAAGAGGGTCCGCCCCTACAGTAAGAGTCGATGATTTTTTCCGCTCGACCCGAAAAGGGCGACCATGTTTAATGGTCGCCCTTTTTTAATGCCAGATGGCCAGGCCAATCAGGCTAATCACCACCAGCCCACACAGGGCGCTGGTCAAAATAAACTGCCCGCGCAGGCGCTGACAGCGACGAATAAACTCATCATCGTGGTGGTCAAGGTAGCGCTGATACCAGATATAGCCAATCAGCCGCACCTGCTTGCCCGGCTGCCCGTGAGACGTGAAGAACCCCGCCCCATCCACATACTGATACAGCAGCGGATCGCAGCCGCGCAGCACCACTAACAGCGCACGCAGCGAAGAGAAATAGCGCGCCATATTCACCACACAAACGACACAAAGAGCCCAGAAAAGCGCGATGGTGCTGATCATGATCCCCTCCCGGACTTTCATCAGGAAATGCGATACGCGACGAGAACGGGATCAACTCCCGCTGGTTCGCCAACCCTTATTATTGAGATGATTGCTGCAGCAGGACGGCGTAACAGCGCTGCTTTCGTTGCCGTCTTTTATCAGTGTAGGAGATCTGCTTAAATTTTTTCCAGCGATGTTTTATTTCGCCGGGGCATTCAGACAAAATTTCATGTTGATCGCCCAGCCAAACCACGTCGGCTGCCACAACATTCATTAACAATTTTCGCTATACTCTGGGACAGGCACTTACGCGAAAAGGAGTATTCATATGGCTTACAAACACATTTTGATTGCTGTCGATCTGTCCCCCGAAAGCAAACTGCTGGTCGACAGAGCGGTATCCATGGCTCGCCCTTACGACGCCAAAGTTTCACTTATCCACGTTGATGTGAATTACTCTGACCTGTATACCGGGCTGATCGACGTCAATCTGGGTGATATGCAGAAGCGTATCTCTGAAGAGACGCACAGCGCGCTGACCGAGCTGTCAAACGGGGCTGGCTACCCGATTGCCGAAACCCTGAGCGGCAGCGGTGACTTGGGCCAGGTGCTGGTCGACGCGATTAAGCAGTATCAGGTGGATTTAGTGGTTTGCGGCCATCATCAGGATTTCTGGAGCAAGCTGATGTCGTCAGCGCGCCAGCTGATCAACACCGTGCACATCGATATGCTGATTGTGCCGCTGCGCGACGAAGAGTAACGCTATATGCGTTGTTCACCGCCGCGTCGGCGGGCTGACTGAAAAAGAGGGTCAGCCCAGACAGGTCGCGGTGAAAATGACGCGTAGGGTCGGGCGTGCCCGACCCGTTGTTTATCCCCCTGGGGTGAGGGGGGCATAAATATCGAAACGGTGCCCCTTGGTCACCACGGCGTTCGGCGTGGCGACGTCCGCCAGCGGCGGCGCGTAATCCGGGCGCTTCACCACCACACGCTTAGTCGCCAGCATTCGCGCGGGCTCCAGCAGGCCATCGGCATCGAGGTCCGGCCCCACCAGCGACTGAAACACCCGCATCTCTTTCTTGACCAGCGCGCTTTTCTGCTTGTGCGGAAACATGGGATCGAGGTACACCACCTGCGGGCGCGGCGTAATATCGGTTAGCGCCGTCAGGCTCGAGGCGTGCAGCAGCGTTAGCCGCTCGCGCAGCCACGGGCCAATCTCCGCATCGGCATAGCCGCGTGCCAGGCCATCATCCAGCAGGGCAGCCACGACCGGATTACGTTCCAGCATGCGCACGCGGCAGCCCACGGCGGCCAGCACAAACGCATCACGCCCCAGCCCCGCCGTGGCATCCACCACCTCCGGCAGATAGCCGCTCTTGATGCCGACGGCTTTCGCTACCGCTTCACCACGCCCGCCGCCAAACTTACGGCGGTGCGCCATCGCCCCGCCAACGAAATCAACAAAGATGCCGCCGAGCTTTGGCTCATCGCGCTTGCGCAGCTCCAGATGCCCGGCCGTCATCACCAGCGCCATCAGCGCGTTTTCATCATGCACCAGCTGCCAGCGGGCAGCTAAAACAGATAAGGCGCCGTCTCCGGCGCCCGTTTCATCTAACAAACAGATGTTCACTAATCTCAGCCCTGCTCGGTAATACCGTAGTGTGCCAGCATCGCATCCAGCTGCGGCTCGCGGCCGCGGAAGCGGCGGAACAGCGCCATTGGCTCTTCGGAACCGCCGCGCGTCAGAATGTTGTCGAGGAACGACTGGCCGGTTTCACGGTTGAAGATCCCCTCCTCTTCGAAGCGTGAATAGGCGTCTGCCGCCAGCACGTCGGCCCACAGATAGCTGTAGTAACCCGCCGCGTAGCCGCCGGCGAAGATATGGCTGAAGGCGTGCGGGAAGCGGCCCCACTCTGGCCCAGGCATCACCGCCACCAGCTTTTTGATCTCTTTCAGCATCGGCAGGATCTGCGCGCCTTTCGCCGGGTCAAATTCGGCGTGCAGGCGGAAGTCGAACAGGCCAAACTCCAGCTGACGCAGGATAAACAGCGCCGCCTGGTAGTTCTTCGCCGCCAGCATTTTGTCCAGCAGCTCGCGCGGCAGCGGCTCGTTAGTCTCGTAATGGCCGGAGATAAACGCCAGCGCTTCCGGCTCCCAGCACCAGTTTTCCATAAACTGGCTTGGCAGCTCGACCGCATCCCACGGCACGCCGCTGATGCCGGAGACGCCCGGCGTTTCAATGCGCGTCAGCATATGGTGCAGACCGTGGCCAAACTCGTGGAACAGCGTGGTCACTTCGTTGTGGGTAAACAGCGCAGGCTTGCCACTCACCGGACGGTTAAAGTTACAGGTCAGGTAGGCAACCGGCTTCTGCAGGGTACCGTCGGCTTTACGCATCTGCCCCACGCAGTCATCCATCCACGCCCCGCCGCGCTTGTTCTCGCGCGCATACAGGTCGAGGTAGAAGCTGCCGCGCAGCTCGCCGCTCTCGTCAAACAGGTCGAAGAAGCGCACGTCCGGGTGATAGACATCCACATCGCTGCGCTCTTTAGCGGTAATGCCGTAGATGCGCTTCACCACTTCAAACAGGCCGTCCAGCGCGCGCTGTGCCGGGAAGTACGGGCGCAGCTGCTCGTCGCTGATGGAGTAGAGATGCTGTTTCTGCTTCTCGCCGTAATAGGTCAGGTCCCACGGCTGCAGGTCGTCGACGCCGTGCTCTTTTTTGGCAAAGGCGCGCAGCTGGGCCAGCTCCTGCTCCGCCTGCGGGCGGGCGCGCTTTGCCAGATCGGTCAGGAAGTCGGTGACCTGCGCCGGGCTTTCGGCCATTTTGGTCGCCAGCGATTTATCGGCATAGGAGTCAAAGCCCAGCAGCTGGGCGAGTTCGTGGCGCAGCGCCAGCTCTTCCGCCATCACCTCGCTGTTGTCCCACTTCCCGGCGTTCGGCCCCTGGTCGGAGGCGCGGGTTGAGTAGGCGCGATACATCTCTTCGCGCAGCGCCTGGTTATCGCAGTAGGTCATCACCGGCAGGTAGCTCGGGATATCCAGCGTCAGCAGCCAGCCCTGCTGCTCTTTGGCTTCGGCCTGCGCTTTCGCCGCTGCCAGCGCGCTTTCCGGCATGCCGGACAGTTCGCTCTCATCGGTAATCAACTTGCTCCAGCCCATGGTGGCGTCGAGCACGTTGTTGCTGTAGGTCGAACCCAGTTCGGACAGGCGCGCGGCGATCTCACCGTAGCGCTGCTGCTTCTCTTTCGACAGGCCAATACCGGACAGCTCGAAGTCGCGCAGCGCGTTATCCACCGCTTTCTTCTGCGCAGTATCCAGCGCGGCAAAGTTGGCGCCCGCTTTCAGGTCGCGATAGGCCTGGTACAGCCCTTCATGCTGGCCGACCCAGGTGCTGTACTCGGACAGCAGCGGCAGCGTCTGCTCGTAGGCCTGGCGCAGTTCCGGGCTGTTTTTCACCGAGTTCAGGTGGCTAACCGGGGAGAACAGGCGGCTTAAACGGTCATCCACTTCCGCCAGCGGCTGCACCAGATTATCCCAGCTGTACGGTGCGCCCTGCGCCACCACTTTTTCCACCACGGCGCGGCACTCATCCAGCGCCTGAGTCACGGCGGGCACCACATGTTCAGGTTTGATGGCGGAGAAAGGGGGGAGCGTAAAGGCAGAGAGTAACGGATTGGTCATAGCGCAGTCCTTTAATCGTTGTATGGGCAATCTGGTTAACATGAGGGTAACGGGTGAGAAAATCAATGGCGGGCCACGCAGACGCCCTGTTTCTGACCGCACTTTCCGCTTTGCCACCACCCGAGACACATTGCATACTCCCCGGCGTTAATACGCCGTATTACTTCGTTACAAACAGGGAGTGTCTCTATGTGGTACGTACTGGCAGCATCGCTACTGTTCCTGCCGTTTTATCATCGCAGCGCACTGGTGCTGCTGGCCATCGCGCTGGGCCTTGCCATCTTTGAGCAGGTGTTAATGCCACCGGCTATTGTGGCGCTGATCGTCATTGGCTTTGTTGCTGTCTATTCCGGTACGCACAAGCAGCCTTCTGCGTTCTCCCTGCCGGGGGAGATTATCCTGGTGGTCAGCGCCTTTGCGCTGATGCTGCATACGATTCCGGGCTTCAACAATCAGCTGATCGAATCCGGGGTGCGCGCCGGGCCACAGAGCGCGCCGTTTACCTTCTATTACAACCTCGACAAGGCGCTGGTGCCGTTTATCCTGCTGGCCTGCCTGCCGACCCTGCTTAAGCGGCCTTCGAAGCCACCTGCCAACGGGCTGTGGTGGCTAGTGCTGTTGATGTCAATGCCGCTGCTGCTGCTGCTGGCCACCTTTGCCGGGGGACTGAAAGTGGAACCGCACCTGCCCGAGTGGCTGGGTTCTTTTATGCTGGCCAATCTGTTTTTTGTCTCACTGGCGGAAGAAGCGCTGTTTCGCGGTTATATCCAGCAGCGGCTAAGCCAGCTGCTGGGCGACAAGCGTGCGCTGTTTATCGCCGCACTGCTGTTCGGTTCGGTGCACTTCTCAGGCGGGCTGCTGCTGGTGTTCTTCGCCACGCTGGCCGGGCTGATCTACGGGCTGGCCTGGCTGTGGAGCGGGCGGCTGTGGGTCTCTACCCTGGTGCATTTCAGCTTTAATCTGCTGCACCTGCTGTTCTTTACTTACCCGATGTGGCAACGAATCCCTGCCTGATCGCGCTTTTTTAACCCGTTTTCGCTATAATCACCGCAACCTGTGCCGCCCACTGGCGGCACGCTCGCTTTTACCTTCCCGGATTTCCTAATACATGCTCAGTTATCGCCACAGTTTCCATGCAGGCAACCATGCCGACGTTCTCAAACACACCGTGCAGAGCCTGATCCTCAGCTCACTGAATGAGAAGGATAAACCCTATCTCTACCTCGACACCCACGCCGGTGCCGGGCGCTATCTGCTGAGCGGCGAGCACGCTGAACGTACCGGAGAGTATCTGGAGGGCATTGCGCGTATCTGGCAGCAGGACGACCTGCCAACCGAGCTGGAGCCGTATATCAGCGTGGTGAAAAACTACAACCCGGGCGGCAAGCTGCGTTATTACCCTGGCTCACCGCTGATCGCCCGCCATCTGCTGCGCGAGTACGACCAGCTGCAGCTGACCGAGCTGCACTCCAGCGACTTCCCAATGCTGCGCAATGAGTTCCAGAAGGATGACCGCGCGCGCCTGGCGCGTGCCGACGGCTATCAGCAGTTGAAATCCAAGCTGCCACCGCTGTCGCGCCGTGGTCTGATCCTGATCGACCCGCCGTACGAAATGAAAAGTGACTATCAGGCCGTGGTGCAGGGGATTCAGGAAGGCTATAAGCGTTTCGGCACTGGCGTCTATGCGCTGTGGTATCCGGTGGTGCTGCGCCAGCAGATCAAACGTATGTTTAACGAGCTGCAGGCCACCGGCATTCGCCGTATTTTGCAGATTGAGCTGGGCGTGCGTCCGGACAGCGACCGTTTCGGGATGACCGCCTCGGGGATGGTGGTGATTAACCCACCGTGGAAGCTGGAGCAGCAGATGAACAACGTGCTGCCGTGGCTGCAGAAAGTGCTGGTACCGTCAGGCACCGGCCACCATAAAGTCAGCTGGATTGTGCCGGAATAACGGTGTCGCCTGCGGTTAACCTCCACCCGATCGCGTAGGGGCGAGGCCTCGCCCAGGGTCGGGCATGCCCGACCCCTACAGCTGAAGTGCGAGGCATGCCCGACCCCTACAGCGGAAATATCGCGAAATCATGCGCCATCTCGGTGGCGGCAAACACCGCCCGGCACTCTGCCAGCAGGCGCTCGCTGTCATGACGTAAATAGCGCGAGCTAAGATGCGTGATAATCAGCCGCTTTGCACCACTCTCCTGCGCCACTTGCGCCGCCTGTGCGGTGGTGGAGTGCCCACGGCTGTTGGCTTTCTCTTCCATGGCAATTTCCAGCGTCGCCTCATGCACCATCACATCGACATCCGCTGCCAGCTGCTGCGCCGCCGCCGTGGGGGCCGTATCACCGAAAATCGCCAGGCTGCGCCCCCTGATCGGCTCGCCGACATAATCCCAGCCGTTTATGGTGCGGCCATCGTCCAGCGTCACGCTGCGGCCATGCTTCAGGTCATAGAAGTACGG
Source organism: Erwinia sp. V90_4 (assembly GCF_029967685.1). Classification (NCBI taxonomy): domain Bacteria; kingdom Pseudomonadati; phylum Pseudomonadota; class Gammaproteobacteria; order Enterobacterales; family Erwiniaceae; genus Erwinia; species Erwinia sp. V90_4. The sequence continues at coordinate 31,208 of NZ_JASCAQ010000039.1, read as the reverse complement.
CCCGGCTGGCACGCCGTGCGCCGCCAGCCTCGCCGCATCCAGCGCGCCGGGTTTGTCATGCTCGTCAATACGGTAGCCGTAGCACTCCACCGGATGCGTCATCGGGTAAGCCGTCACGCGAAAATGCGCGTCATTGCACACCTCCCCCGCACCTATTTCCACAATCTCCAGCGGGAAGGTGACCCACGAACCGCTTAATGACAGGGTGGTTTCAACAAAGGTTTTAATCCCTACCGGGCCGTAAAGAGTCAGCGGTTCGAGTGAGCCATTCATCGATCGGCTGGTCAGCAGCCCCGGCAGGCCGAAGATGTGATCGCCGTGCAGATGAGTAATGAAGATCTTCTCGATCTTACCGGGCTTGATCGGCGTGCGCAGGATCTGATGCTGGGTGCCCTCGCCACAGTCAAATAGCCAGGTGGCGTTACGCACCCCCTGTAAATCCAGCGCGATGCTGGTGACGTTGCGCTCGCGGCTCGGCGTACCGGCCCCGGTGCCTAAAAACTGCAGATGCATAACTGTCATCCTTAAGCGAAAAGTGACAATGATAATCGGTATGAGGCTATCACAATCATAGACGCAACCTTTGCGGCTTTTCACCTTGTAGCGTTACACTCTACGCCAGCTGATTTAACTCACTTACTGAACTGGAAGACTCGATGACCAAACATTATGACTACCTTGCCATCGGCGGCGGCAGCGGCGGTATCGCCTCCATTAACCGTGCGGCCATGTACGGACAGAAGTGTGCACTGATTGAAGCAAAAGAGCTCGGCGGCACCTGCGTGAACGTCGGTTGCGTTCCGAAGAAAGTTATGTGGCACGCGGCGCAGATCGCCGAAGCTATCCACAACTACGGCCCGGACTACGGCTTTGATACCACCGTAAACCAGTTCAACTGGGACGTGCTGGTGAAAAACCGCAGCGCCTATATCGACCGTATCCACAGCTCGTACGACAACGTGCTGGGCAAAAATAAAGTCGACGTGATCAAAGGCTACGCGCGCTTTGTCGATGCGCACACCGTTGAAGTGAACGGCGAGAAGATTACCGCCGACCATATTCTGATTGCCACCGGCGGCCGCCCGAGCCAGCCAAACATCCCAGGCGCAGAATACGGCATTAACTCTGACGGCTTCTTCGAGCTGCAGGCGCTGCCAAAACGCACCGCCGTCGTCGGTGCAGGCTATATCGCCGTCGAAATTGCCGGTGTGGTCAACGCGCTGGGTTCTGAAACGCACCTGTTCGTGCGTAAACACGCGCCGCTGCGCAGCTTCGATCCGCTGATCGTCGACACGCTGGTGGAAGTCATGAACACCGAAGGCCCAACGCTGCACACCGAATCGATCCCGAAAGCGGTAGTGAAAAATGCCGATGGTAGCCTCACCTTACAGCTGGAAAACGGTAAAGAGCAGACCGTGGACTGCCTGGTGTGGGCGATTGGCCGTGAGCCGATGACCGACAACCTGAACCTTGATGTGACCGGCGTGAAACTGAACGAAAAGGGTTACATCAGCGTTGATAAATACCAGAACACCAATGTAAAAGGGATTTACGCGGTGGGCGATAACACCGGCGCGGTCGAGCTGACGCCGGTGGCGGTCGCCGCCGGTCGTCGCCTCTCCGAGCGCCTGTTTAACAACAAGCCGGACGAGCATCTGGACTACAGCAACGTGCCCACCGTGGTGTTCAGCCACCCGCCAATCGGCACGGTCGGCCTGAGCGAGCCGGAAGCGCGTGAGAAGTTTGGTGATGACCAGGTGAAAGTGTACAAATCGGCGTTTACCGCCATGTACACCGCCGTTACCCAGCATCGCCAGCCGTGTCGCATGAAGCTGGTGTGCGTCGGTGCCGATGAGAAGATTGTCGGCATCCACGGCATCGGCTACGGCATGGACGAAATGCTGCAGGGCTTCGCGGTGGCGCTGAAGATGGGCGCCACCAAGAAGGACTTCGACAATACCGTGGCGATCCACCCGACCGGTGCCGAAGAGTTCGTGACGATGCGCTAAGCGTTTTTGCCAGAAGATAAAGCCAGCTGATGCTGGCTTTTTTATTGCTCAGGGATCAGTAGTAGTTAATGGTAAACGTTGCCGTGGCATTAGCTTTACCCGGTTTCACGGGTCCGCTGGTTTTAATATAGCGAGCAAGCAGCGGGATAACCCTCGAAGTGCTACTACTGTCTCCGAGAGTAAAGGATCGCCCGGAAGAAAAATCGACGTTATCCCCACCCCAGGTCAGCTGGATACCCACGCCGGACGCGCTGTCGGCGCCCGATTGCAGACTGAATATTCCGTTGGCGGCATCAATCACCGGGGTATTGGGCTGCACCGTCACATAAAGCGTGTTCGGGGTTTTAACGCCGATGGCCGTGTTGCCGTTATCAGAATAATAGCTATTACGCCCGTCGATGAGCTTGCCGTAAAACCGCGGGCAGTCGGTAAGCTGGATAACGGCACTGCGCCACAGCGTAGCATCCCCCGCATTCTTGAACTGCTCAACGCCGTAACTGCCCATATCCACCGTGACGTTTGGCGTCGTACAGGTACGTGAGACGATATTCAGCGAGCCGGTAAAACTGGTTTCCACCGCTTTCAGGTCCAGCACGCCGGGAACGCTAAAGAATGCCCCGACCGTAGGCAGATCAGCACCATTCAATGTGCCCGGTTGTATATCTCCGGTTTTAATTAAAAACATATCAAGGTCAAAACTGCCCGGTGCTGTAAAACTTCCCCCACCCGTCATCTCTCTCCACGGTGTTTGTGTAAAGGGAACGGTGACATCCGTCGGATTGGTCCCGCGCCTGAACGCCACACCTATTCCCGGTATGCTTGTCTGCATAATCTTGCCTGCGAAGGGACCGGAGGAATAGTTTGATGGCGGCATAGGGGTCCGCGTAAAGTGATAATCCACAATCGGCCGATAAGTGATACCGTTGGCATTTGAACAACCGAAACTCATCCCCGCGGCAGGTCGATAGTACTGCTGATGGATCACGGTACCGTTGGGTACATCTGGACCGACGGTAATATTTGTACCCTGTATTGGCATCTGTACCGTGACCGCTGCACCGGTTATAAAATCACAGGTCAACGCGCGGGCGCCCGTCGCAACCATCAGCAGCGAAAGTAGAAGTGCACTGCGCGCACAGCTGTTTTTAAAAATCTTACAACGCATAATATTATCCTTCCTGTGACGAAGAGATCGGCACACAAATGCGGTTAAACTGCTGCACCACTGCCGTAGTGCGCCCTTTGGCCTGTGGCATCAGTTGATAACGTATCGCGCACCGATCCGCCGCGCTTTCACCCCACTTAACCCGCAGCTCGCCCTGCTGTTCGCTGACGCGAGCATAGAGCTGCCCGCCCTGACCAACCGCACCTACGCTATTACCTGCGCTGTCGATAACATCAGCACCGAACGGCACCGGCTGCCCCTCTAATGTGGCCCTGATCAGGATAGGGCTGCCGGTGCGCGTCTGATATTTCATCTTAACCACCGCGCCGGAGTACGGCGCCACGCGCTGGGTGGTGTTCTCCAGCTCCACGTCACCCTGGGTGCCTTTCGGATCGATGCTTACTTCATTGATCTCATACGGATTAAGGTAGGGCACCACCGCATAGCCGAAGGGATCGACCACCACGCCCGGATAGTTAGAAACGCGCGCCCCGCTGGCACCTTTTGCCTCGACCAGCGCGAAGGTCTCGGCCACGTAAGGTGAGGCAGTCACACCGCCGCCGTGGGCGATCAGCGTGCCGCTGGCTCCAACGGACTCACTGTGATAGTTGCGCCCGGTGCTGTAGGACGCATTCAGCGAGCTGTAAGGCGCACGATACTGCCCGTTAACCGATCCGCTGCTGCCGCTGCTGTTGTGCAGCCCGGTCACTCCATAGCTGAACTGGTGTTCACTGCCTGCCGCACCGGAAATGGTCGCCTGCTGGCCGCTGTTACCGTTGCTGTCACGGTTAAAGTCGAGGCGCATCTGCGGCGTATACGCCTGGTCCTGGCGACCCAGCGGGAAGCTGAAGGTCAGCTGGTAGTTATTCTGGCTGATGCCGTAACCGGACTGGGTACGGCTGGCGTTGATACCGTAGGTCAGGCTTTGATATCGGTTGCTGTAACCCAGCTGAAACTGCTGGTCGCTGCCGCTCTTATTCCAGTAGTTCTGCAACGAGCTGCTGATATAGAACTGCCCCCACGCCCCGGGCAGCCCCTGCGAAGCGGTGACAGTCAGGCGGTTTTTCGCCCGCCAGATACTGTTCTGGTCGTAACCCTGCTCCAAGGCATCACGCGCCTGCGCGGCGGTCATAAAATCCATATAGCCGCGGGTAGAGAAGCGGTAGGCAGCCAGCGCCAGATTGCTGTCAGTTTCACTAATCAGCTTGCTGTAGCTCAGCCGATAGCTCTGCCCGGCGTTGCTCAGGCCGTTGTTGTTAAGATGCGCACGCGCCTGGGTGACATCGGCGCTGACGGCCCCGACCGGGGTGCCGACCGCCGCCCCCACCTGCAAGGCATAATAGTTCTGGCTGAGCTGCGTCCCGGCGTAGCCGGTCAGCGCATTGGTCAAACCGCGTTGATAAGTACCCTGATACAGCGCGGGTTTGTCGCGCAGGTAGTCGCTGCGCAGGTTACCGGCGGTCAGCGAGTAGCGGTCACTCCCGGGGCGTAACAGTTGGGCAACAGAGGCATAAGGCACCAGGAAGCGCTGCTCGCTGCCGTCGGCCTCGCGCACCGTTACCGCCAGGTCACCGCCGTAACCGCTCGGGTAGAGGTCATTGATCAGGAACTCGCCCGGCGGCACGGTGGTTTCATAAATCACCTGGTCGCCCTGGCGCACGGTGACGCGCGCATTAGTGCGCGCAACACCATGGATATCCGGCGCGTAGCCGCGCAGCGCCTGCGGCAACATGCGCTCATCACTGGCAAGCTGCACACCGCTAAACGACAGCGTGTCGAACAGCTGCCCCTGAGTATTCGACTGTCCGGCGAGGAATCGCCCTTTTATCCCCGGGATATCACGCTGCAAGTAACTGTTGATCGCATCGTAACGCTGACCGCCGTGGTCGGTGGCGTTAAAGGACCCGTTATGGCGAAAGTACCACGCGCCGACGTTCAGCCCTGCGTTGATCCCGGCATACATCGACTGGTATTGATAGCCGGACGCGCTACTGTTATAGCCACTCAGGTTATAACCGAGCATGGCGGCTGTGACGCCTTTATCCCACAGCGCCGGATTGACACTACCGCGCGCGCGCTGCAGCAGATAAACCTGTGGAATACTGATATTCAGCTGCTGCTCGTTACTGTCAAACTCAATGCGTGATTCCGGCAGGCGAGCCTGCAGATCGAGGCATCCATCCTCGCCCGTCACCGGCGTCAGAAAATCTTTTGGCAGCCTGGCTTCGTTGAAATTGATACTCTGCAACAGCTGCGCAGTCAGGCACGGGTACACCGACTTATTCGCCCGGGCTTTAAACGTCACCTCTTCGTTGCCAATCGGCGCACCGTTGAGGTTAATCGATACGCGATAAGTTCCCGGCGTGGCGGATGCACCATTGGCGAAGCGCGACAAATCGACAGCACTTTTATTTTCCAGGTTGAGGAAAGAGGGATCAAACTCAACGTTGGTTGCGATATCCTGCGTCTGCGCACTGTAAGCGGGGGTGTTGAGTGCTGCCGCAATCAGAATACAGAGCGTAGAGATTTTTCCCCGCCGTGGGAGAGCAGGGGGGTGTACAGCAGAATTCAGTTTCATCCCGGTTCCAGCCTTCAAATTATTTGCGGAGGTCTACCGTGCGGTTATTTAACAATTGCGCTACCGTTGACGATGGCACCGTAGTCATTGACCGAGCTGAATTTCAGCTCGCTACCCGCTCTGGCACCCGGCAATACAAACGACTGTGAACCGCCCGGAGCGACCATCTGGCCTTCCACTTTTTTCGCCCCGAGCACTACCTCGACCAGCGAAACGTGGTAAGGAGTGGGATTAGTAACCGATACGCCATTGATGCCGGCAGTCCAGCTCAGGGCCTTCACCGCATCGTTGGCATTACCCGTGAGACCTGCCGGGCGGAAGAACAGCTTGATGCGCGAGCGGAATGCCATCTGCAGTAAGTTTTCCGCCTGAAGGGCTTTATCTTTAGCCGGGATTTCCAGCACGTTTAAATAAAACACCGACTCTTTATTGGCTGGCAGTGGCGTACCGGAATAACTCAGACGCAGAGTCTGGCCTTTCTTTGCTTCGATACGGTTAATCGGCGGCGTTAAAATAAATGGCACTGAGATGTTATCAGGTTTAGCTTCGGCATCACCGTTATCAATCCAGCTCTGTATTAGCACTGGTGACTTCCCGACATTATCCAATTTAACTGTCACTTCTTTCTGTCCGTCGGGATAAATCACCCTCGTCCCACCAATAACAACACTTGCAAAGGATGGTAAGCTTATCAAGCAGGAACAGATGGAAATAATCAAATAACGGAATAAGCGGGGCATATCATTTTCTCGGTCAGATAAATATGGGCAGCTAACACTGCCCTTGTTATTTATACCAGCAGGTTATTTATACTGCAGGCTGTAAACCACGCTGCTCACAACGGTACCTGCCGTTGTCGCCGCAGTGGCAAAGTAACGCACGTCGTATGGCAGGGAGGCTGAACCCGTTGAAGTATCAACATAGGTGGTGGTAGTTGCCTGGGTGCCACTGCCGACGTTAATCACGCCGCGCGAGCCAGAACCGTCAAGAAGCTGCAGGTCAACATTGGTGGCAGTTCCTGAATTGATCAGGCGGCCCTGGGCATTAACGGTGGCACCGTCCTCAAAATATGCGGAGGCAGTTTGCAGCGTCCCGGCACAGTTGGTCAGCGCCATAACAAATCGAGTGTCACCGGCAGTTTTGCTTGGGGTGTCCAGCACATTAGTACCCAGAGTAGGCAGAACAACTGTAGCGTCAGGGCCCTGGCCTTCGACACTAACATCACAGGTGCTGGCAGTCAGTTCACCGTTAAAAGTAATAGTCCCGGTAGATGCTGCCTGCGCCATATTTGCAATGCCAAGTGCAACCATTACGGATAATGCTAAAGTAACTTTTTTCATTGCTCTCATTCCTTTAAAACAGGTTAACAGGCAGGAGTCAATTCCTGCTCAGGTTGATTGATAAAACGATTAATTCACTACAGGTAAGTAAATGGCAAAAAAGATATCCATAAAAAAAAGCCTCATCCTTAAGGCCAGGGAATTTAATAACCAAATAAAAGCTACTGCAAAAACACGCCCTCAGGTCACAACAGGCTCAACATATTCGTCCGTGATTTAATTAATGAGTTTCATTTCTCAAGCTTTCCTTACTCTTTAACGTCATCCCTGATTAAATTCGCTGATTGTGCCTGAACTGCATATTACTGAGTTTTTTTCTGGCTACAATAGGGTGCCTGTGGCCTAAAAATGTCATAAAGTGACTTGCAAAATGCATCATTAAATTTTTAATGCCAATTTTTCATGATAAAAATCATGGAGTAGCAGATTCTTTTAATGATTTCTTTTGTCATTAAAATGACATTTTGGATAGATTTTGATGACAAGGATGAATGCAATAGATGAAAAGGACTACAGTGATTGATGAATAATCTTTCGGGATTTATTGAGGTAATTTACCGCGATGAGAAAGAGTTTCAGCTCATTAAGAATTAGCGGGGCGGACATGTCCCGCCCCTTATGATCGCGATGTCATTGACTGGGTTCGGGCATGCTGCATGCCCGAATCGCTTAGCTGCGGCTGGCACAGCCGCATTTATGCAGCGCACCGTGGGCCACGCGTCTGAGGTGCGAGTGGCGAACCTGGAGCTCGCCCTGACTCCATGCGCCATTTTCATCGGCGCGATCGTCCAGCAGGCGGTTCAGCGCCTCGGCGATTTGCAGGTCGCAGCGCTGCGCCCAGGTGGTCAGGCTCCACATTGACGAGCTGGCCTCGCCGACATCGTCAAAACCCACCACGCCGATATGTGCCCCTTCGCCGAAGTCGCGGATTGCCTGCATCGCGCCAAATGCCAGCACGTCATTCTCACAGAACAGCGCATCGATGCGTTCCGCAGCGCGCGTACGTTTCAGATAGGCCATCATCTGCTGGTACGCCAGCTCGCGGTCGTAATGCCCCGCCACCAGCACCTTATCCAGCGGCTTCTTCGCCGCATCCAGCGCCGCGGCGTAGCCTTCCATACGCATCAGCTGGCTCGACGCCGTGTCGCGCCCCTTCATATAGCCGAAGCGCTGATAGCCCTGCGACAGCAGCAGCTTGCCGATCTCTGCGCCCGCAGCAAAACCGTCAACGCTGACCACTTCGATATCCGCGTTATCGGTACTGCGGCACACGTGAATGCTGGGGATCTGATGCAGCTCTTCCATCGCCACAATCAGCTCGTCGCTGAAAATCGTGGCGAGGAACAGCAGCCCATCGACCTGCAGCTGCCCGGCCATCTGCAGTACCGAGTGGTAGTTCGCTTCAGAATCGACATTGAGCAGCAGCGCCATATAGCCGCGCGCGTTAAGCTGGCGCGTCACTTCATTCAGCATCTTCAGGGTATGAGGGTTACTAAACTCGTCGGCGACAACGCCAATAATGTGAGTTTTGCGCTGCTTCAGGCTGCGCGCCAGCAGATTAGGGCGAAAGCCGAGCTTTTTCGCGGCGGCCAGTACGGCTTCGCGCGCCAGCGGCGAGATAGATGCATCGGGTTTGAACGCCCGCAGCACGGTCCACTTCGATACGCCGGCCAGCAGGGCAACATCGCTGGCGGTGGCTTTCTGGGTCTGCTTCTCTGGCACGGTATTTTTCATTATGAATTCAGCGCGGAGGCTCCGGTAAATGAAACGGTTTTTCCACAGAATAGAACAAATTTACCGGAGCCAAAAGCGCGTGCTGCCCGATGTGTGATCGCACAGCGGGCGGACCGAAAAAGAAGGTCCGCCCCTACAAATTTATGTGCTATATGTTGGGTTAACGCCGAACCGCTACGCGGCCAGGTAACGCATTCTACATCTTCGATGGCTGGTTCCGTCCAGACAAAATGCATTACTGACGTCCAGCTTATGGCAGCGCCAGCGGCGAGTCCGTACTTAAGCTATTTGCCCATTTCATCACGTCATCATGGGCAACGACACGCCCCTCATCTACCGCAGCCAGCGCTTCCAGCGTCATCTGATGGCGCCGCTCTTCCTGATCGGTCATGGCTTGTATTGCCTGCTTCACCAACCACCCCCTGGAACGATCGTAGCTCGTCGCCAGCAGGTCCAGCTTTTCTGCCATTTCAATCGGTACATGCGCAGTAACGACGCGTGTGTTTGATTGCCCCAAAACGGATGCCTCATAAAACGATTCAATTTTAATCATAAAAAATCATCCTGATTTAGTTAGCCAACCAAGCCCTAAAAGCGACGGCTTGGTTAATGTCATGTCTTATATGCCACAGACGCTGTTTGAAATCCGTTCTGCCATTGAGTTAAACGAGGCGGCTCGCAAATAAGCGTAGGGGTCAGGCACGCCTGACCCGCCTGATCTTACCCTTCCAGCCGACTTAACCGCACATCATTGAAACGGCTATTTAGCACCTGCAAACGCTCAAGCAGGATCCAGTTGAGCGTATCGCGTACGATGGGATCTACCAGTTCACTGATTGCCCAGGTCAATGCATAACACTGATCGCACAGCTCCGGCGTTTCAATTTCATTGATATCAAGCTGTTCAAACATGCGAGATCTCCTGTGCTGATGAAAAGGGGATCTGCAATTCAAAACGAGTTTGGGTACACTTGTTCACAGCCATAGCGTTAGCTCCTTAACGTATTGGTCAGACGCCTCGTCAGTGTTAGCGCACTGCCGGGGCGTTGTTTTTACAACTCCGGTTGTAATCAGTTATTACATACGTTGTAATTACAACACCTCCATGATGAAATTATGTAATTACAATGTCAATCGAGAAACCAAAAACCGATCAGTACCAAATCCGCATATCGCACGAATTGCGCCGTCAGCTTGAGGATGAGATGAAGAAAGATGGGGATACATCGCTGGCAACATGGATTAAACGCGTGTTGCGCAAGGAACTTCAGGCCCGTGGGATCGAGCCAAAAGCCTGAAGAGTATTGAGTAAGGTGTGTAGGGGTCAGGCACGCCTGACCCGCTACTTACAGCGCTGGCTCATCCACTATTTGCAGGCGTCTCAGGCGTTGGCGATAACACTGCAACACGGCGGCCAGCGCTTCTGGCTGCATAAATGATTCGTTATAGGTCGTTTCCACCTGCTGCTGCTCTTTCAGCAAGTTAGCGAGCAGTGCAACCACCAGCTTGCGGCTCAGCCCCATAATCAGCCCGAGCGTCAGGAAATCCATCCCGAGATACTCTCCATACTGGGTGGTGAATCCAGCCGCCAGCTCTCTGCCGCCCTCTTCACAGGCCAGCAGAGGCAGTGCCAGATAGCTGCTTTGAAAATAAGCAGAGAAAGGCGCCACCGAGACAAAATCATACAGAGGCGACAACTGTGGCGCAGCGCCACGCGGATGCAGCAGGCCAAAGTTGCGCAGATGCATGTCGTTATTGCCCAGTAGATAAGCATAAATAATGCGCCGCAGCAGGTCGATTTTAAACGCCAGGTTATCGTTGACGTGCTGAATGAGGAACTGCGCGATCTGCTGATAGCTTACCCACGGAAGACCGTCATCGCGGTTTTTCCCGTACTTTTCACCAACGTTCATCGCCGCATCCAGCGGCTCCTGATGCAGTGCATGACCCTCTCTGTCGCGATCAAAACGACGGATAACGAAAGCATATTCAATGTCATCATCCGGGTGTTCAGGCCGGAAGGGCAGCAGTCCGTGCGCAGGTACGTCGAATCCGAGGCGTGCCATCAAGGTCATGGTGGCATGTTCATTTTCAGCCAGATGGGGAAACTCAACGGGTGATGGCTTAAGGATGTAGTCGCCCTGATAGCCCACCACGGCAAAGTCGCGCTGCCGCAATACCAGCTGCAGTTTCGGCTGGTAACCCGAGATACTCATACCCCGCTGCTGCTGCGGCAACTGCTGTACGAACTGCGTCCGGGTAAAGCCCAGACAGGGCTCAACGCGCGCGCTGCCTGTCAGTTTTTTCATCCCCCTGGTTGAATAGCCTGAGGTCTGTTCTGCCTCCGACTCCAGCCGGGTCAGCAGGATTCGACACCGATTCATGATGTTTCCTCAGCGCTGATGCGTACCGCGCCAATCAGGTTCTCACCGTTATGCAGCAGCATGCCGAGCAGATCCTGCTCATCAATTTTTTGTAGCTGGCTGTAGCGCATTTTCAGCCAGCCCTCCGGGGCCAAAGAAACAAAAAACGGGTGCAGCGTGGTGCTGGGGAATCTTCCTTTACTCACCGGCAGGCTGAGTGACAGTGCCGGGCCAAAATAATCCGGACGATAGGCAAACAGGTAGCCGTTGTCTTCCTGAGAAAGCACGCCGACGGCCTCATCGTACAGCCACACCGTTAAACGACGGCGCACAGTGACACTCCCAGCGCGGCAGCTACCGCATAGACACTGCCAAACTTCACTTGCTCAGGATCTTTAAACAGGCGCTTGAGAGTCGAGGCTGAGATCCCGGTTTGCAACTCCAGCGTAGCAATATCCAGGCCCAGCGCTTTACGCCTCTCATTCAGCTGCGCTCCCAGCGCCGCAAGCGATGTAATTTTATGCTGAGCCAGCTGCGAAAGCTGATCCTGCTCTGCCTGCTGCAACTCCTGTTTAAGCTCATTGAGCTGCGTGGCGATGGTTTGCAGCTTCAAGGAGATAACAAAGGGTTTCTCATGGCTCATATTTGACCCTTAAAAATTGAAGACTTAATAATATATCTCAATATTAGTCTATCGCGCGTGCCATATGTCACTTATGAGCTTTAAATGTATAAATAGATAAAAAAAAGGCCTTATACGAACGCATAAAGTCAGTAGTTAACTCCTGGAACCGCCGGGGCTTTGTGCACCAGCCTGTAGGCATAATTGGCGGCCATGCCGTGTACCCGGCAGTGCTTCAAAATTGTTGCCTTGTCACTATACTTTTTAGGGGAGTCACGATAGCGACTACTTCACCACATTCACCCTTTGAGGAGACAGAATGAGCACATTTAACACGGCTGACGGCACGCAAATTTATTTCAAAGACTGGGGCACGGGCAAGCCGGTCCTGTTCAGCCACGGCTGGCCGCTGGATGCCGATATGTGGGACAGCCAGATGAATTTCCTTGCCGAGCGCGGCTACCGCGTTATCGCCTTTGACCGCCGTGGCTTTGGCCGTTCCGATCAGCCGTGGGAAGGCTATGACTACGATACCTTTGCTTCGGATATCAACGACCTGATCACCCACCTCGACCTGCACGACGTCACGCTGGTCGGTTTCTCAATGGGCGGCGGCGACGTGTCGCGCTATATCGGCAACTACGGCAGCGAACGCATCGCCGCGCTGGTGCTGCTGGGGGCGGTCACGCCGATCTTCGGTAAAACAGCCGATCATCCGGAAGGGGTGGAAAAGGCCGTATTTGACGGTATTCGCGACGGGTTACGGCAGGATCGGGCGCAGTTTATCAAAGATTTCGCCACGCCGTTTTACGGCATTAATGCCGGGCAAACCGTCTCCGATGGCGTGCTAACGCAGACGCTGAATATCGCGCTGCTGGCCTCGTTGAAAGGCACCATCGACTGCGTGACCGCCTTTGCCGAGACCGATTTCCGCGCGGATATCGCAAAAGTGAACGTGCCGACGCTGGTGATCCACGGCAGCAACGACCAGATTGTGCCGTTCGAAGCCACCGGCAAGCTGGCCGCAGAGATGATCACAGGCGCCGAGCTGAAAGTGTATGACAACGCCCCGCACGGCTTCGCCGTTACCCACCAGGAGCAGTTGAATCAGGACCTGCTGGCGTTTCTGCAACAGATTTAATCTGACGTCACGGGGCGACCGGAAAAAATGGTCTACATCCCGTGCGGCGGAAATCCTCGGCACGGGGCGACCGGAAAAATGGCCTTCATCTCGTGCGGCGGAAATCCTCGGCACGGGGCGACCGGAAAAAAGGGTCGCCCCCTACGGGATTTGTAGGGGTTGACCCTCTTTTTCGGTCAACCCGCACGCGCCGCCAGCCACACCGCGTAGGCTTCATCCCAGATCGCCGCCGGAGTGCCCGCTTTACCCAGACCAAAACCGTGCCCGCCCTGTGAAATACGGATCATCTGCACCGGAACCCCGGCCTTGCGGCAGGTATCGTGCATGATCACGCTATTTTCCGGGTTCGAGGTGCGGTCATCCTCCGCCTGGGCGAGAAACGTGGGGGGATAGGCGCGCGTAACGTAGTTTTGCACCGACCAGTTTGCTTCTTCCGCCGGGGACGGATTTTTGCCCACCATCGACAGATGCGTATTGGTATGGGTATATGGCGGTTCGAGGGTGATCACCGGATAGATAAGCCCGACGCTGTCGACCTTCGGCACGATCTGGTCGAGGCTATCCTGCGGCGCATAGGACGCGAAATCAGGCCGCGCGGCCGCCATGCCGAACAGATGCCCGCCGGCAGAAAAGCCGAGCAGATGCACGTGCGGCTCCATTGAGCGCACCAGGCGGATCGCACGCTGCGCGTCCTGCAACGGTGCCAGATTACCGGCCTGCCAGTGTTCGCCGGGCAGCCGATAGCTCAGCACATACGCGGTAAAGCCTTTGCTGGTGAGCCAGCGCGCCACCGGCCAGCCCTCGCGCCCCATGCCAATCCAGCGATAGCCGCCGCCCGCGGCAATCAGTACCGCTTTGCCATTGGGGTTCTCCGGCAGAAAGCGCTGGATCCCCGGGCTGACGATATTGGACCACGAGCCGTTAGCGGAAATACGCAATGCTCCGCTCGGACCGCCACCGCCCGGGGGTTCGTCGGGCCACAGCGGATAGAAGTCCTGGCGGGCAAACAATTTATCGGTGCTCATGGCAAGCATAAACGCGCCACTCCCCAGCAATAACCGGCGGCGACTAATCATCGGGCATGTCCAGAATTCTCAACAGAAAACAGGGTAATGGATGTTGAGCGGCAAGCAGGCGCACTCAGTGGCGAAATAATATGCACTACGCCTAAAAATTGCTACAGGCGTCACACTTTTTTCAGCTGTTACGGGAAGAAAAAACGGAATGCGATAGATGCGGGTCCTGGGATCGGGACCCGCGGGCGTTACTTAACGTTTTTGGCACTAAACTCGGCGTAGTTTTCTTGCGTGACCACCTGATAGGGGATCCACATAAACTTATCGGCGTTTTTACCGTCCAGCACCTGCTTCGCCATCGTCACCGCCCCTTTGCCCTGCCCGGCGGCATCCTGGAATACGGTTAACGCCAGCTTGCCGCTCTTAATAAACTGCAGCGCATCCGGGGTGCCGTCGATACCGGCGACAAGAATATCTTTTTTACCGCTCTGGTTAAGCGCCATAATCGCGCCGATGGCCATTTCGTCGTTATTGGCGGCTATCGCGTCAATTTTATCGCCGGACAGCAGCCAGCTGGAGGTGACATCAACGGCTTCGTTACGCATCCACTGGGCGGACTGCTTTTCCACCACTTTCATCTCTTTGTATTTGGCAATGACCTCTTCGGTCGCCTTAGTACGCTGGCGCGCCTCTTCCGCCGACAGCGCGCCCATCAGAATTGCGACATTGCCCTTGTAGTTCATTCTTTTTGCCAGCGCTTCCATCTCCATGCGCCCGCCGAGCAGCGAGTCAGAGCCGACGTAGGCCATTTTACCGCTCAGTTCGACTTCCGGCTTGCGGTTGACGAAGATCAGCGGAATATTGGCGCGTTTTGCCGCGTCCATCATTGGCTTAACGCCCTGGGTATCCACCGGATTGAGGATAATCGCGTCCACGCCCTGGTTGATGAAGTTTTCGACCTGCTGCACCTGCACGGCCACATCGCCTTTGGCATCCTCAAACTGCCCCTGAATCTGCTCTTTCTCCATCTCTTTCGCCATCTGGGTACGCAGGATGGAGATAAAGTTAAGGTCAAAGTTGGCCAGCGCCACGCCGATACGCAGATCTTTCGCCTGGGAAGCGGGGGCGACGGCAAGCGCCAGAATCAACAATCCGCTCTTTTTCATATTCATCATATAATTCCTGTAGCTAGAGGTAAGTTATTATTTTTTATGCATTAACCGACATCAAAGCGACTGCGCCGGGCCTAAAAAAAGCGGCCTGGGCTGGCCGCATCGCTGTTTCATGACTCAAAGTGCGCTTTAAAACGTGCCAGGGCCTCTTCACTCTCCCCGGATGCCCATCCCTCCAGCGCAATCACCCCCCGATAGTTCATCGCCCGCAGCGCTTTGGCGATGGCGCGATAGTTAATCTCGCCGCTGCCCGGCTCACAGCGCCCCGGCACGTCCGCCACCTGAATTTCGCCAATGGCGTTGCCGCTGCGCTGTATCAGCGCGATCAGATTGCCTTCGCCGATCTGCGCGTGATACAAGTCGAGATTCATCTTCAGATACGGGCTGTTGACCGCCTCCACCAGCGCCAGCGTGTCGGCGGCGCGGGCAAACGGCGTGCCCGGATGGTCGACGGCAAGATTGAGGTTCTCCAGCGTGAACACCCTGCCCGCTTTCTCGCCGAGTGCCGCCAGCTTCTCCAGCGTGCGCACCGCTTTTACCCACATCTCCCCGGTCACCACCTCCACCGGCTTGACCGGCAGGCCCCGGTTATCCAGCCCGGTGCCGTGCAGGTTCAGGCTCGGGCAGTTGAGCCGCGCCGCCACCGCCAGCGACGCTTCAGCGCTGCTCAGCAGTGCCTCGATCTCTGCATCGTCCGTCAGGTTGCCCGACAGGTAACCGGTCATCGAGGTAAAGGTCGCGCCCGTTGCCGCCAGCGCGTCAATGTCTTTGTTGTTCCAGTGCCAGATCTCCACGGCGAAACCCAGCTGGTGAATGCGCTGCACGCGTTCAATAAACGGCAAATTAAGAAAAACCATTTCGGCCGAAACCGACAGACGATAGTCCGCCATTGTCATACCCCTCTTAGCTGAACAGGTTTACCCTGCTGGACTGAAGCGATGCAGGCCAGCGCCACTTGCAGCGCGTTACGCGCGTCTTCACCGCTGGCACGCGGGGTCTCACCCGTGGCGGCACAGCGCACAAACTCGGTCAGCTCGGCGATATAGGCCTCGGCCAGCAGGTCGGTATCCTGGCGCGAGGTGTCGATGGAGATCCCCGCGGCGCCGTAGCGCACGCAGTTATTCACGTTGATATTGCCCATCTGCAGCATGCCGCTGCTGCCGAACACCTCGGCGCGTACGTCATAGCCGTAAACCGCCTGGAAGCTGGCGTCGGCCACCGCGATGGCCCCGTTATCAAAGCGGATGGTGACCACGGAGGTATCCAGCAGCCCCTTATCTTTAAAATCCGGGCGCACCAGCGCGTCGGCGATGGCGTAAACTTCCACCGCTTTCGCGCCGGGGTTGCAGTGCAGCAGCATGTCAAAATCGTGGATCAGCGTTTCCAGATAAATGGTCCAGGGCGGGATGCCGCTGGGGTCGCGCAGCGGGGCCGGGTCGCGGGTCAGCGAACGGATCAGCTGCGGGGAGCCGATATCTCCGGCCTTGATCTCGGCCAGCGCCGCAGCAAAGCCGCGGGCAAAACGGCGGTTGAAGCCGACCTGCAGCACCACACCTGCCTGTTTTGCCGCATTGATGGCGTGGTCAGCCTCTTCCAGCGTGATAGCCATCGGCTTTTCGCAGAACACATGTTTACCGGCGCGCGCTGCCGCCGCGACCAGCTGCGCGTGGGTCCGCGCCGGAGTGGCAATCAGCACCGCATCAATCTCCGGGTCGTCGAGCATCGCCTGCGGTTCACTGTAATACTTGCCCGCGCCAAGCTGCCCTGCCAGGCGTTGAGCCGCCCCTGCAACCGGGTCCGCCACCGCCGCCAGTACCGCTCCCGGCACCTTCTGCGCCAGCGAAGCGGCATGGAAGCTCCCCATGCGCCCGGCGCCAATTAATCCCACTCGTACGCTGTTATCTGTTGCTGACATCGTGATTTCCCTCTGGTTGGTTCGCCTGCTGATGCGGCTTTAACAGACATAAGCAAACGCTATGCCAGAGTGCAGAGTCCCGCGCTGCGCGCGTTTCTCTGTTCGCCTCGCTCACAGAATGAACATAAAAAAAACATGTCAACTTTACATGTCGATAAAATGGACATTCCAATAGCGGGGAGAACACGATGAATCGACCAGAACTCGTCGGCGTCATTCAGGCTGAATATGATGGCAAGATGAGCCTGCCGGAAGGAAAGGAGGCCAGCCGCTGGGACAGCCTGCTGGAGCAGGCATGGCAGGATTTTAATCACGGTGAGCAGCCGGAATTCCTGCGCCCTGAGGTGCTGCGCTCCTGGCAGAGCAGCCGCGCCGCTGGAATTCATCCCGCGCACTTCGCCTACCGCTCTCCCCCGGAGGCGAAGCTGAAGCAGATCCTGGCGGAGAACGGGGAACTGATCGCGGTGGCGGGCAGCATTATGGAAAATCTGCTGGCGTATAACCCGGACGGCCACATTAATCTGACCGATGCGCAGGGCGTGACGCTCTCCTGCTGCGGGCGCGATCTCACCCCGGTCGGCAGCATCCTGCGCGAGTCTGAGCTTGGCACTAACTGTACCGGCCGCTGCCTGGAGCAGCAGCGGTTGGTCTATCTGCTGAGCGGCGAAAACTGGAAAATCGCCCTGCGCGAGCGCCATCTGCAGTGCGCCGCCGCCCCGATCCGCGATGCCGAAGGCCGCATGATCGGAGTGCTGACGCTGACCGCCAGCCAGGATAACTTTCACTATCACACCCTCGGCACCGTGCAGGCCGCCGCCGAAGCGGTTGGACAGCAGCTGATCCTGCGCGCGCTGCTGGCGGAGCAGAAGTCGATCCTCGAAACGCTTAACGAAGGGGTGATCGTGCTGGATCGGCGCGGGACGATCAAAACCATTAACCGCTATGCGCGCCAGATCTTCCACCGCGGGGTGCGCGCCGGGCAGCCGGTGGATGAGGTGCTTAACCCGGAGAATGCCCGCCTCGCCAGCATGACCTTCTGCAATGACCGCGAGCTGGTGTTTGTGCCGGCAGACAATCAGCGCGTCTCCTGCCTGGTGTCGGTGATGCCCGCACCGGGCGGCGGCAGGGTGATCGCCCTGCGGGAGAACCAGCGCATCCGGGCAATTACCCGCCGGGTGATGGGCACCAGCGCCAGCTACACCTTCGAGATGCTGTGCGGCAGCGCCCCGGCGCTACAGGCGGCGATGGATAAAGCGCGCAGCTGCTGCCGCAGCGACAGCACGGTACTGCTGACCGGCGAAAGCGGCACCGGCAAAGAGCTGTTTGCTCAGGCTATCCACAACGACAGCCCGCGCAGCGGTGAGTCGTTCATCGCCGTTAACTGCGGCGCGCTGCCGCGGGACCTGGTGCAGAGCGAGCTGTTTGGCTATGCCGACGGTGCATTTACCGGCTCGCGCCGCGGCGGTGCCGCCGGCAAGTTTGAACTGGCGGAGGGCGGTACGCTGTTCCTCGATGAGATTGGCGATATGCCGCTGGAGGCTCAGACCAGCCTGCTGCGCGTGCTGCAGGAGAGTGAAGTGGTGCGCATCGGCGCGTCGCAGCCGATCGGGGTCAACGTGCGTATTATTGCCGCCACCAACTGCAACCTGATCAACGCGGTGGAGAGCGGCGCGTTCCGCCGCGACCTTTACTATCGGCTGAATGTGATTTCGATTGCGATCCCGGCCCTGCGCGAGCGCAGCAGCGATATTCCGGCGCTGACCGAGTGGTTCCGCGAGAAAGTCTGCACCCAGCTGAAAAAGGTCAACGTGCAGTTCACCGCCGGGGCGATGGACGCCCTGACCCGCTACGACTGGCCAGGCAACGTGCGCGAGCTGGAAAATATTATTGAGCGGGTGATCAATATGAACAATGGGCTGTTTATTGACGTGCAGGACCTGCCGGATGAGGTGACGCAGCGCGCGCAGCCGGGCAGTGCCAGCCGTCATGAACCGCAGCCGGCGGCCAGGCTCGACGCCCACGAGCGGGCGCATATCATCACCACGCTCGACTCGCTGAACGGCAACCTGCGCCAGGCGGCTCAGTTAATGGGGCTGTCACGTACCGGATTATATAATAAACTCAAGAAGTACCAGATTAGCGCCGATGAGTTCCGCCGCTGACCTTTATCATACCCAAAATAATTCAGGTTGCAGGAAGGCGG
This sequence comes from Erwinia sp. V90_4, assembly GCF_029967685.1. NCBI lineage: Bacteria > Pseudomonadati > Pseudomonadota > Gammaproteobacteria > Enterobacterales > Erwiniaceae > Erwinia > Erwinia sp. V90_4. Next base: position 11,950 of record NZ_JASCAQ010000039.1, on the reverse strand, counting down.
CAAAGCTGTGAGTCCCCAGGAGCATAGATAGCTATGTGACTGGGGTGAACGGCTGTAGCCAACGCACCTGCAGCTTGAAGTATGAAGGGTATATTTCCCTGTAAATTGACTGAGTGCTTATGTGGTTTGAACATTTCGATATTGCCATCATCCTGCTGCAAATCGTGCTAATTGACCTGCTGCTGGGCGGCGATAATGCCGTGGTGATTGCCATGGCCTGCCGCAAGCTGCCGCCGCAGATGCAAAAGAAGGCGATTATCCTCGGCACGCTGGGGGCGATTGTTGCCAGGGTGATTCTGCTAGTGATTGCCGTGCAGCTGCTGGCGGTGCCGTGGCTGAAGATTGTCGGCGCGCTGCTGCTGCTGTGGATTGGCTTTAAGCTGGTGGCGAACGAAGAAGAGGAAGCGCACGTCGCCAGCGACAGCCGCCTGTGGAAAACCGTGCTGACCATTACCATGGCCGATGTGGTGATGTCGCTGGATAACGTGCTGGCGGTGGCCGCAGCGGGTAAGGGCAATGTCTGGCTGGTGTCGTTCGGCGTGCTGATCAGCATCCCGATTATCGTGATGGGCAGTAAGCTGGTGCTGACGCTGCTGGGGCGTTTCCCGTTTATCGTCATCGTCGGCGGCGCGCTGATTGGCTGGATAGCCGGCACCATGCTGGTGAGTGACCCGGCGGCGCTACGCTATACTGCGGCTATCCCTTATATCCACTGGATTGCCGGTGCGGTGGGCGCCCTGCTGGTTGTGGCGTTCGGCGCCGTCAGCAACCGACGCCGGGCAATGTCGTAGGGGGCGACCCGTGCCGATGGTTGGCACCGTGCTAGCGGGCTGACCGAAACAGAGGGTCAGCCCCTACAAATGCCGGGGCAACCCGTGCCGATCACAAATGCCGGGGCGACCGGTGCCGATCGGCGAATAGCGTTAAATTTTCTCTTTGCGCGACATACTGTCCAGGTAACCCATCACAAACGCCGACAGCACGAAGGTCAGGTGGATAATCACATACCACATCAGCTTGTTATCCGGGATATTTTTCGCATCCATAAACACCCGCAGCAGGTGAATGGATGAAATCGCCACAATCGAGGCCGCCACTTTGTTCTTCAGCGAGCCGGAATCCATCTTGCCCAGCCAGTTAAGCTTCTCTTTGTGCTCGCCAATATCCAGCTTCGACACAAAGTTCTCATAGCCGGACAGCATCACCATCACCAGCAGGCCGCCGACCAGCGTCATGTCGATCATCGAAAGCAGCACCAGCACCATGTCATTTTCCGACATCTCCAGCACGTGCGGCAGCAGGTGGAACAGCTCCTGGAAAAACTTAATGGCGAGCGCCACCAATCCCAGCGACAGCCCGAGGTAAATCGGTGCCAGCAGCCAGCGCGCAGAGTAAATCAGGTTTTCGACGAAACGTTCCATAGCATCCAGTTCGCAATTCAACAGGGCGCACAGTATAGCCGATGCAGTATGAACTTTTTCAAGACGCGCGCTGATAAACAGCGGAATTTAAGCGATTTTACGTTCTCAGGAGCGTGACGCCTGCCCTTCCTGCACGTCGTCAGGGGGCAGCAGGTCGTTAATCGGGCGCATCACCTTTTGCAGCTGGCGCTCGTAGCTGAAAGGCGTGTCGGCCTGGGTGCTGGCCGCTGAGTGGTTGATCCCTTCGGCGGCCTGAGCGGTGGCACAAGCGCTGAACAGCGCGACGACGATGGCTGATTTAACAAACTGTTGCATGATTTTCCCGAACTTAATGGTACTGACGGTGCTGGATACGGTAATCGCGCGGGGTCACGTTGAAGTGCTTTTTAAACACCCGCTGGAAACACTGCTGGGATGAGAAACCGAGATCCATCGAAATGGTCATAATGCTTTTGGTCGAGCTGACCAGACACTGCGCGGCCTGGTCGAGGCGGCGGCTGCGAATAAACGTCGCCAGGGTAATGCCTTTCTGCTCTTTAAATGCCCGCTGCAAATGCCACTTTGAGTAGCCAGATTTCGCCGCGACCGCCTCAATGTTGAGGCCCTCTTCCAGGTGATCGTCAATCCAGTCAACGATGACGTCGACAATTTCATGTTTCATTATGGATACTCCGCGATGATAGGCGACAGAAAGCGCCCACTCCTGCCTTACCCCTCATACTTCAAGCCGCAGGTGCGTTGGCTATAGCCGCCTGCCTGCACGCGAATTATTTTGGGTAAAACGGAACAACAAGTTAGTTATTTTATTGATTTATATGTTTTTTATAGCGATATGAAAAAAATGAAAGAACATATCAAATAATTATGGAAGGGATATTAGGTGAAGGATTAAAATAGTTCAAATAGATAATATGAATCTCCAATTATAGGATTCAACTATATGTCAGCCATGATGGATCTCAACCTGGTGCGGGTGTTTATCGCCATCTTTGAAACGCAAAGCGTCAGCGCCGCCGCTAACAGACTGTTTATCACCCAGCCCTCGGCCAGCTACGCGCTAGCCCGGCTGCGGGATGAAACGGGAAATGAGCTGTTTAAGCGCAGCCGCAAGGGGATGCTGCCCACCCCGGTCGCCAGCCAGCTCTATGCGGTATTTAAGAAGTCGCTGAGCGGGATAGAAAAAGCGGTGGCGGATACCCGTAGCTTCACCCCGGAAACATCTTTTCACAAATTCACCCTCGCGCTGTCCGATCTCGGGGAGCTGCTGCTGCTGCCACGGCTGGTAAAGCACCTGCGTGAAATTGCGCCCAACGTGCGCCTTGAAGTGATCCCCGTCGAGATGCGTAAGCTGGATGAGTGGCTGCTAACCGGGAAAATCGACGCGGCGCTGTGCAGCCGCAACGAAACGATTTCGCTGGCGCAGCGCGACCGCATTATGGATGAGCGCTATGTCTGCCTGCTCAACACGGCGCATCCGCGCATCGGCAACACGCTCTCCCTGCAGCGCTATCTGGAAGAACAGCACATTATCGTGTCAACCATCAGCGGGCATTACATGGTGGAGGAGCGCATCCGCGAGTACGGTTTTGAACGCAAAATCGCGCTGGAAGTGCCGCATTTTGCGGCGTTAGGCGAAGTGATTGCCGCCACCGAGCTGCTGGTGACGCTGCCGACCAGCGCGGCGAAGATTTACGTCGCGCGCGGCAACGGGCGCATTATCGAGCTGCCGTTTGAGCTGCCAAATCTGGAAGTTTACCTGTATGGCCATACCGAGATTGGCGATATCACCGCCAAAACCTGGTTCTACGACCTGCTGAAAAACGTCAGCCCGCAGCTGATGGTGCGCTAATCGTGGCGCATCGGGCCACGGCTCCAGTAAGCCATAAAGCTAATGCACTCCGGTGACAGGCCGCGTTCGCCAATCAGATAGCGACGCAGCTGCTTAACGGCGCTGGATTCGGCGGCCACCCAGCCGTGGAAGCGCTTGTCGCCGCTGTCGGCGCGATCCCAGAGGATATCGCCATCCTGCTCCTCATGCAGTTCGCCGCGCACCAGCGCACTTTCCGGCAGCTTAACCTGCTGCTTTACCGCGCTCAGCAGCGCTTCGCCGTGCGATGCCCCACTCTCTTCACGCGGCAGCCAGTGGACCTCGGCAAACCGATAGTGGCTGAGATCGACGCAGTCGCCGCGTTTCGGCATTTCAAGGAACAGCTGCAGCTGCGGCGGGTTCTGCCACCCGGCCAGCTGTTCAAGGATCGCCCTGGCCGCCGGCAGCGCGGTTTCATCCGCCACCACCAGCGCGCGCTCCACCTCCGGATGCGGGTCCCACTCATAGCCGCCGCTGCTGGTTGGACAAGCGCGGTTGGGCGCCACCAATTGCAGCGCCGCGCCCGGCTCGGCGTTTAGCGCCCAGGCAGACGCCGGGCCTTCGGTGCCGTGCATCACAAACTCCACCTCAACTTCACCCGCCCCGGCATTGAGGTGACGAAGAGTGTAGGTACGGGCAATCGGGCGCGTCTCCTGCGGCATCGCGCGCACTTTTTCCCACCAGGTCTTCTCGCCCTCATCGGTCAGCGTGGCAGGCGTGCCGTTGATCGACGGGAACAGCAGCTTGATGCGCTGGTCCGGCGCGTCCAACTTCATCTGGCGCACCTCGTCACCGCTGAACACACAGCGCAGCATCGAAGGAGAGAGTACCTGCTTGCGTGCCAGTACTACATTGAACAAGCGATAACCCTGAACATCCGCCATAAATCCGCCCTTAAACCGGTAAGCCGTGCGCGGCACAGCGCGCATAAGTTGCCCAAGAATAGCAAAGCCAAATGATAATGAGAATGAGTATGAGGTTCTTTACATGCAGCAGAAGCAGAGAAGCGATTGATCCGCGCAGGAAAAAGCGTCAGTTTAGGGGTTTGAGTTCTGCACGCGGAGTACGCCGATGTCCCTGACCCTTCTGACGCAGCTGGCCGATATCCCGGCCAGTCAGTGGGATGCCCTGACCCCGAATGCCCAGCCGTTTATGCGCCACGCCTTTTTATCGGCGCTGGAGGAGAGCGGCTCAGTCAACCGGGCCACGGGATGGCAGCCGCAGCATCTGCTGTGGTGCGAGGGGGATAAGGTGCTGGCGGCGATGCCCGGCTATGCCAAAACCCATTCGATGGGCGAATACGTCTTCGACCACGCGTGGGCCGAAGCCAGCCAGCGGGCACGTATTCCTTATTATCCCAAGTGGCTGTCGGCGGTGCCGTTCAGCCCGGTCAGCGGCGCGCGCCTGCTGGGGAATGAGCACGCGGGCGCCCGGCTGCTGCAGGCGCTGCCGCAGTTTCTTGAACAGCAGGCGCTGTACAGCGCGCATATCAACTTTAGCGATGCGCGCGTGCATCAGCATTTAGCCGGTGATGAACGCTGGCTGCCGCGCCTGGGCTGCCAGTACCACTGGCACAACCGCGGTTTTCGCGACTTTCAGGACTTCCTCGATCTGCTGACCTCACGCAAGCGCAAACAGCTGCGCAAAGAGCGCGAGCTGGTCGCCAGCCAGGGCGTGGAGTTTGCCTGGTATGAGGGCGCACAGCTGAGCGAGGCGCAGTGGGACTTTATCTACGACTGCTACGCCAACACCTACCTCGTACGCGGTCGCCAGCCCTATCTCACGCGGCTGTTCTTCAGCCTGCTGGCGCAAAGCATGCCCGCGGCCATCCGCGTCATCATTGCCAGCCAGCACGGCGACCCGGTGGCGATGGCCTTCAGCCTGGTGGATGGCGATACCTTATACGGCCGCTACTGGGGCTGTCTGGAGGAGTTCAACCGCCTGCACTTTGAAACCTGCTTCTGGCAGGGGATGGAGTACGCCATCGCCCACGGTTTGCAGCGCTTTGATGCCGGGGCGCAGGGCGAGCATAAGCTGATCCGCGGGTTTGAACCGGTCCTGACCGAGTCGTGGCATCGGCTGCGCCACCCCGGCCTGCACGATGCGGTAGCCGACTTTCTTCAGCAGGAGCGCGACGGCGTGCGCGCCTGGGCGGAAGAAGCGCGTTCAGCGCTGCCGTGGCGTCAGTCCCCGGCGTAAATAGAATCGTACTAAGGATAATCTGGTAATATTTTTTGCAGAATAAGAATAACGCCAGACTGGTGTCTTATTCTGCTGATTTATTTTATTAACGCTGGCCCTGCCATGATGCAAAAAACTTCCCGGAATATACTTTAGTGGATTGTATCCATTCACGTTATATTCACTGGGAAATAAGATGCCAGCTAAAAAACCTGCCAGTCCTGCCAGTAATGAAGCCGTCACTGCTGCCACCAGCGGAAACAGTCTGAAGGTTTATGACACCAGCGGCAAAGCAATAGAGTTTGGCAAAGTGGTGATGGAACTCACTTCAGCCACCGGCGGCAATAGTGCCGTCACCACCTGCCGCACCGTGGCCGACCTGCGCCAGACCGAACCTACCGCCGTTGGTGAGCTCGCGGTGGTTCTGGAGTACAGCGAAAATCATAAAATGGGCGGCGGGGTGTTTGTTTATGATATCAGCGATACCACCACGCCCGATGATAACGGCGTGAATTTCGTCACGGCTAAAGGGGCGCGCTGGAAGCGTGCACTGACCGATCACAACGCCCTGACCGTGGTGGATTTTGGCGCGCTGGCGGACGGTAAAACTGACTGTATCGATGCTGTAAAATATATGTGGGCCTGGTCAAAAAAATATAACCCGGAAATCGGCATTAAATTCCCTGCCGGGAAATTTATGATGTCAAAATTTGATATTTCTGACGTCACCCCGGAAACGCCTAAATTCCGCGTATCGGGCCAGACCGTGACCTTTGGCTATCTGCCTGCCACCACCCTGCTCTCCGATAGAAAAGATGGCGAGGTGATGTTTAAGGTTAAAGCGCGCTATACCGAGATCTCCAGCCTGATTATCGACGGCGAAAATAACAAAGCTAAAAATACTAAGGGGTTCTATCAGAATATCGTCGAAGCCGGCCAGTTCGTCCGCGTCTCCTGCGTGATGTTCTATAACATGGGCGGCAAATCCATCAGCATGCTCGACACGCTCGACTGTAAGATCGACCAGTGGTACGCCCGCGACTGCTATGACTCGGTTATCCACGCCACCTGGTCTGATAATCCCCAGGGGAAATGGGATCACATCACTGCCATTGAGCTGACCAACTTCAATATTCAGCGCAGTAAAGAAAAACCGGCGATCGACCTGCAGCGCTCCGGGCAGTCATTTATCTGGAATGGCTGGATTGAGCACTCGGACGATCCGGGCACCATTGCCAACGGCCACTGGACGATTAACGGGCTGAACATTGAAACCTGTAAAGCGCCGCTGAAGTGCCATTACAGCCGCATTATCAACCTGCAGCACAATGAACAAAATAATAAGGATGCCGAGGGCAAGGCCTTCACCGCTATGGATTTTTCCCAGAGCGGAGATCGTTGGGAGGCAATATCGCTCTATGAGCAGGGTGATGTGCGTATTGAAAACCACGGCGTCAGAATTAACGGCTCGCTGAATTATCAGTATCTGACCTCGCCCGACCGGATGTTTAACAGCGGCAACGATGAAAAATGGTTTTATGTCGGCGAGCTGCTGCTGACGCAAAACTCCTTCCAGGCGCATCTGCGCGTCATCGGCTCTGCCACCTTTACCAAGCAGGATGTCCCGCAGCTTGGCTTCAGTGAAAACACCGCCGAGGGCGCTGCGGATATCTTTATCCAAAAGGTCACGCGCGGGTTTATCTCCAGCTGGTCCGGCCAGGGAGCCAGCCCGGTGAAGCGGGTGATGTTGCAGGCGGGCAGCAGCAGCTCGCACACGAAGCTGTATGTGAAGCTGGCCAAGCTCTCTAACGTGGTCGCTCTGCTGGATACCAACGCCAACGACCGCTATACCGGTGGCGTGCACTTTATGTTTAACAAAGGCTACCGCGCCGCCACCCCGGAGGAGAGCGCCACGCTGGAAGCGGCGCTGACCGACACCAATGTCTATCACCAGCACTGGGTGGGTAATAACAGCGTGGGCTTTGGTTTTAATCATGACAACGAGCTGCTGCTGCAGGGCAAGACGCTGGCGAGCACCCAGACGGGTACGGCTAATAAGGTGCTGAAGGTCTACGTCAACGGCGTGGCTTACGGCCTTGAGCTGAAACCGTTAGTATAAGTGCGGGCGAGGCATGGCCCGCCTGATTCATCGAAGGGGTCGGGCATGCCCGCCCCGTTTACCCCCTGCTTCCCTCTTCCCGGCAGTGCCTGCCATGAGCAGAATCGTACTAAGGTTATTCTGGTAAATATTTAGGCAGCAATCAAAAATAATGAAACACAACAGTCTCATTTTAAGACTTAAGGCAAATATCTAGATTTTACCACTGCATTTAGCCTGGCCCTGCCGCATCGGCGATATTTTCCATGAATATACTTAAGTGGATTTTACCTGTACACCTTCCACTTTGCCGGGGGCCTTATGTCTGAGAATACCACCAGCTCTAACAATACCAATGGCACCATCCCTACCTCCATCATCACCTGTAAAACTCTGGAAGATCTGCGTACCACTGAGCCCACCGATATGGGCCAGATGGCAATGGTGCTGGAGTATAAAAAGGACTATAAAATGGGCGGCGGGCTGTTTGTTTACGATATGTTGGATACCACCACCCCGCACGACCACGGTGTCGTTATTCAGACCCCGGGTGGAAAAAGATGGAAGCGCGTGCTCACCGACTATAACGAAGTGACCGTGGTCCATTTTGGTGCGCTGGCCGACGGTAAAACCGACTGTAAACAGGCGGTAGAGTGGATGTGGAACTGGTCAAAGCGCGTTAACCCTACCCTCGGCGTTAAATTTCCCGCCGGCAAGTTTATGCTGTCAAAATTTGATATTTCCGCCGCAGAAGTTCCAAAATTCCGCGTGGCAGGGGAGCACGTTAACTTTGGTTACTACCCCTCAACAGAGTTAGTGTCAGATAAAAAGAATGACGTGATGTTCACCGTCAAAGCGCGCTATATGGAAGTCTCCAGCCTGATTATCGACGGCGAAAGTAAAGACGGCGCACGCAACACCAAAGGCTTCTTTAAAAACATTATTCCCGGCGGCCAGTTTGTACGCGTCACCAGCGTGATGTTTTACAACATGGGCGGCCGCTCGCTCGATCTGGTTGACACCCTCGACTGTAAAATTGACCAGTGGTACGCCCGCGACTGTACCGGCACCGTGGTTTACGGCCACTGGTCCGGTCAGGTACAGGGCAAATGGGACCATATCACCGCCATTGAGCTGTGCAACTTCAATATTCAGCGCAGTACCGGCCCGAATCCCGCCATCGATCTGCAGCGTGCCGGGCAGTCGGCAATCTACAATGGCTGGATCGAGCACACCGAATATCCCGGTAATATCGCCTACGGCCAGTGGACCATCGAAGCTTTCAACCTGGAGACCTGCCCGAACCCGATGCGCTGTTACCGTGCGCGCATCGTCAATCAGCAGTTTAACGTGCAGGCCGGTAAGGGCTTCGATTTTGACGATGCCACCGGTATTGAAGAGTGGCCGGAGATGTCCGTTTATGAGCAGGGGCATGTCGACATTGAAAGCCACGGGATTAAAATCACCGGCTCGCTGAATTACGATTATCTCACCACGCCGGGCAACGAGCGCATGGATAACCGCAGCGACAAGGAGAAGTGGTTTTACGTTGGGGAGCTGTTCTTCTCCCATAACACCACTCAGGCGCGCATTCGTATTGTCGGTACGGCGTTCTACAGCAGTATGCCGACCACCCAGATTGACGCCACGGAGCGCACCGCCGAAGGGGCCGCCGATATTTTCCTGCAAAAAACCGGCGACCAGAGCTATATCGCCACCTGGTCGGGTCAGGGCTCCTGCCCGGTCACGCGCGTGCTGCTGCAGCCGGGCAGTTCGGGTCAAAAAACCAGGCTGTACGTCAAGATTGCGGTGTATACCGGCTTCTGTAGCGCGCTGCTGGAGACCAACTCCCTCGACCGCTTCAGCGCCGGGGTGCACTTTATGTTTGATAAAGCTTACCGTGCCGCCACCGCCGCAGAGATTGCGGTACTGGATGCCGCACCGGATAGCGCTTTCCACCAGCACTGGCAGGGCCGCCCGGCAGTGGGCTACGGCTTTAATAACGACAATGAGCTGCTGATGCGCGGCAAGGTGCTGAATAATGACCAGTTTAATGCATCAACTAAGCATCTGAAGGTCTACGTCAACGGCGTGGCTTACGGGCTGGAACTGAAACCTTACAAAGGCTGATGGCCAGGGGCGAGGCATGCCTCGCCCCTACCGGTTGAATAAACATCGTAGGGGTCAGGCATGCCTGACCCGCGGTGACGGTATCAATCCGACGCTACAGCACCTTCGCCAGGAAACGCCGGGTGCGTGGGCGAGGCATGCCTCGCCCCTACGGGCTGATGTGCGGGTCGAGCGTAAAAAGGTCGCTCCTTACTCCTCGCCGACAAATCCGCCGGTCTGGTGCCGCCACAGGCGCGCATACAGGCCACCTTTCGCCAGCAGCTCGCTGTGGCTGCCGATCTCAACAATCCGTCCCTGCTCCAGCACCACCAGCCTGTCCATACGGGCAATGGTCGACAGGCGGTGGGCAATGGCGATCACCGTTTTACCGCCCATCAGCGTTTCCAGGCTCTCCTGAATCGCCGCTTCCACTTCGGAATCCAGCGCCGAGGTAGCCTCATCCATAATCAGGATCGGTGCATCCTTCAGCAGCACGCGTGCGATGGCGATACGCTGGCGCTGGCCGCCGGAGAGCTTCACGCCGCGCTCGCCAACGTGCGCGTCCAGCCCGGTGCGCCCCAGCGAATCCGACAGCAGCGGAATAAATTCGTCGGCTTTCGCCTGATGGATCGCCTGCATCAGCTCCTGCTGGGTCGCATTTGGGCGGCCGTACAGCAGGTTGTCGCGAATGGAGCGGTGCAGCAGCGAGGTATCCTGGGTGATCATGCCGATCTGCGCGCGCAGGCTCTCCTGGCTGACGTCGGCAATATTCTGGCCGTCAATCACAATGCGCCCGCCGTTGAGGTCATACAGGCGCAGCAGCAGGTTGACCAGCGTCGACTTCCCGGCGCCGGATGGGCCAATCAGACCGATTTTCTCACCGGGGCGAATGGTCAGCTGCAGATCATCAATCACCCGGCGCTCGCCGCCGTAGTTAAAGCGGATAGCGTCAAAGTGGATCTCGCCCTGATTGACCTTGAGCGCTGCGGCGTTGGCTTTATCGCGCACCTTGACCGGCTGCGCGATGGTCGACAGCCCGTCCTGCACCATGCCGATATTCTCGAAGATGCCGTTCACCACCCACATAATCCAGCCGGACATATTGACGATGCGGATCACCAGCCCGGTCGCCAGCGCAATCGCCCCGACGCTAAGCAGCGACTGCGTCCACAGCCACAGCGCCAGCCCGGTGGTACTGACGATCAGCAGGCCGTTCAGCGTGGTGATCACCACGTCCATATTGGTCACCATGCGTCCCTGGCTGCGGGTTTTCATCGTCTGGTCGTCAATCGCCTCGCGCGCGTGCTGGCGCTCCAAGTCGCTGTGGGCGAACAGCTTTAGCGTGGTGATATTGGTGTAGCCGTCGACGATGCAGCCCATCAGGCGCGAGCGCGAATCACTCGACGCCACCGAGCGCGCTTTAACGCGCGGCACAAAATAGCGCAGACACAGAACGTAGCCGATAATCCAGATAATCAGCGGAATCGTCAGCCGCCAGTCGGCTTCGGCAAACAGCACCAGCGTGGTGACGGCGTAGATCACCACGTGCCACAGTGCATCCACCGCCTGCACTGCCGAATCGCGCAGCGCGTTACCGGTCTGCATAATGCGCTGGGCGATGCGCCCGGCGAAGTCACTCTGGAAGAAGTTGAGGCTCTGACGCAGCACGTAGTTATGATGCTGCCAGCGGATCATACTGGTCATGCCGGGGTTGATGGTCTGGTGTACCAGCAGGTCGTGCAGGCCGATAAGCAGCGGGCGGAAGATGAGGGCCACCACCACCATCCACAGCAACTCGCCGCCGTGGTCGCTGAAGAAGGTGGCTGCCGGTCCGGCATTGACCAGGTCGATAATGCGGCTGAGGTAGCGGAACAGCGCCACTTCAATCAGTGACGCCACCAGGCCAATCACCAGCAGCAGCGCAAAACTCTGCCACACCTGGCGCAGATAAAAGCGATAGAACGCCCACAGACTATCCGGCGGCGTGTCGGCCGGGGCATCCCTGAAGATGTCGATCATCCTTTCAAAACGGCGATACAGCATAAAGCAGGCTCACTTATACGGCAGAAAACCTTCAGCTTAGTGCATTCCTGTGACGCGGGTCGACCGGAACAAATGGTCGACCCCTACGATTCGTGGCAACTTCAGCATCAATACGCGCTGACCGGAAAAAAAATCGCCCCCTGCGATTCGTGGCAACTTCAGCATCAATACGCGCTGACCGGAACAAATGGTCGACCCCTACGATTCGTGGCAACTTCAGCATCAATACGC